>JANLXT010000107.1:0-2578 GCA_031365225.1 candidate division FCPU426 bacterium
GCGGGTATCGCACCATGTCCATGCATCTGAATGCACCTTCACAGTTTCTGAACGAAATTCCGGATAACTTGCTCGAATCATATCGCCTGAGTGAAGAAGTAAACACCGATGTCGATGCGCTCATTGATCCAGATCAGATTATTGAAGTCGACGAGGGTGGCGAACCCAAAGGGCTTTTAGATCGTGTGCTGAAATCAAATATTGATAAACGCGAACGTCGGAAACGAAGCTCGGGATCATGGACAAAGAATTAATAGTCCTCGCTCACAACATCCGCTCTGTCCTTCGACTAAGCTCAGGACTGACCGCCTTCGAATAATATGAAACCTCAAGAGCTCATTGTCCTTGCACACAATATTAGGTCAGCCTACAATGTCGGATCATTTTTTCGTACCGCCGATGGCGCGGGAGTTTCGAAAATAGTTCTCAGTGGCTATTCAGCTCGTCCGCCGCATCCAGGTGTCACCAAGACCGCACTCGGCGCCGAAGATTTTATGCCGTGGGAATCCGTTACTCAGCCAGGCGCCTGGCTCAAACGGAAGCGGCAGGAGGGTTACCACATTGCCGCGCTTGAGCAATCCAAAACAAGTAAAAATATTTTTACGTGGGAACCCACTTGGCCGCTGGTCTTAATTATTGGGAACGAAGTCAGGGGAGTCAGCCCGGCGTTGCAAAAACTATGTGACACTACTTTAGAAATTCCTATGCGTGGACAAAAAGAATCGTTAAATGTAGCAAGCGCGATGGCGATCGCAGTCTACCAGCTTCACGCAACCGTGTAATGTAAAAAGGCCGGGCTACTCGCGCACGAGCAGCCCGGAGGGGGGGGGCACCAGATGCAAATTACATCAGGTGCGAACGAACTTCAGTGAGCGCTACCGCAGCAGGTTGAGGAATCTCCACCAGCGTCCGTCCGGAATGTCCGGGTCACCGACGGCACGGATGCGGTAGTTGTCGACCGCGCCCTTGGCCTGCATCTTGGGCCGGCCTTCGGGCACGTCCGGGTCACCGATCGCACGCAGCTTCGTGACCCTCCAGTCGGGTGCCCGACTGGCCGCGAACGATGCCTGGCCGAGCTTGCCGGGATTTGCCTGAGCCGAGCTGGCCAGGATTCCTCCCGCGAGCAGAGCCGCGACCATCAGCCGCTTTGCGAGCAATTGAAGCCTCCTCTCGAAACGAGCACTGACGCGGTTCCATTGCCAGAGTGGCATAGTCGGGCGTTCCGACTGATGGCCGCGCTTGGCATCACTATATCCCTTGTATTTTCAAAAGGTCAAGCGATAGGCTTGACCCGTGCCGGTCGCGAGGGTAGGGTGGGGGCACCTTCTGTAGCACTGATCTTGGTGTCCCTCTTCCATCGCTTCGGCGATGACTATAGGAGTCTGGCTCATGCATGCTCATTTCCATTTTAGCGAATTGCTGGAGACATTGGCGCGTCCGGCCGAATTGGCGTATGCGCGACGGAGATCCGTCTGGCGAAATGCACCCGCCGAAGAACGAGTGGCAATCGCGACTCAAGCGCACCATGCGTTTCAAGATCCAAAGATCGGTGCTCTGCTTGAAGGAGTGCGAGCCGATTCGTCCGAATTGACGACCAGCGAGTATGGTTTTGTCGAACGGTTACATCGGCTCTACCATCAATCCAATCTCGTTCCTTCCGAGCTGATTGGAAGGGATGCGTCAATAACCCGGGAAGCAAAGCTCGCTTGGGAAGTCGCGAAGTCCGAGTCGAATTTTCGGCTGTACGTTCCGACCCTCACCGAGCAACTTGCAATTTCTCGGGAGGTGGCCACCTGCCTAGGCGCGAGTCCAAGCAAACCGGATTCGTACTATGAGGTTCTGGCACGGGACCGCAATCCGGGTTTCGTTGCGACGACATTCTTTCCCGCAGTTGGGACGTTGCTCGCGGCACTCTCGGAGCAGCTTCCCGATGTTAGGGCATCCGGCAACGGAAGTGCTTTTGCTCCCGGCGGTGAATTTCCGATTGCAAACCAACTCGAATTGAGTCGGTATATCGGAACCCAGTTTGGGATGGAGCGGTTCGTCACGATCGAGCAGCGCCAACATACATCTTGTTTGGTGATCGACCCGCAGCAGATGGGGATTGGCCTGCTTCTCAAGTCGACCGATCCATTGGGCCTTCAAATAGCCGGGTCAGGCGGGTTAATAGGCGTAGTCCATGAACTTGGCCATGTGCTCGTGCACATGCACCAGACGAAATGGATTCGCGACTCCTTGCCGGACGTCATGATGAGTCAGGCGAGTGCCGCGGATGAGGCGTTGGCCGAGGTCTTCGGCATGATGACCGTCGGTTCCCAGGGATTCTGGGAATGGTTTCAACGAGTTGCATCGCGCTGGTTACCTGCCTTCGGCTCGGTCAGTCCGGAGCAGTTGTACCAGGCGTTCTGGTCAACCCACGCGAATACCCAAGAGCGGAATCCGCTCTATCGTATGATTCTGACCTGCTGCCGGGTGGAGACCGAGCGGCACCTCCTGTCTGGTGACGTTGCGCCCGAAGACATTGCAGAGTTCTACCATGATCTGGTCCACCGTTGGACGGGCATTCGTCCGGCCCAGG
>JANLXT010000151.1:0-7049 GCA_031365225.1 candidate division FCPU426 bacterium
AAAGCACCACCCAGACGGCCTCGCCCACCGCGACGAACACGTTCACGGCGAGCCCCACACGCACCCAGACTCAGACCGTCACGCCTGGCCTGGCCGCGACATTCACCGCCACGCCGACCGCGGTCATCATCACCAACATGGTTCCGATCATCATCCAAGCGCTCCCCGTGCCCAATCCACAGAGCGGCGGCGCCTTAAGCCTGTCACTTGAAATGGCCCAAGGCTCAGCCGAAGAGATCCAAGTCAAAGTGTATTCGACGGGCATGAGCTTGGTGACGTCCGGCATTGGACAACCCGCCGGCCCCTACCCCTTAGGCTGGATCTCAGTCGCCATCCCCTGGCCCGCCGATCTGGCGACAGGTCTTTATTACGTACGTATTGTCGCGATCAATCGTGTCGGCAAAGCCAAGGCGCGTGTGGTGAAGGTTTATCGGCTGGGGTCTTAGATCTCTCCAGTTCCTACTATGATTATGTTCGTTTTGAAGCGCTTGGGCTAAATCGCATGGCAGTTTTTTGTTTTACCGACATCGAAGGCTCCACTGAAAAGTGGGAGCGTTATCCGGATGTGATGGGCCAGGTGATCGCCCGGCATAACCAGATATTAGAGCAGGCGATCGCTGGGTTTGGTGGCAAGCTCATCAAGCACACGGGTGATGGCGTGTTTGTGATCTTTGATGGGGCCATGGCCAAGACCGACGCGCCCTTGCGTTGCGCGGTCGAGATACAGCGTCAGGTTCAAAAAGAAAATTGGCCTGGCATCGGCGAGCTGCGTATTCGCATGGCGTTTCATAGCGGCGAAGCCGAGCAGATGGGTGGGGACTATTTTGGGCCCGTGGCCAACCGCACTGCCAGGCTCTTGTCTCTGGGCTGGGGTGGTCAGGTCCTGGTCTCAGAAGACATGAAAAAACTCGGTGGCTTGCCTCCGGGTGCCACGTTCGCGGATCTGGGTGTGCATCAGGTCAAGGACCTGCCCGAGCCTCAGCAAGTTTATGGTCTGATCCATGCCAGCCTCAAGCTCACTCATTTCCCCCCGCTAAAATCCCTTTCGGATCGTCCACACAATCTACCCGCGCAGTTGACGCCGTTTGTGGGTCGCGAAAAAGAGCTGGCGAGCATCGCCACTTTTTTGGCGACACCCAATCAACGTCTATTGACCGTGCGTGGCGCGGGCGGCATGGGCAAGACGCGGCTCTGTATTCAGGCTGGGTCCGACGCGCTGAAGAATTTTAAGAACGGGGTCTATTTTGTCGCGCTCGAGGCGTTGACGGCACCCGAGCAGATCGTGGCCAAAGTGGTCGAGTCGTTGCGGGTGACAAGTTACGAAAAAGAAGACCCCACGACCCAGTTGTTAAGTTATTTGCGCGACAAAGAGCTCTTGCTCATCTTGGACAACTTTGATCAGCTGCTGGCAGATATTGGGCTCTTGTCCCTGATCCTGCAGGCGGCGCCCAAGGTAAAGATACTGGCCAGTTGCCGCTCGCGCTTGAATCACGGTTCAGAGACCGTGTTAGAGATCCGCGGGCTAGATCTAGAGCTGCCCAGCGGTGGCGCGGTCAAGATCTTTTTACAGCGGGCGCGGATGGCCCGACCCGATTTTGAGGTTAAACCCGAGGATGAGGACTTTTTCGGGCGAATCTGTCAGCGCTTAGAGGGCATGCCTTTGGCTTTAGAGTTGGCGGCCGCCTGGGTCCGCGCTCAAACATTGAAAGATATCTGCAAGCGCCTAGACACCAGTGTCGCGTTGTTGGTCAGCGCCGAGAAGGACCTGCCCGAGCGGCAACGCAGCTTGCGCGCGCTCTTTGAATATTCTTGGAAGCTCTTAAGCGCCGACGAGCAAAAGACCTTTCAAAACCTAAGCGTGTTCTTAGAGGGCTTTTCGGGGGAAGCGGCCCGGCGAGTGGCTTTGGCGGACTCAAAAAAATTAATGGATCTGACGGACAAGTCGCTGGTACGCGCGGAGGGCGAGGATCGCTTTTCGATCTCTGAGATCACGCGGCAGTTTGCTCAAGCAAAGTTGGACACCTTGCCGGGAGACAAGGCCAAGGCGCTTGATCTTCACGCGCGCTATTATCTGCAGCTGTTAAAAGACCAAGAAGCCGCCATCGGTGGATCAGGGCAGGCGCGCGCCTTGAAAACGTTGCGCCAGGACCTGGACAATATCAAGCGAGCTTGGAAATGGGGGCTTGAAAGAGCTTGGGCCCGGCCCTTAAGCCAGGCTGCGCGTTGTTTGGCATTGGCGACGGAACTGCTTGGTGAAGGGCCGCAAGGGCGCGCCATGATCGAGCAGGCCCTGGGGCTTTGGGGCGGGTCTGAGCTGAAAGCGTTCGAGGGCGTCAGCACCGAAGAGTCCATCAAAGGCTTTGCTTCGCTCGTGGCGCTTGTGTCCCAGAGCCACTTTGACGCGGGTAGCGCCAGCGCCAGCGAGACCGCCAAAGTTCTTGAGCGTAGCATTCAGACCTTTAAGCGATTGCAGGGCAAAGACGCCGCCGCCTATTGGCTGGTGCGCCTCGCGCGCCTCAATCCACCAACGGCGAGCGCGTGTCTAAGCGAAGCTCAAGCGCTGTATCGGCAGTTGGGGGATAAGAATGGCGAGGCGTGGGCCAGCGCGGGCTTGGGACGGCAACTTTGGGCGACTGCGCGTGATCCCCAGGCCAAGACGATCTTGAATCAGAGCTTGGAAGTCTTTAAAGGATTGGGCAACGCGAGCGAAGAAGCGCGCACCCTCAGGATCTTGGGTGGCATTGCCTTGGATGAGGGCTCGCGCGCTGAAGGGGTCGCTCTTTATTTGAGAGCAAAAGAACGCCTGAGCGAGCTTGGTGATCAGGCGGGGGTCGCCTGGGTCTTGCTGCGCTTAAGCGAACGCTTGTGCCGTGAGCGGATTTGGCAGGACGCGCTACCCTTCGCGTTAGAAAGCCTAAAACTCTTCGAGACCCTGGCGCAGGGTAAGGGCGCTCAGGCGGCGCTGGCGTGCGCGTCCATTGTGTATGGTGGGCTTGGTGATAGTAGCAACGCCCTCGCTTTGCTCGATCGAGCGATGGCCAGCGCCAGTGCCCTCGCTGATGGCGATCAAAAGAAAGCCGTGATCCTGCTTCAAAAAGTTGAGCTGTTGATGCAGGCTGGCCGCTTAGAAGAAGCGTTCACGCTGAGTGGCGCGGTCGCGCAGGCGATGCAGGCGGCCAAAAACACCCTTGGCGTTATCGAGGCTCAGGAGATTCAAGGGGATCTTTATATCAAGATGGGCAACCCGACCAAAGCGCGGGAGCTCTACAAAAAAGCCAATCTAGACTACGGGCAGCTTGGGGCCGCCGCCCGCGCGAGCAAAGGCTGGACCTTCGTCAAGATCGCCGAGACCGAGAGCGCGCTGAACCAAGCCCCGGACGCCCTCAAGAACTATTCGCGGTCCTTGAGCTTATCCGAGGCGCCCGACCTAGAAGATTTCGCCCTGGCCGCGCTCGCGGGCTTGGCTGGCGTGCTCGTCAAAGAAAAAAAGCAATTGGACGCGCTCAAATTACTGCTGCTCTGTGATCGCGTGATTCACAGTGATAAAGCGCAGGTCAGCCGGCCCAGCGCCTACGCCAAACTGCGCCAAGACTGTGTTCAACAGCTCAGCGAACTGGACTCCAAGCTGATACAGAGCACGGTCGAAGACACCCGCCTTTGGGCCAAGACTGTCGCTTTGGGGCCCTTTGTCAAAGAAGTGGTGGCTAAGTATCGCAACTGAGGTTTGGGCCCCTTTGGGCGCCTTCCTGGTTGTTTCGTCATTTGAAAATATGTATTTTTGGGCCTGCCCTTTTGTTGACAGCCAAGTTTAGGGGGCCTAAACTTATTGCCGCTCAAGACTTTTTCTAAACCATGAGGATGCTTTCCATGCAAGCCAATCGGTATTTTTTGCTCAAGCGCCTGCACAGTCTTAGCGGCGTGGTCCCGATCGCCGGTTTTGTGATATTTCATTTATTTGAGAATAGCAACAGCGTCGCGGGGGCCGAGGCGTTTAATCACACGGTTGGCATGTTGCGCGGATTGCCCTACCTTTATTTTTTAGAGATCGGCCTGCTGGCACCCATCTTCTTTCACGCGGGACTGGGGATTTACATCGCTCGCACCGCCAAGTACAACAATGGCGGGTATCAGTTCCGCGCCAATTGGATGTATCTGCTTCAGCGCGTCTCAGGATTTATCTTACTTTTCTTTATTATCGCCCATCTTCGAACAACCCGTTTTGCCAACATTCCCTCAGATCAAATGTTTCAAACCTTAGCGGTGGATTACGCCAAGCCCGTCTATTTCATTGGCTATGTATTGGGGATCCTGGCGGCATCGTTTCACCTGGCCAACGGCCTGTGGGGATTCGCGACAGCGTGGGGCATTGTCACGGGTCAAAAGTCCATGGACTTGGCCTGGAAGCTTTGCATGGGATTAGGTCTGGCCGTCTTTTTGATGGGCATCAACGCCTTGCTAGGTTTTAGCGGGCGCGGCATCGATGTCTTTCAGCACGCCAAGCGTGTGGTCGAAGCGCCAAGTCAAGTGATGACGCCAAACAATAAATAACTTGTCTGTTTTTTCTCGTTTTCTCTAGGTCTTAGCGTATGTCCAAATTTATTGTTGTCGGTGGCGGTCTCGCGGGTCTGATGGCTAGCATCAAGCTGGCCGAGAGCGGTCACGAGGTCTCGCTCTTTAGCGTGGTGCCAGTCAAGCGCTCGCATTCGGTCTGCGCGCAGGGTGGCATCAACGCCGCGGTCAACATCAAGGGCGAGGACGACAGCCCAGAGATACACACCTACGACACCATCAAGGGTGGCGATTTTTTGGCGGAACAACCTCCCGTCAAAGAGATGTGCTACGCGGCCCCCAGCATCATCTTTATGTTCGACCGCATGGGCGTCGCATTCAATCGCACGCCCGAAGGCAACCTCGATTTTAGGCGTTTTGGCGGGACCATGGTCAGCCGCACCGCGTTCGCGGGCGCGACCACGGGCCAGCAGTTGCTGTACGCGCTTGATGAGCAGGTGCGCCGTTGGGAAGCCGAAGGCAAAGTCAAAAAGTATGAAGGCTGGGAAGCGCTCAGCATCGTGCAAGACGCGACGGGCGCTTGCCGCGGGCTCTGCGCCGTGCACTTGACCAGCATGCGCGTGCAGACCTTTGCCGCGGACGCGGTGATCTTGGCGTCGGGCGGTCCCGGCCAGATCTATCGCCAAAGCACGCATAGCATGGTCAACACGGGTTCGATCGTCAGCAGCGTGTACCAGCAGGGCGCGCTGATGGGCAATCCCGAGATGATACAGATCCATCCCACGGCAATCCCTGGTGTCGACAAGCTGCGGCTGATGTCCGAGAGCGCGCGTGGCGAGGGGGGCAGAGTGTGGGTGCCCAAGGCCAAGGGCGATAACCGCGCCCCCAAATTGATCCCCGAATCCGAGCGCTGGTATTTCTTAGAAGAGAAGTATCCTCGCTTCAAAAATCTTGTGCCACGCGATGTCGCCAGTCGCGAGATCTACCATGTCGCCGTCGACTTGGGGTTAGGTGTAGGTGGCCAATTGATGGTCTATCTAGATTTGACGCACATCGATAAGGCCACGCTCAATCGCAAGCTGGGCGGCATCTTAGAGATCTACGAGAAGTTTATGGGCGAAGATCCGCGAGAGCTGCCCATGAAGATCTTTCCGGCCATGCATTACAGCATGGGGGGCCTGTGGGTGGATTACGAGGCCAAGGCCGATGGTTTTCTCAACCGTCAGAGCCCGCGCAATCAAAGCACCAACATTCCCGGGCTTTACGCCATCGGTGAGTGCAGCTACCAATACCACGGCGCCAATCGTCTGGGTGCCAACAGCTTGCTCAGCTGCGTGTTCGAGGGCCAATTGGTCGCGCCCGCGGTTGCGGCGTACGCTAACCAAAAACACGCCGAGGCGGATAGCGCCCTTTTTGAAGCGGAACGCAAACGCTGGGAACAGCGCTTTGACAAGATTGGAAGCATGCAGGGCAAAGAAACCCCCTACGCCTTGCATCGCGAACTGGGTCTCTTGATGGTCAGCTACGTATCGATCGTGCGCGACAACGAGCAGCTGAAGACCGTGTTGACCAAGATCGGTGAGCTCAAAGAGCGCTGGGCCAATGTGGCGTGCATCGATGACAGCGGCTGGAACAATCAACCCAAGCTTTTTGTTAATCAGCTTTGGAACATGCTCGAGCTGGCCGAGATCGTGACCTTGGGCGCGTTAGAGCGCGATGAGAGCCGTGGCGCCCACTACAAACCCGCATTCCCTGATCGCGATGATAGCAAATGGATGAAGACCACCCTGGCGTCGTGGACTGCGCAGGGTCCCAAGCTCAGCTACAAAGAGATCGACACGCATTTGATCAAACCTGTCGCGCGCAAATACGACTAAGCCGCTTTAACACCACGCCCCGAGGCTCGCATGCCGTCAAATATCGAGATCCGAATCTTTCGTCAGGACAGTGAGGACGCCGCCCCCTACTGGGACGAGTTCTCGCTGCCCTATCAGCCCAACATGAACGTGATCGCCTGCCTGATGGAAATACAGCTGAATCCCATCAATAAGGCGGGCAAAAAGATCAATCCCGTGGTCTGGGATAGCAATTGCCTCGAAGAAGTTTGCGGCGCTTGCAGCATGGTCATCAATGGTGTTCCGCGACAGGCTTGCTCGGCCTTGATCGACAAGCTCAAGCAGCCTATCGAGATCCGTCCGCTGTCCAAGTTTAAGACGGTGCGTGACTTGATTGTGGACCGCACGCCCATGTTCCAAGCGCTGGCCAAAGTGAAGGCGTGGATCTCGATCGATGGCACCTATGATCTAGGGCCCGGCCCTAAGGTCTCGCCCGCCGAAGCCGAGCGCATGTATGATTTTTCACGCTGCATGACCTGTGGTTGCTGCATGGAAGCCTGCCCCCAGTTCAGCGCCAGCAGCAAGTTTATGGGACCCGCGCCGTTGGCGCAGGCCAATCTCTTTAACCAGCACCCCACGGGGGCGATCAACAAAGACGAGCGCTTGCACGCCGTGATGGGCGAGGGTGGGGTGATGGATTGTGGT
>JANLXT010000161.1:0-6652 GCA_031365225.1 candidate division FCPU426 bacterium
CTCGCCGTAGGTCGGCCCAGAAATCGGGCTACAAAATCCCGCATCAGGATCACTCAGCGTAATCGGTTCTTCAAATACATTTGAATTCCCCCGGCAACGGTTGACCTTATGTGATTGACACATTGTATTACAGCGATTCGCGTCTGGGGGTGAAGAATCTGCATATCCTAATCCCATGTTTAACACACATAATTCACCAGTGGTGCAATCCTGCGAGCTATTGGTGGGCGAACAGAGTCGGTCCGGCACGCAGGTCCCTCCGCCAGGGCAATAATCAACAGAATTTCCGATTCTTCCGCCAAACGATTCGCAGGCAGCTTTTTGGACCGCATCGTTCACACCAGTGTATCCATAGGTCCCGTCTTGGGTGCCGCCGATACAAATATTTTCCTTATCGCATACTTTTCCATTTCGCGTTCCGCCCGCGCAATGTTTCGTCCCCTGTTGTGCGCCACTGAAGCCTGGCCCACCGCTGCAGAAACCAAACGTCTTACAATCGCCATCTCCACCGGTAACATCACAGTTTGAATTTTGGGAACAGGCAATATATTGTGTGCAAGGACCTTGCGTACCACCCGCACTGGTAATTCGACATTCAGTATTGTTTGGGCATGATTGTACTGGAACAGTGCAAGTAGACCCAGCCCCATAAATAGTGCAATCGGAAGGTACCGTACAGGTACGTCCTTGAGGAGCCGGGGTGCTACAGGTAGTTTGCGTGAAGCAATCCAACGGCTGACATGTAGATCCAGCCCAAGACGAACATTCCGCAGTTGTATTACAGAGCTGGCCGTACGGTAACGGAGCGGCTCCCCCGCGGCAGACTTTCGCTTGTTTCTTGTTGGAGCAAAACTTTCCATTCGTAGCATTCGCATACAAGGTCCCGCTTGGAAATCCACGCAATCGGAATTGGGTAATATTCGGATCATCCTGGCAGGACGCCACGTTCGTGGAACACATATACGTACAAGTGCCGCCGGCGCCACATTCATTTCCAATTGGACATGGTTTACCCGGCGTGGGTCCGCCCGTACAAAGGCGCCCATCATTGGTACGCAGACAAATAAATTGCCCTGTTGAGCTCTCTCTCACGATTAAATTGTTTTGCGAACAAGAACCGCCTGGACATTTCGTAGCATCCGGACCATTACCTGCCCCATTTAAACACGATTTACCATTATTTGCGCCCTGAATGCAGTAGTACGACTTAAAAAGGAGGCTGCTCGCACTATCGAACGTATCAGCATCAATCAAAGATCCATTTCCATGTAGTCCATACGTCGCATCACCGTTCGTATATTTATAGGCACTGTTGTACGGTCGGTCAGAGTAACCATAAATGCTTAGCTCTCCGGTGCTATTCAAGTTGCCTACGATCAAGGAGTTCCCATACCTATCCACGTATGTGCCACTCCCATCATCTTCATTCACACCAGTCGTAATCCATCCAGAAGTTCGTACCACTCGAGTGCTATTTCCAAAGACGCTGAATGCTCGACTCGCACCTAAAACTGGAGTGAGGCGTTTCCCAACCCGAATCACGGCGTTTGGGGCGTTATCCGCCCGAGGTTTAATTGCGGTTGCGGTATACGTTTCCCAATAGAGATCCCCCGAGCCACTGGTGGGTGGCCAGATAGCGCGGCAATCTTCAACTCCAGTCGTACTCGCCTGGCTCAAGCATAATTGAGCGCCGGGTTGAAGAATAAGATCCACCTTTGCCGGTGAACCGCTCTTGGCGAGTTGGATAATATTTGTAGCGCCAGTCGGCAAACTTCCCGGTCGAATATAGAGATCTCCCGTCGCCGCAACGTCGGTGCCCGCATTACCGATTTCCAGTGCAGAGGTTGAACTTGAGGCTACCACAAGCACGCCTTCGTACACACCCAGTTTTGTATTTGTATACGTCCCATTCGGCGTTATCGGACCGGCCTGGACTTGGTTGGCTGCTAATCCAATTCCCATCAGTCCAATCAGACTAAGAATGGTGAGAAAAATTCGGTTGTTAGAAAAAAAGTGTTTCATAGATTACTGTTCGACCGGTGGAATGAGTACCCCTGAATCACACGTTCCAGTATCTTGGCACGGATCGGTAGTTATATTCCCAAAGCCAGAAAATCCATTGCAGTCAATCGCACATGATCCACTTGATTCATTAATATTCGTACTGCACAGTCCATCGCCGCAATAACTGGTGCTTACAAAAGAGGGGTTACCCGCAACCACCGCTCCCATTTGCCAGGATTTCGAAATCCAGGCCGAGCCGACTTGTGGGTTGGGCGGGTTCGCCGGTTGCAACTGCACGTATGGACCGGCTGCGACGCCCCCAACATCCGCCCAATCGTCAATACATCCATAGCGCGGAGCTGCGTCTGCTGGATTATATGGCGTATCAGCATTCAAGCAAATTTCTCCTGGGATATCCGGAATGGGGCTGAGTTCATAGTGATTTACGATAGAGAGTCGCCCAGAAAAATATCCCGCATAGTTTGAATTATCACGATTATCTGTTCCGTAGACAGCCACAGCCGTGCCTGGGTACGTTAGATTGGCCGTCGCGACGATGGCATCCGTCGCAGGTGATGCATTCCCTCGCACCCGTGCATAGCCGATCTGGAAACTCGGATCATAACTGCTTGGTAAGCCCGGACTGGTAATCGTATCATCAGCATGTGTTTCTACAAACGGTCCACCTACTTTCCCAAGTAAATCCGTCCAGGTAGTAATACAGTTCGCATCAGTACTCGCCGAGGAATTCGCGTTCAAGCAGAAGGTTTCTGCAGTTCCCGCACCATCCCCTATAATGAGTGACCCTAATTTTTTTTGGGTGGTGCTCGAAGTATCAAGATACGTGGCCGATCGTCCACCCGGGGCTGGCCCAGACGGTTCGATAAAGGTCTGTGCCAGGGCCGTACCGCCAAATCCTACAAAGATAAAGCTCGCTGCCAGCAGAATAGTTTTAATATGTTTTTTTTTGAGATTCATACTAAATGCAATCAGTAAACCCACTACCGGTTCGGTTGGTAATGGCCGCGGTCACCATTTTTTGATTATTCATGACGAATGAGCAACTCTGTCCTGAACATGCGCCTGAATACGCGAGTCGATAATTCGTAAATACCGTAGTACAAAATTGGACATTGAGTGCATCAGGTACTAAAACGGTTAGGCTGGCGCATGTCGTGCCACAATCGAACCCCGGCCCAGAAATAATCGCCTTATTGGAGTTACCAATTTTATTTAACGCCAGCGGCCAGCCTTTAAATGAAGTGGTCTGCCCGACGCTCCACTGCGGGTACTGACTACCGAGATACGCCGTATAATAATTGGTAACGCCCATGGTATATGAGTCATCTGGCACCCCGGTGATACCCGTATTTTGTGCCTGGTCGTTGTAATAGTGGATGGTGCTATTTCCATACGTCTGGCCCACCGTATATGAGGCGCCGGCGAGTGGAGAGAATGTGGGCGGTGACCCCGTAGATTTTACGATCAATAATTTTACATTTCCGCTAAATGTTTGCGACCCGGTGGTGCCGGACAGCGTCAAGGCTAGCCCGTTGGGCCCGACGGCAAAATCCTGAATTGGGGTAACCGTGCTGCAATCAATTGAACAGTTGGTCGTGTTTTCATGCGAGGTCGTACAAATACCGTCCCCACAGGTCACATTCAGGCCAAGTGCCGCCGGATCCCCAGCGATCACGGATGAAACAAGCGAAACACCGGACGTCATAGCGGCCCCGGTTTGTTTTGAAGTTGGTGTGGCGGCTTGTAAGCTGACATATGCTCCGCTTGCACCAGTAATCTGATCCCAACTCTCGACACAGTCTCCAATATCAGTTCCATTCAAACATAGTTGTCCCTGTGTTCCGCCTACACTTTGGATCAACACACGGCCCTGAAAAATACCGGCCGTATTGCTTGAATTTCCGCCATCGCTGGCATAGATTCCCGCTGTCGTCGTGTCTTTTGTGCCCGCTGACCATGGATCCTTACAGTCCCGGTTTTGCGTACAGGCTCCAGTCGTATTGGTACAGGTACACGCGCCCGCACCGCCCCAGGTGCAAGGATTTCCGGTCGATGTCCGAAGGCAAACGTTGGCCGCTTTTCCGAGCAAGCTAAAGGCGTGAGAATTATCCGTTGCTGCGATTCTCGCGTGCCCACTTTGCGAACTGTAGCTGGCAACTAAAAAGGGGTCGCCCGATAATGTGGTGCCGGTATTCAAACGCACAAACGGACCACCGAGTGAAGCGGTCAAGTTAGACCAGTTGGATATACAGTCAGAATTTAAGGCGGGGTCCATGGAAGGGTTACTACTATCGGGATTCAGACAAAACACTGCGGTGCTGCTGCTATTTTGCCCGATTAAAAAGTTCCCGGCTTTACGCTGCGTACTCGTCGAGGCATTTAACGGCGGAGCCACAATCCCGGCCGGAGGAGTGCCTCCTGGCTCTTGAAATGACACCGCCAACAGCGGGGACGCAATCACCGCCGCGATGAGCGAGAATATTCCAGTCAGGATAAAAAAGGGCCGGTGATTCATAAACATTCTGGGGTTGGAGCTGGGCAGGTGGTTGAGTTCTCTCCGTTTTGGGTTGAACAAATCCCATCCCCACATGTATACGCGGGAAGGCTGGAGGCGTGCGGCACGCCTAGGACGATTGAGTCCCCCACGATCGAACCAGTTAATCCAATGTTGTCGTCCTGTTTTGTAAGGTTGCGGCTATTTTGCAGCGTCACGGAATCAGTCGGGGCTCCAGCAATCGCGCTCCATGCACTTAAACATGTTCCGTTTAAACAAATTTCGGTATTGGGGCCATTTCGTTGCGCGACCACCTTACCTGAAAATAGTCCGGCATAACTCGACGTCGTCGTGCTTTGGCCTCGAATACCCACAGAGTTATTAACCCCCGAATTCGCCTCTCCGATCACGGACATGTATTCCAGGAAGTGCCCGTTCCCTTGCAGTGCAGCAAACCCATCATCCACTTCGGCCAATTCGCTCGGTCCGAGAAGACGCAAGAAAGGCCCGCCGATAAAGGCATTGGCACCCGACCAGTCACGGATGCACGATGCATCGTTCAGGCCGTTCGCTGGATTCGGATTGAGACAAAGCGCGCTACAGGAGGACCCACTGCAGCCGTCTGTTAACCGGCGAAAAATCGTGCGGAACATGAGCTTGGTCAATGGAAAATCCCCATTGATACACATCGTGTTTTCATCAACCGTACTACAGGAACCCCCGGGGCAGTCCCCGGCGACCGTACACATTGCACCTGCATTGGTGCCGCCGGAGCAATATTTTCTATCACATAGCCCGGTCGTACCTGTAATCCCGTCTTCTGCTTCGTCGGCCAAATAATAGACCGTGCCCAGCCCAAATTGCCAGTGGGCAGCTAATCCAACTTCCCAGTTCGTAGTGTTCCGCGACATGGTATAGGGCACGTCGATAATCGGGATAGAGGTAGCAAGCGGATTTGTAGATTGAGCAAAAATTCCTTCAAAACGCTGCTCGGGGGGCTTATCGAAAACGGCACCGGTCGCGAAGTTCCAGAGACCATGATCAACATTTTTCGCGATTCCCCCCGTCGTTGCCGGCTCAGGTGGCGAACTGTATGGGCAAGAACCATTTCCGGTCGGACAACTTCCAATTGCGTCATTTTGAACGATGAAGTTGCAACCAGTATTGATGGCATCCCGCTGATAGCTCTGGCAAAATTCGACACCGGCAAAGACATCCGTAGTCGGTGCCGACATAGACGGTGTCTCGCCGCTAATAAATAGCATTCCACCGTCATTCACAAAGTCTTGTAATCGCCCCTCCATAGATGCGTGAAGTTCTGACTCCTGCGCAATAATCACATCGAAAGGTCGGTCGTCATGCTGATCCATCATAGACACATAAAACGGTGCGGGATCGGTGCCGCATTCGCTGGAAGGAGGCGTGAAGAAAGTCGTCCGAGGAAAAAGGTAGGGGTCTTCTTGGAGAAGATACTTCAGAAAAGTGTCATTCTGATCACAGGTATAATAGGCAATCCGTGTATCATCGACGGTCGCTGCAGTAGTCGCTGCATAGCGCTCCCCCAAGATCAGCGATCCAATTTTACGCTGCTCGCCGGCTGTTCCATTTAGGAATTCAATTGGCGCATCCGCGCCACCTGTGCGATCCGGCGCATTAAATGGCGGTGGACCTTCTGGTTCGACATAGCCTTGCGCCTGGGTGAAAATCGGAATCACAAATAAAACGCCCAACATGAGGATCGCCCCATAAGGCATGCTGGATGATAATGTCAGTTTGCGTTTTTTACCCGCCACGTCTTTTTGAGTATATCCTAAAGAATTTACCCCATTTCTATTTCAATACTTTACCATAAATACTGATCAGCTGCAAGTCGAAAATCTGGGTATAGCCCAGGAAGGCGGATCGCTTTATCGGCAGAACAAAAATGGGGGTTTGTCCCCGATGCCCGTTTGGTTCATAATGGGGGTAATGGCTATCGCATCTTCGACAGAACTTTCCCACGCCCAATATATCGAACGAATTGGCCTCATTTCGGCCGTGGTAGCGTTATTGATTATAATTGGGCTCTATCTTCGCCCGAAGCCCACCGTTGTTCCAGACAACTCCGCCGCCGCCCAAGTGACCGCCGCGGCC
>JANLXT010000199.1:0-3706 GCA_031365225.1 candidate division FCPU426 bacterium
CGGGGATCAGGCGGACGAACAGGTAGCCGACCGCCGCGCCAATGGCGCGTTCCAGCCAGGGCACGTCATGCGCCGCGAACGCCGCCAGGAAAAATAGCGCCATCGATGCGGCCTTCAAAATCAATCGTGAGCAAGTCGCCCGTCTGACTGGGACGGCTAACGCTGGCGCCAGGCTTGCCCTCGCGCTGACGCAATTCCTCAACTTTGCCATCAATTTCAGCCACGCTGACCGCGGCCGAACTGGCTTTGAGCTCGATCCCGTCCAAGCGGCTAGCCAACTGAAACTCTGGCTTCACTTCGATACGGGCTTTAAAGAGCAGGGGCGCCTTCGCGGCCACACCCTTAAAATCAATCCACTCGACCCGGGGCCGGCCCACCGCGGCGATGGACTGCTGGCGTACCGCCTCGAGGGTCGCTTTGGGCAGCAACTCATTCAGGACGTCTTGCTCAACGCTGGGGCCAAAGCGTTTCTCTAAGACTTCGCGCGGCACCTTGCCCTTGCGAAATCCTGGTAGGTTAGCTTCTTTGGACGCGCGAGCGAACGCGCGCTCGTACTCGGCGGTAACTTCTTCGGCGGGGATCTCGATCTCTAGGACCTGGCTTATCTCGCCACGGTCGACCACACTGACCTTCATCATTGCCTCGTCAAAAAGAAAATGCGAAAAGGGGCGCATATCCCCTTTGCGCTCAAAGAGTATAGAAGCGGAGCCAAGGCCCCGTCAAGCCGAGGGCGGGACCCCCAGATTGGGACGCATTTCAACTACCATCAAAGGATAACGCTGGCAGAGGTCGCCGTTTAGAAGCACTTCGACCCAGTAACGCCCTGCTTGCGGAAAAATGATGTTTCTAAAAAACGAGACTGCGGTCACGTTCGCGTGCGCCTCGGGCAAGAGCACAGGGCTCTCTTGGGTCTCGACCAAGGTCTCGTTGCTGGCGCTGACCAGGCGCACTTTCTGTTTCCATTCACCTTGACCATTGCCCCAGCGATTGACCACATGCATGCCAGGGTAGGTCAGCGGAAATTGCGGCCCGCCCAACACCTCAAACAAGCCGATCAGCATCAGCTTGCCATTGTCTTCACGGCGCACATCATCGCAGAGCACCGAAAATTGAAGGTCTGGTCGCACACTGCCTCAAAAGTATTTGCGGACGGAGGGACTTGAACCCTCACGGATTTCTCCACAGGATCCTAAGTCCTGCGTGTCTGCCATTTCACCACGTCCGCGTAAATTAAAACATCCCGACTGCGTGTCGCGGGGCCGTTCTTTGGCCACGCGCGTCACCGAAATCTTATTTGGCGATCCAGACGGTGGCGCTGCCATTTCACCACGTCCGCGTAAATTAAATTATCCTCACCAGAAGAGCTTGTTCTTTTGGCGCCGATCCCAGCGACCCACGCTCGATCAAGCTGACAGGCAACATCTCGCGCGTCGCGGGGCTTGGGTTGTCGAGTTGCTCTAAGACTTTTTGGACCGCGCGCCTGCCCATGGCGACTTTATCGACACGCAAGGTCGTCAAGGGCGGCTTGGCCGTGCCAGCGGCGTCAATGTCGTCAAACCCAATGACAGACAATTGTTGTGGCACGCTCACGCCCGCCAACGTCGCGGCTTCTAGCAAACGTATCGCGAAAAAGTCGTTGCAGCAAAAAACCGCCGTCGGACGTTTGGGGCTGGCAAAAAACTTGGCCAACACCGCCGCGCACTGCGCTGGGTCCTCAGAAACTTCGATCACCCGCTCGAGCTTAAGCCCTTGCTCGCGGCAACCATCGATGAACCCCTGTTTTCTCTCAGAAAAACTGGCATCAGACGTATCTTGAGCCAGCATCGCCACGCGCGCATGGCCTAAGGCCGCCAAACGCTGCGCCACCAAGCTGGCGCCCTGGCGATTGTCGGTCAAGACAGTGTGGATCTCGATACCCGGCACCTGCGAATCGACCAAAACCGCGGGGATACGCCTTTCTTGCACTTCGCGCAAGAGCGTGGGCAAAGTCTCGCCCAACAAGACCAAACCGTCGACATTCTTTTCGCGGATCATCTTGGGGACCTGCACCCGCACGTTGGGATCCTCGCCTGGCAAAACACCCAGCACTAGATTGTACCCGCGATCGGTCAGTTCAAGCTCCATGCCTTCTAACACGTGGCTATAAAAAGGATTGGTGAACATGGCCGTGTGAAAGCGCCGCAACGCGATCACGCCAATATTCTCGCTACGCTTGCGGGCCAAACCGCGGGCCATGTGCGAGGGATGATAATTGAGCCGCTTGGCGGTGTCCATCACCCGCTGGCGAGTCGCCTCGTTCACGTCTTTGCGCCCATTGAGCGCCTTGGACGCCGTGGCGATCGAAACACCCGCCTCGCGCGCTAGGTCATAGATGTTCATCTGGTCAGCCCTCGCTTCTGAAAAACAAAAACACCCTAGTAGATCTTAGGCATACCCGCCGACACGGCGCCCGCGGCAGGTAGGTAGGCCATGTTCATGTAATCTTTGACCTGACGAGCTGCGCTGTAGCGCCACATCAAGCTGGTCATAGAGCGTTTCATCGCCCGCACCCAGGGACGAGGGATTCCGTCATCGTCCCGTTGATAAAACAAGGGGATCACGCGCTCGCGTAAAACTTGGAACAGGCTCTCGGCGTCACGGGTCCGTTGGATCTCGCTGTCGGTGTGAGTCATCGTGCCGCCAATGGCAAAGCCGTTCTTGCCATCGTAGGCCTCGTCCCACCACCCATCCAAGATACTGCAGTTAAGATTGCCATTCATGGCCACCTTCATGCCCGAGGTGCCACAGGCTTCAAGCGGCCGCTCAGGATTGTTGAGCCAGACATCCACGCCCTGCACCAACTGGCGCGCGATACCGATGTCATAGTCCTCGACAAAGACCAGCTTACCCAACCAGGCTTTGTCCTTGGCCAAGAGCGCCAGCTGCTGAATAAGCTTCTTGCCGGGCTCGTCTTTGGGATGGGCTTTGCCCGCAAAGATAAATTGAACTGGGCGCTGAGGGTCATTGACCATCGCCTTCAATTCGTCCATGCGCTCCAACAAAAGCGTGGCGCGCTTGTAGGTGGCAAAACGGCGTGAAAAGCCGATGGTCAAGCGATTGGGATCTAAGATCCCGCTGACGTCTGGCACAGGCTCGCCGCGCATTTTTGCCGCCCGGGTCACGTTGTCGCGCACCGCTTGCACCAAATTGCGCTTCAAAAAGACATGGGTCTCCCAAAGTTCGCCACTGGCCAGCTTGTCGATGCGACCACGGATCTCGGCCTCGTCCAAACGCGCTTCCCAATCGCGGCCCAATTCTGTCTCGAGCAAACGATGCAAGACCGGCGCCATCCATGTGCCCAGATGCACGCCATTGGTGATGTGCCCAATCGGGATCTCGTCCACGGGACGCCCCGGCCACAGCCCTTGCCACATGTCGCGGCTGACCTTGCCGTGCAGGTTGCTAACGGCGTTGTGCTTGGCGCTGCCCTTGAGCGCCAACACGGTCATGGTGAAGGCTTCGCTCTCGTTGTCGGCATGCTCGCGGCCCAGGCCTAAAAACCCGACATGATCCAGGCGCAATTTTTCGCGCATCCATCCTAGATAGCGTTCCATCAATGCGGCATCAAAACGATCATGTCCCGCGGGCACAGGTGTGTGTGTGGTGAATACGGTCTGGCGGATGGTGCTCACCCAGGCGGGATGAAATTCCATCCCGTCGTCTTCCA
>JANLXT010000215.1:0-24008 GCA_031365225.1 candidate division FCPU426 bacterium
AAAGCAATAACCGCCCAGCCGCCGAACAGGCTAAGCATGATCCGCCCGTGGATCCAAAAGGCCAGCAGAAACAGAAGGTAGAGTTGCAGTTCTTTGTGTCTCATGGGTAGACCTTAGCAAATTATTCTTTACTTAGCAAGCTTAAAAAGGAGGTGATTTTTGTATGTGGAATACACTGTTGCGAAAGATGCTCACGTCGCGCAAGTTTATCGTTATGGCGTCGGGGTTTCTTATTAAAGTACTCACGCCAGTTGCTGGCAGGTACGGCATCGACATCTCATTCCTGAATGAGGCGCTCATGGAGTGGATGCCGATCATAATTGCCTGGGTTCTCGGCCAAAGCGCCGTGGACTTTGCAAACGCGAAGAAGGCGGAGATACTCGAACCTCCCCCGCTGCCCGAATAGGCTTGGCTGCTGGGGGTGGCACAGCACAGCACTCCCAGCAGAATCCAAAATCCTTCATAACGGCTCCACAGAACACGCAAGGGCCGAGGCCAGCAAGGTGGCTGTTTTGGAAGCTTTCACGGTTCGACATGTTATTTTCCGATTCTGTTCGATGATAAGCAATACTCCAACCCCGCCCGCCCTGGTGATGTCTCGTAAGTGCTTTAACTGGAGGGGGCTAGGCTCTCGGTTGTCGTGCATTTTACATTCTATCACGCCACCCACACCTCGCAAACAGAAGACGTAGTCTGGGAGACCCTTTTTAAATGGCGAGCCGGGAATTTTTTCTAGGTACAAATCGGGGAATCTGGCTTTCAAAACCGGAACGATGTAGCGTCTAGCGGCCTCCGTCTCAGTCACAGCAGATGCCGCCAAGTTTTACCAAGACGTATGCCCGATATGCTCACCTGGGACACCCCATACTTCTTAGACATCTCCGCCTGCGTCCCCTCTGCCCTCCTTATCTGCAGAACCTGTTTCTCCGTTAGTTTACAGGCACCCTGCCGCGCCCCTTTCGCTTGGCGATCCTTGCTGAGCATGTCTCGCACGTTATCGGCATTCGTGCCTAAGAACAGGTGCTCTGGATTTATGCAAGCACGGACGTCACATATGTGTAGGACGTGTTTCTTCCCCGGATCTTTGTGGGCAAACCTCCAAGCAAGACGGGAAGCTTTCCACAACTTCCCTCGAAAACGAGCCCTCCCATACCCACCAGCATCCTTATACCCCTGCCAAATCCAGCACCCCCGGGCAGGCGCTAGGCACCTGCCCCAGAAATTCTGTGGGGTTATCTTGGTCCCACGACTCACAGTACAACCTCCTTTTCCTCAGCCCAATTAGTCTCCGACATCGCCACGTCCACGCGAATGGGCACCCGTGGAAAATACTCGCCTACGCTCTCCATGGCAGCCTTGACCTTCTTTGCTGGCTCGATTCCCGCGTTTAACGGAAATTGGAAAATTAACTCGTCATGCACCTGATTGATCGGGTACACCCCCGTCGCCTTCACTGCCCGCGCCATCCCAATCTTGAGGCAGTCCCCTGCCGTGGACTGCACCAATTTGTTCAGGGCGTCGTAGGAATACTTCATGGGAAGCTGGAGGCGCCGTCCAAACGGATTTATAAGGTAGCCACATTCCTTCATCACTTCCCAGCTCTCGAAAGGCCCCCACCAAGCGCTGGGATCCTCTGGCTTCTTCCCCGGCTCGAACTCACAATTCGCCGACGTATCTTCCTTGTTTACGAATTTGTGCATGATTGGCTTGCCATCGTAAAGCCAGGTTCCCAGCTTGGGCTCCAGCCTCCCCGCCTTACGGGCCGCCTCCTGCGCACGGGCCAGGAGGGTGTCCTTTAGCTCAGATTGGAGGTGCTTAATTTCGGGAATGTTCTTGCCGAAAGTGTTGACGATTCTCGAAGACTCCGCATAGGTGACTCCCAGGGTCCTAGCAATCTTAGGCTTGCCTGCTCCGTACATAATCGCCAACCCGCCGACCTTCATCGCCGCCCGCTGTTCCTTGGTCACGTCCTCCGGCTTAGCCACATTGAAGGCCATCTGGGCATTAAAGGTGTGAAAATCCAGCCCATCGGCAAAGGCCTTGAACAGCTTTTCCGACTCAGTGAAGTGCGTGGCGATCACCGGCTCAATCTGCTTGAAATCGAAGAACCAAAACGCATGTCCCGGCTTGGGGATGAACCCCTTACGGCCCTCACCTTTTTTGTCCTGGTTTTGCACGTTTGGCTTCGAGCTAGACCAGCGGTAGGTGTCGGCACCTGCAGTATTGAACTCGGTATGCACCCGGGGCCCAGTGGGGCTGTCAACACATTTCTCCAGCAGTCCCACCACGAACGTAGAGCTGAGCTTCGCCAAGCGCCGCCAGGTAGCCAGGGTCTTAAAGAACGGGTGATCCCAGCTGGCTAGGGTGGTTTTGTCCATACTGACGCCGGAATCGGTGGTGCGGAGCCCCGCCTTGGGGACCCAGCCCAGGGCCAGCGCGATCTTCCTACTCTCTGCGTCGGAGGATGGGTTGAACTCCTGCCCAGCCAGGGCCACCATCTCCGCCAGCAATGGCTTGAGCTCCCCCGCCAGCCTAGCTGCGTACTCGGTCAGAAAGGCCTTGTCAATATGCAGGCCCTCCTTCTCCATCTCATAGGCGCACCTGAGCATCTCACACTCCAGGTCCACCAGCGAATCCGGAACCCCGAGTTCCCTGAGCTTCGCCCGCAGGACATGGTAGAGTCCCATCGTGATTCGCACGTCCTCAGCCGCGTAGGGGGCCAGGATCTCACGCGGGGCCTTGTACATCTCCCCCTTAGACAGGCCGTTCTGTTCGAGCCACTGATTGAGTTTCTCCGCCGTGTCTGCCGCCTTGGGATCAAAGAACTCCACCGCCAGGTCCTTTAACTTGTAGTTCAGTCCCCGGTCCCTGCGCGTCTCGTCCAGCAGGCGGGCTAATATAAACGTGTCGTAGATCTTTCCCTTAACCTCACAGCCATGCTTGCTGAGGAAGTGAAGGTCAAACTTGCTGTTGTGAAAGACCTTGGCTGTGGCAGGGCTTTCCAGGACGCTCCAGATCTCCCCCAGCGCCCTATTGTAGCTCTCTTTAAAGCTGGTGAAGTCCCCCTCCCCCAGCTGCGCAGCGGCTTCGGTGTACTTCGCATCCGCGAACCAGAACGTCGGGGCAGCTTCTTCGTGAAAGACGGAGGCCCCCACAATCTCGTTGGCCTTCCAGTCCAGGCCAGTGGTCTCCGTGTCCACCGCCAGAAGGACCTCTTCGTCTTCACGATCCCCCATCACCTCAACGATCTCTTCCAAAGCCTCTGCGAAGAGATGTAGTTCAGCTGGTTTGTCGATGTACATTACTGTCCTTTCCGGCTACTTTGCCAGTGAGTGTAAAAAGCGTTGAACTTCAAGGTCTTGGCGATTCCACGCCCAGTGGCCTCAGCGAGGCCGAGCTCCAGCATTGCGGAGAAGATGGATGCTGTGTCGTGCTGGTTGTTTGTGATAAGCCTGTCCGAAACGTCCACACCCGTGAAAACGTCAATAACAGACTGCGCGTTAGGGAAACGGTTGAAGAAAGTAGTTGCCGCGACCGCATCCTCAGGGGTCAGCACCTCTAGGCGGGTGCGTTCTTTACTGTAGCGGTCGTACCCAAAGGCGGGCCGGTCGTAGCATTGCCTGAAGAACCAGTCAGCCAGCTCCACATGCTCTTCTTTTACCAGGACGTCGGTGCCGTTTTCGGTGCTGTGAAACCGGATGGCAAGAGCGACGGCGACTCGGGCGACCCTGAGCCGCTGTTCACCAGGCTCGACGATAGGTATTTGCGCGTTGTAACGCTTTCCCATCTCTGAAGCAACCCGGAGGCATAGATTTTCCACTCCTGGAAGGAAGCGGATCTGCTCGGGGGTTCTGGTCCACGCCCAGAAGAGGAGGGCGTGGCAGGCCTCGCTGGTGTAGATGTGGGGAGCAGTAGGCCGGTCTTCGGCGTTAAGGACTTCATCGGAAACCTCTTCGGCTTGGGCACATGTGGCAAAGTCGAACCTGGCAATGTCCTCCGAGCGGCCTATGACCTCGGGGATAGCCTGTACCCCGTACTGGTAGGTGTTCATCCTGCGGTTACGTTCGCTGCGTGGGTTGCTCAGCCAGAGCTTGCGGGTGCGGGCCATGCAGCGTTCGGAGATGATCTTGTTCAGGCTGGCAACACCGGAGCTGCGGCAGTCGGACATCTGGGAAATTTCGTCGGTCTTCAGGCCGGTGATCTCTTCCAGCACAACAGCGCGTTTGTCCTGGCGGGGAATGGCCCCCCAGATCACGCTCTGGCGCCCACCGCCTTCCTGGAGGATACCACCCAGGACGCCTGGCATGGAGGCGCGTTCGCACTGGACCGGCGGGCTGACCTTGAAGTGCTTGCACAGACTGGATACGGTTTTAGACTTGCCGCAGCGGGTGTCGCTAATGATCAGGGCATCTATCCACCCGCGCTGTACGTGCTCCCCTTTGAACTTGAAGCTAAGTGCCGAGTATAGGGTTACATCAAAGATCTGGTGGAAGATCTCTCGCCCGAAGATCTGGGTCACATTGGCTTCGTAGTCCTTGGTAATCTCTGACCACTTTACGATCAGGTTCTGTAACTTTGGTGTAGCTGTAGCCCGCTCTAATAAAGGCATCGGATTTTTCCTTAAAATGAGTAGGGCAGATGGAGATGTGTAGCTCAGAGATCCCATCGATCTTCGCCACCGCGAAGAGGTCCCCGCGCTCAGCACATTTCTTGACGTTACAAAGCATTATAGAGTTGTTCATTTTTAGGCAGCCTCATGCAGCCCCTGCAGCAGCTTGGCGTAGCCCGCCAAGTCAACCAGGTTGTCCCGTTTCTTTTTGTACCCGTGCCGCACGAGCTTGCGAACCATCATCACCAGGGTGTCCTTTTCTTCCTGGCTCCAGGGCTCTGAGGACTCGGAGAGGATCATCTGGTGGATGAATGCGGTCTTGGCCGCTTCGCTGAAGAAGTCCCCGTACTCGGCGTTCCTCTCAGCGGCTGTGAGCCGGTCGGCCTCCATGAGGATGTTCTCCTCTGGCACAACGTCCTCCATCCCCAACATCTTCTTAGTGTGTTGCAGTATCTGCCACGCCGTCTTCATTCGTTACCTCAAATAGTTTTAGAAGGTGTTCTTTGCCTTCAATGGTGAATGTGTCCAACCCGGTCTGGGAGGACGTAGCTTCTTTAACATAGAGCAAAGACTTCTGCGTCTTGGGGTCTGCCGTGGCGATAGCGGTCAGGTCATAGGGGGCGTTGGCCTGCATCTCAACCTGTGTGAAAGCCCTTCTGGCGATGAACTCCCCGTCCTCTTGGCCTTCCTCACTGTCCAGGTCATTTGTCAGGCGCACGTCCCACACAGGGACCCGCTTGGCGATAAGCAGCTTGTGACCGGGGCAGCGCTGGGGGATACCAATGTGGGACCGTAGTTCTGCGTCTACCTGCAGCTGTCCGCTGGCTACGGACGCGATCAGGGGTGCAGAGCCATCCTCCAGATCGATGGTGGCGTGGCCCTGGAAGGCCCGCAGGGGGCAGACAATGCAAGCTTTGTTCTGGGCGGAATAGTCACAGCCTATGAGCACCTGCTTAGGAACCATGTAGGGGGCCAGGTCCTTACCAGACACGGTGCTGCGGAGCTTCAGGTCTTTTTGGAAGTTTTCTGATCTGGCAGTGGAGATTAGTCCAGTATGGAGTAAACTCGGTACGGAGGCCAGGCCTGCCCACTCGGAGAATTTTCGAAAATCCACGGATTGTTGACGTACCCAATCTGTAAAGTCCCCGTTTTTGGGTTCACTGATAGGAAGCTGCAGAACCCGCACAGTGGCTGCAGCACCCAAAGCCCTAACAAGTTTGTTGGCCCCAGCCACACCCGCCGCATCAATGTCGTAAATAATGTTGACCTTCTTGCCAGCCAGCATACGAGTGAAAGAATCATCCCACGAACCCTCACCCCCAGTCGTAGTAATCGCGTTTTCAATTCCAAGTGAGTGAGCAAGAAGGCAATCAGGCTCCCCGGCAAACAGATACACTTCTTTATGATTTTCCACGACCCCGGCAGGCCAGATCCGATTGCCTCCATAGCCGTCCTTGGTACTTCCGTAGCAGATGAACTTTGCAGGCTGGAGTTTAGTCCAGTCATAGAGCTTGACCTGGACACATCTACCTTCTGCGTCCCGTACAGGTATCCATATCCTGGGATCGCTGTCGAGCCCCAGACCAAGATCGGTTTTCCTGGAAACTTCGTCCGAAATTCCCCTAGACTGTAGGTATTTTCGAGGGCCGCCCGCTGCTGCGAGGCGCGCGCAAGCCTCTGTAATCTCAGATTCTGGAACATACTTAGGCTCCACAAAAGCAGGCTCAGTGAGCGCTGCGGTGATGTCTTTGGGGTATTCGATCTTGAGTTTTTTGCACAGGCTCTTCGGCCCGCGCCCGCCACCGCATTGGGAAAAGCAGCGCCAGGCCCCAGTGATAAGGTTAGCCGAGAACGAGGGCTTTTCGTCTGTGTGAAAAGGACAGAAAGCCCGCAGCTCGTCGCCTTCCTGGGCAGTCACCCGTAGGTGCTGCCGCAGGAATGTTTCGAGGGTCATACTAGGCTTCTACAGCGAGGACTTCGGAACCAACGGGGGTATTCTTGAAGAACGAATCATGCATCCTGTCGTAGATGCTTTCGCAGAGCTGGTACACCGCTTCGTCCCCAGCGCCCAGGGGGCCTTCGAGGGCGGCTTCGATGATTACCGTGCCTGCTTTGTTCTTGCCAGCGGTCAGCTTGACCTTGAAGGCGAAGACGGCGGCCTTGGCACCCTCTGCTGCGGCATACAGGGCGGTCGCCAGCTTCTTGTGAGATGGGTAGCTGGAGCGCTGGAAGGTCAACTTAGCTGGGAAGGTCTCGCCGGGCACGATGACCAGGTAGTTCCCCTGCTCCGAACACTTGGGTGAATCTTCCCCGATCCACTTACCAAAGGTGCAGTCAATGCAGTTATCCGTGGCTTTGCCTTCTTTGTCCAGGCCGTTAGCCTCTTCAGCTTTGACCGCGTTATGGCTGAGGCAGAGCATCTCTCCACCGTCCTTGAAGGCGGAGAACATCATCCGCCCGCGTCCGATCAGGATGGGTATTACCGTAAGGGAAGATCCGTAGCTTTTCCCCGTCACAGTGTTGAAGAAAACCCCCATCGGGATCTTCCCATCCAAGACCTCTTGCGTCTTGTCCTGGCTCAGGCGGAGGAACGGGGTCTTTAGGTCGTCCGAGGTGATGCGTTCGGCACCCAGGGACTGACCTGTTTTGATGAAGCTGGGGAGTGCGACTGCGGTGCTGGGCGTTGGTTGCGTGGTGAGAGCTGCTGCGGGCGGGGTGCTAACTTTTGCCATGATGGCCTCATTATGTGTGTCGCTATTCTACGGGGTCATCCCGCAGGTTTAAGACACGTTACGATCTTGGGAATGCTGCTTCGTAGGTGGACTGTGCCTTTCCTATGGAAACGTGAGTGTAGATCTGGGTTGTCACCAGGGAGGCGTGGCCCAGCATTTCTTGAATCACCCGAATATCTGCCCCGTGGTCCAGCAGATGGGTGGCGAAGGAGTGCCGCAGTTTGTGGGGGGTAATACTTGAGTCCAGCCCGGCAGCCGAAAGGTACTTCCGCATATTAACACGCACTTCAGTCGGACGCAACTGTTTACCTGTTTTGGTGTGAAACAGAAATCCACCAGGCTCAGCGGGTATTTTCCTGAGTTCCATGTACCGGTCTGCAGCTTTGATGAAGTGCTTGGAGATTGGAACATGCCGCGTTTTGGAACCCTTTCCCACCACGCGAACCAGCCTATTCGTCCTATCCAAAGCACCAAACGTGACCTCGCAGGCCTCGTTTACACGCAGACCAGAGCCATAGAGCAGCTCAAGCATGGCTGCGTCCCTAGCCCCCTCTTCGGTCGATGTCCTGGGGCGCCTGAGCAGGCGTACCACGTCAGCCTCAGCCATAGGCCGTGGCAGGCGCTGCTCCCTTTTACCGAGGTACAGCCCTTCTGTGGGGTTCTCAATGATCCGCTTGGCCCGCTTAAGGTACTCGTAGAAGTGCTTGAGGGTAGCTACCCTACGGTGCCGGGTAGCCAGTGCGTGGCCCTGTTGAACCCCCCAGGCGAGGAAGTTGCGGAGCGTCTGGAGGGTCACCGATTCGTGGGGAACTTCCGCATAAAGCAAGTATCTCCCCCAGATATTTAAGTCTGAACCGTAGGAGACATGTGTGGCTTCAGAGTAGTTTCGCTCCACGGCTATGTAGTCGAGGAAGGAATGGATGTCATCAGCAAGCATTACTTCCTCACCACGATCTTCTTCTCTGTAAACACGGTAACGGTATCCAGCGGCTGCTCCCCACCCTCGCGCAGCTCTTTGACCAAAGAGGCGAGTGTGCCGTTGTGAACCGTAGGTTCGGTCTTGATCAGATCCTCAAACCCCCGGCGCTTTAGCTCCTCCATCATGGCTTCCTTCTGCGCGACAGGGACGCTGCAATGGTCTTTGAGGGAGACGTAGACCAGGCCAATCCCAGCCATGCGGGCATTCTGCAAGCCATGAGCTTCAAGAATGTCCACGCATTCCTTGGTCTTCTCAGCTAGGACCTGCTTAGTCTGCTTGACCTGGTCCTCTTGATCCTCCACCATCTGCTTCAGGCGCATCAGCTCAACAAAGGGCTGGCGTATGCGCTCGGAGTCTTCCAAGGTAGCTGCGGGGGCAAAGCCTTTGGGGGCTTTGTGTCCCTCGGGATCTGGTTCGGCAGGCATTGGTTCCCTCAGAGTTTTTGTTTTCATACAGAGGCCTCCTCAAGTTGTTGAATCTGACCCCTAACAAATTCCTCGGGGTGCTGTAAAATCCACTTCTGCACGTCGATCTTCTCACGCAGGGCCTTTACGATGGCCTCTTCGATGGTGCCTTTGGCGACCATGTCTATGATATTAACAGTATGTTTAATATCACCTCGGTGGGCTCGGTCTTCGGACTGCTCTCGGATGATCCCTTTGTAATCCTGAGAGAAATAGATAACTGTTTTGACTTCGGGTCCTTGGAGGTTAAGCCCCATGCCACCACTTTCTCCAGTTCCACAAAAGACCCTGACTGCTGGGTCATTTCTAAAAGCGAGTTCATTTGCGTGGGCGTCAACACTGCCGGAATAGTAATCGACGGCACTAACGTGTCTTGAAGCCAGCCGAAGCATAATGTCTTGGACGTTTTTAACCCACTTACACCAGACAATAATCTTTCCAGGGGTTTCTTCGATGGTTTCAATAAGTGTATCGAGCTTGACTTTTTCATCACAGTCAATCGTGATCGTTTCGATTTTGCCATCGGCGGTTGCCTCCCTGCTACCCAGAAACCCAGTGCAGATCTGGGCCAGGCGTAGCGATTTCGTAAGTCCATTGGTGACTGCGAACTGCTTGTCCTGCATCTCCACAAGCCATACGTCCCTCAGTTCGTCGTAGATCTTCTGCGTCTTGCGGTCCAAGTCGTAAGTCAGGGTGTGGTAGACCTTGGGGGGCAGGTCCATGCAGTCTTCCTTGACCACCCGCTTACTGATGCTGTAGAGGAGCCGGTTGAACTCCTCAGCCTTGGCTGGCTGGAGCCCTTGGATTTCCTTCCCCATGTACCCGCCCATCTGCAGGAACCGCATGCGGAACAGCGTGAAGCGGTGCCCGAAGACAGTGGAGTCCAGGAAGAGGTACTGACCAAAGGCGTCTTCGGGGCCCTGGGACAGCGGGGTGCCTGTCAAGATGTACCGAACCTTCGCCAGGTCCCCCAACTCACAAGCAGCTTTGCCACGGGTGGAGCGAGGGTTTTTGATGTGGGTAGACTCGTCACAGGCCATGCCGAAAGGCTCTGCTTTCATGCGTTTAAGCAGGGCCGCGCCAAGCTCGGTAAGGCTGAAGCGGCGGTGCTTACCGATGGTTTCCATTGTTCCAAGGGACTCGTAATTAGCAATATACACGTCACCAGGGACATTGAGGTTGGCGAGGCGGCCTTCCTTGCCTACCAGTTTACCTTGGGCGTTGCGGAGCAGATTTACCACTACTCGGCCTGGAAAGCATCGCTTGTACTCTTCAACCCAGGTGTCGGCGTATCGGACAGGGACGAGGACCAGGGCTTTGGTGATGCGGCCTGTGCTGAAGTTGTGTTCAAACAGGTTGACGGTGAGCCCGGTCTTACCAGTACCCATGCCCATAAGCAGACCCGCAGCAGGCCTGTCTTTGGCCCACTCGAAGATGTCCGTCTGGTGCTGCCAGGGAGTGCGGCCTGGGCCGAGGTTAAGGAGCATCCAAGATCTCTGAGATAGGGATTACGACGCCGCGCTTGCTTACCGCTTCTACAAAGCGTTCGTGGGCCTTCTGCATGCCTTCAAACTCTGCCTTTTGCCATTCGATCTTTTTGAGGACCCAGTCCCTAAAGGCCTCCTCGGTCACGTACTCCTTAGCTATCTGTCCTTCTTCGTCACAGAAGGCATCGCATCCGTAATCGCACTTATGCACAGAGCAATATGTGCGGAACCCGTGTCCGGGGATGTGTGGGGTCTGTCTAGTTACCTCTTCCGGACTAGGCGACATCTGCCACCAGCGCTGAGAGAGGGACACCTAAGGCCTTCGCCATCTTCCTTGCCAGGGGGAGGCGAATATCCTCATTCGCAGGGTCCTCCAGCTGCAGGATGCGCTGCCGGGTCTTCCCCACCTTGTCTGCCAGCTTCTGCTGGGTGAGCTCAGCATCGGTCCTGAGCTTGAGGAGGCGGCTGCCTAAGGTCGTTTTCTTCATGGCTGCTCCAATTTCTTTGAGAGGGATTTTGCTACGTCAAGGGACTTACCGTCTGGGCCGAGCATTTCAAGGTGATCCTTCTCAGCCAGGATTTTGTCCCTGAACAGCTCATCGTGCTTCTTGGAGATCCGCGTAATGTCCTCCGCAAACGCCAAGCCCCGGTCGTATTCAATCCTAAGGTGGTCATTGGGGAGCTTCTTCTTGTCCGACTCGTACAGCCGCTCCTGCTCTGGCGTGGGGCGTGGGGCCTCACCTTTCTCCACTCTTACCAGCTCGGCAAAGCTTCGCAGGTAGTACCAGGAAAAGTCCGGCAGCTTCCCAGTCACCGCCTCATACAGGAACTGGACTATGCGGGCAGCGTTGTCCCCGTCAGCCCTGCGCACATTCCGGCAATCAAATCCTATGGACCTTCCCGAACCCTTCATCCCCACCAAGTACTCGGGGGCCCATACGTCACCCCCAGGTAGCTTGTAATTGTGGAAGGTGATCCGCAGCTTACTAAGCTTGGGATTGCGCTTCCTCGCCGGACCCATCTTGGTCAGGAAAAAATTCTCATGCGATAATGAGCTGTCGTAAAGTTCCATGGTGATAATTTACTCCAAAAAAGATTTACTTGCAAGAACTATTTACTATTTCTTTTTACCCCACCGCACCGCTTGCTCATAGACCTCAAGGCGCTTGATCGTGTTCTCTTGGCGCTTCACGGTGTTCTGCAGCTCTTGCACTTCCTGGCTACAGTCCTTCGGCAGACAGGGCTTGTTAGCTACGCAACTTCCTATGACTAAAGCTAAGACCATCATCAATACGGCCCCTGTGAATCCGCCAATTGCGAAAGCGCCTGTCATAATCATTTGGCTATCTGGCTTTCCAGTAATCATTTCTTCCGTCCTCCACAAGCAATCACGCCAACAAAGAATCCGATAGCTACGCCTATCTCGACCAAGAATACTTCGTATTCGCTCATGTGAGCATTATCATAGATACAGCCAAAACCACGCCTGCGCCCATTCCAAGCAGAAAGGCTGCGCCTATTTCAATAAACCAATCTTCTTTGGCTATCTGTTTCCCATCCTTAGTTCGCCTTGGCTGGCGTGGGCGGTAGGCTTCGCAAGGACACCAAATAAAGCCTGAGTTTTTAATAGCTGCTTCAGTACAGCCGTTTCTATCGTGGTCTCGTTCGTCATGCCCACACTTGCAAATGCGCTTGGTGGTTTTCATGGTTCATCCCCGAATATATGATCGTGTGCTGCCACGAAGCATCGGATGAGGCGCTCGTTTCTTTTCGACCATTCTTCCCATGCAGCTTGGCGTTCATTGTCGGAAGGGGAACCCATCATCTCGGGAGATTGACTTTTGCCGGGACGTAGCATACGGACGTCGTTGTAAAAAGCCTGTGCCACGAATTCAAAATGCTCTAAGGCTGTCATCCCATCCCTCGGTGCCGTTTCAATCGGCTGCCACGCAGATGCTGGGGATGGCAGGGCGCGGAAGGATGCGAGGGCTTGAAGTGATGCCTCAATGTTTTTTCTTATCATGTAAGCATTCGACATAGCTTCTAGAAGATCATCGGGAATTTGTTTTTCTCTTAAAAATTCAATTCCTCCCAACGCATCTTTGAGCCTAATTTCCAGCGCCCTTGCCAACTCTGTCGCCGCCTTTACGAAGGCCTCGGACGCCGGGGGTTGGGGTTCTGGGCGGGTGTTCCAAGCGGCGATTGCCTCAATTTCAGAAGAGAAGTGAGGCCCTTTAATTCCGCATTTGCACTCCACACGCTCTGTTAGGGTGCCTTTTTCGTTTTCAGCGTATACATAAAAAGGCCACACCCTTGGGTTTTCCGGGAACCAAGATTTCATTCCCGGCGCGAATTCGCACCACGGATTCGGACACGCTTTTAATTCGCTCATGGTTTCACATCCTCCGCTGGGGCCATGGATTTCAGGGCAGCTAGGGCGTCGCTAGACTTGGAATAGATAGTACAGGCTGCATTATAATCGCTTGCTTGCCAAGCATCTTTTCTTGTTTGCCGGGGTGCGTGGAAGACATACTGGCGCGACAAACAAGCTCTAAAACCTCAACTGCCAACCTCACAGCCTCCCCGGCTGGACTGGCGGAGAGGCGCTGGATTTCGTCTTTCAGCACCGTGATGGCCTCGCCCCTGTCTCGGTCAGCCTGATTACGAATTTGCTCTGGCATCAAGTCTAAGTCATACAACAGCCCTTCTAGCGGCTGCATGATGATTAACTGGCGTAGCTGCTCGGTGCGTTCCTGTTTAGGCGTCATACCGTCTCCTCTATTTTCTGGGTGATGATGGGCTGGCGGGGGTGGGCGGGGGTCATGGGTTGCCCCATTGATCTGCCATGGCGTCAGCTATGCCCTGGTAGGTGATGCTTCTAAGTCTCTCTCTCTCTGGTGAAGGTCCCATTTTCCAGACGCGAGGCTCACGGCCTTCAACGATATTCGTGGGCTTGAGCTTCGGCAATCCTTTAAGCCAAAGACAAGTTCGCTTTACTTCACCATGTCCAAACTGCCACGGCTGAATTGTCTGATCTGGTTTTCGCCAAAGCCGGGACATGATGCAAACGGGGTTCTCAATTGCAATCCGTGGGGCCTGGGCGTCTGCAAAGGCCATGAAAAAATCTATAGCGGCCTGCTGCCTGCCGTCTTTACGCTTTTCAGGAAACCATCTCGCGCCGGATACTGCCAGGTGAGTGCATGGCGGATGAGCGATTATTAAATCCCATATCTGTCTTAGGACTGGCAGCACATCGCCCTGAATATGCTGGCCCGGTTTATCTGTAGGCCGAAGATCACAGCTCCAAGCATCATGCCCCTTGGCTTTGAAAGCATCACGCACCACGCCGCTAAATTCGCAGGCTACAAGTACTTTCATTTGGTTCCCTTAGCCGCCAAATAAGCCAGCGCCATGTCGCAAAGAACGTCTTTTTTAGCGTAGTCATAATTGAAACGCCAGCTTCTAGCATCCTCAATCTCAGCTTCCGTCAACTCCCCTTTAATCTCGGCTGGCGCGTGACCGGAACCGTGGCAGGTGGGGCATTTTGGCAAACAAATGTCGCATGTCTCGATGTGATAATCACATATGCATCCTTTTTTCCACGGCTTTTCAGCTTTTACAATTCCAACACCATCACACATTGAACACTTCAATGCCTCGCTTTTCAGTTCCATCTCAATCCTCCTTTGTTGACGCTGGTGAGTTGGCGCGGATTGCAGCGTCCAAAGCTTTGCGAATTAACTCATAGACCGGGGTATCTGCAAATGAAAATCCAATTGGATCATTCTTGCCTTTACCCATGTTCACAATATCCACGCAATCCTCAAGCGCCCAAGGATTTTTTTGAAGCCAGTCTATCCGAACTGTATCCGTTATCCTCAGCTTCTTTTTCATTTGGCACCTTCGCTGTTGCGGGTGAGGGCTTCAGTTGCAAGCCTTACAATTTCCATGTCTAATCCACTGACTTCGGCACGATGGCTTATGCCTTTTAACGCCTTCCTCGCCTCGTCCCTCTCGTTCATCACGGTGGTCAATAGCGCCATGCTTGGGCCTTCTTCTATAACGGCGTTGAGTTCTGCCACTTGAATCCTTAACTCGTTATTCAAACCAACCGCCTTGTCAGCAAGCGCCTCGCTTTCAAGTGATGATCTGTCTGCATCCGCCAGCATTATTTCTAGCTCTGCCACTAGCTTGTCCTGCTGGGTGGCGTAGGCTTCGAGGGCTTCGGTATAATGCTCTGGATCATTCTGGAAATCGCCTCTGTGCGGCCTTTTCAGATTTGGCGTGGTCATGGCTTTGCTCCCGGATATTGGCCCTACTGTACTCGGGCCTCTGGTTTAATGCAAGGAATATTATTTGCATTTTAGCTGCCGTTTTTCGGGCCGCTGGCCTGGTTATTCTCCGCATTCGTCCTGGAGATTCTCCGCATACTGGGCCGCTGGTTGCTGATAGGTTATGGGCCAATGCTTAACACAAAGGCCCACGATGGCGTAGGCATACACCATCCAGACTATAAGCCAGCGGCCTGCTTCTGACGTGGGTTTTTTGGGAATATTTGATTGCATAGCGGAGCTCCTGTATTTTGGGCCACTGGCCCGGTTATGCTGCTAGGTCCATTACGAATTTATTTCCGCCCCTGCGCGCCCTGCCTTTGGCTCTCAGGCCAACAATGCAGCCGGGGCGATCTAAAAACCTTAGGTCTGACTCGTCACCGTCTAGCACTTCCGCGCCCCCGGATACCTGCCCTAGGGCATGCCCCCGTTTGGTACTAAAAACCATGGCGACATTGCCCCCACGGTCCAGAACTGTTTTGCAAACGGCCTGATTATTCTCAGAGGCTGAAAAAGTTAGGTGATAATTTACAGGCATGCTCCCGTCTAAGAAAGCCAACATGCGAGACGGGCTTTTTGTATAGTCGTAAAACTGCAGGCCCGGGTTATCCTGCATTATTGTTGAAATGCTTTCCCATGCCAGATCACTTGTGCCGTTTAGACGTATGCAGGGCACAAAGCCTAAGCTGCCTGCCTTCTTGGCAAGGGCTTTAATTTCCCGGTCCAGCTGTGCGCAAAAGCCTGCCCTGTCTTCAAAATATGCCTTAGTTTTCTTAATGCGTGCGGCCTGCGTAGTGCTGAATTGCCCACGGCCTGCAGTGTTAAGACAAGCCATTGTACAGCCTTTAGACCTGTTAGGGCATACCTCATAGCCTGACAAGTTAGCAGGCGCAAGGTACAAGATACCCGTCATATAGCCTTTAGCGTGGCCTTTGACAGTTTTGGCATTTCTGTCAATGTTGAGAATTTTTTGTTTCATGTTAGGGCCTCTTGGCTTATTTTTCCCATGACTTCCCTCAGTTATGGCCCATGCGGGCCCGTGTATGATTAAACTGCCTAGCAAGGGCCCTGCAGAATGCCAGGGCCCAAACTGGGGAATTTAACTAGCCTCTATACATGTTAATGGTAAAGGCCCCTTTTTCTACAAGGTAGCCTGCATATGGCGTCACTTCCCCCGTCATAACGTCCACGATCAAAACCCCAGCGTCACCTTGAGAATAGCCTTTAAAGCCTTCTGCCTCATCTTCAGCTGTAGGGCCCGGCATGAGCCCTAGCCCCAAAGGGCCTTTGATTTCAGCCCCAAGCCACGCACAAAACCGTGCGCTTGCATAACTAGCGTCCCCCGTACGCAAGCCGGGCCCGGCTTTTTCTAAGGCGCTGGGCATTGCATCACCGTGCCAATGCACGTACACGCCCACTGGCATATAGTCCTTATCTTTAAACACCACCATTGCACGGTCTCCCATGACTGACCCCGAAGAAAGAGAATTTAAAAACTTTCCCCAAGGGCCCGAACTGTCAAGCATTCCTTGACAGTTCGGGCCCAAAGGGAAGGCTTTAAACTAGCGTAAGCGCCGCATTCCAAGCTTTTTGGTTCACTGCCTGCCCTGAACCGAACCAAAGGGAATTAAGACGGGCTTCCTGTTCTGTCTTATAGCCGTTCGTAATGCGTGTACCACGCTCATGCGTCAAATACTCAGTAACTGCGTTATATGCGCCCCACACAGTCCCCTTGGCGCCTGCCAGGTTTTGCCCCTGGCCTGATTCAAACAGGCGCGTCAAGTCGTCAATCTGTCCCTTTGCCCTGCCCTTGTCCGCTTCGACGTCGAAGCCTGAGAGTTTAAGGTACTCTGTTAAGCCCTGGGCATTGACTGCCGTGCTTGCCATGGCCCGTGCCTTCTCTTCAAACTCAGCAAAGAACTTGTTTGCTAGTCCTAAGGCCGTGCGCGCTGCCGTGACTTTGTCGCCCATGCTAGCAGTGTGACGGATTTTGAATAGGTTCTCAGCTCCCTTGATTGCTTGGTTCAAAGTGTTCTGGCAAACCACGCGAATAGGCGTTAAGCAGACGCGCACGCCTGAGGAACCATCATGCGAGTTACTCAAAAGCAGATACTTTTCTACGATGTCATCGCCTTTGATCTGGCAGACTCCGTCAAGCTTTGCAAGTACCCAGACTTTTTCACCATGGCCCAAGCTGCCAGCTGTATGGTAAACCGCTCCCTTTTCTTGGATGATGCCGTCTGCAAAACTGAAGGCTTCAGAGTTTTGCAAGGGCCTGTATACATCTCCCACTACGCCTAAAACTTCGTTTCTGTCTGTCCGGACAGTGGCGAACGTGTCGGCGATGATTTCACCACCGTCAACGCGTACAGCCTTCTTTTCTACTTTCCAGTCCAATCCTGCGGCCTTGATTGCCTCCGACGCGTTGAGCTCAGCAGGGACCTGGACCCCGAGCCCGTGCCATGGTTTTTCTTTTCCTGCGTAGAACATGCTTTCGATATTCGCGCTCATGATACACCTGCCTTTTGTTTTGGCTCACAAGAGCCGGTTAATTTAATTCCTAGATTGATTATACATATGCAGAATAGCATTGCAAGTTTAATTTACTATTTATTAAGAATAATTTACGCTTGCTATCAAGCAGGCCAAAAGCTAGGCCACTAGGGCACTGCCAGCGAAAACGAATCGGTTTAATCAGTGATGAGGACGGTGATTAGTTTAAAGCGCTGAAATAACAGGCATTTTTGTAGCTGCTAACCGGGGTTTTTGGCTCTAATGTGCATTCTATTGCTGGTTACTGCCCTATCAGGGGATTTACGCAAAATAGGATATAATTCAGGTAATTAACTTATAGGTTGATTAGTGAGTTTACAAAGAAGAGCTATAACTTGACTAATCAGTTTATATAAGGGCTCGCATGCGCTGCCAGGGTGGAGACGTTGCAGGCATCTAATATAGAAGGGCGATTGTGGAGCGGTGAAGCGCATGCATCGAAAGAGTATTTCGATAATGTGTTAGATTATTTGGGCTATTTAGCTTAACTATTAAGCAGAAAAGTGTTTCAAAATAGATTAGTTGATTTGCTTAAGTTTTAAGCAGAACAGCCCAAATAATAGGGCAATTATGACAATATTCATAACAATGTATGGTATTTGTAACGATTGTTATACTAGAATCGTGCGCTGGAATAGCACCATAGTACAAAGCAATAGCCATACCTGGATAATGGCGAAACTGGATAATCAGCTGCTGACAGCGCGGGCCGCGCAAGCCCCCCGCGCCCGATACCTAAATTAAGTGCGTTCCTACATCCTAGATAAAGCTCACAAAATAGCTACAATCCCTCACTGGCGCCTGGCGGCGGACCGGGGACGGGGAGGGTAGCAGAAAAAAAAAGGATTTTAAGGTGGGTGTGGGTTACATTCTATATATACTACTCTGGGATAGGAATAGTAGTATTTATATAAGAGGGGAGGAACAACAGAACTATTATTTAAATACTTACAGAGAGACAGATGGTTTTAAAAAGTGCACCCCACCCACTTTTAAAAATATTTTTTTTTCTGGCTTGACAGAAAGCCACAAATGCCTTATTTTACGAATATCAGCAAAGACTATGGAGGCAGCATGACGCTTGTGACGCCAGAAGAGGCAGCAAAAATACTCGGTCTCACCCGTGGGAGGGCAATTAAGTCCCTCGCAGCCAAGGGAATAGATAAGTTTCTGCCACCAAACCAGGAAAAACCCTTCAGATACTGCCTCAGCGAAGTGCTGTGGCTAAAAGAGAAGCGGGAATCCCTAAAAGTGTTGCGAGAACTGAAAAGGAACCAAAAATGAAGACAATTCCAATAACCGCCGCCGGTACAGTTTTGGGTCTGAGGTACCAGCAGGCCATGAATATGCTTATGGAACGCAAGCTTTTGAAGAGAAACCCAAAACCCTGTGTCCTTGAGGAGGATTTGGTCGCCCTTTGCCAGGAAAAAGGCATTCCGTACGTCTCCACAGATGTGGTCAGTGACGTGGCACCCGTCCAGGAAGCCGTACCCGAGCCGAGGGCTGTGAATCCAGCCTGTATGGTCCCCAAAAAGCACCTTCTGGACTACCTAAAGAAGGACGACCCGACGACGGGCCGCCAGAACACGCTCGTAAACGGCATGGTGTATGACGAAGCCTCTCTGGACGACGTCCTCTCTAGGGGTAGGTACACGAATCGCGTTATCGGGGGTATCCCCAAGCTGGTATTCAGCGAGTTCACCGACCCGGCCAGCTGGCGCACCCCAGAAGAGCGTAAGTGGTGGGCGGTTGCTGACGCCCTGGTGCGGACGGCAGAGGACCCAGAAGCAGAGCACCTAAACAAGGCCTCGTTCCTAGCCCTACAGTACGCCAGTGTGTTGGGCCTCCTCCGCCTTGGCCTGCAGCCCTTCTCCGACGTGGACGAACTCCGGGAAAAAGTCAAAAACGCTCCCTGGGACCAGGTCCAAAAGTACCTGCCAGATGGTATAGTATTACCTTGAGGGCCTGATGATAAACGGGACTCCTCATTTCCGCGAGTAGGTTGGGCTAAGTTTAAGTCACCCGGCGCATTGAAGGGGTTTTGAGCGCTCAAGGCATTCAATGCACTCGGACCGGGTAATGCCGCATAGAAAGAAAGTCGGCACCGAAAGCGGGAACAAATTCAAAGGAACCGAATGGTGACGTATCTAAATGTAACCGGTTGCCCCTACTGCCACCAGGGCCGGGCAGCAAAACTGAGTAGGAGAGTTTACTGTGGCATATAAAAATAAAGAAGATCAGCGGGACTGCGCGCATCGTCATTACCTGAAGAATCGGGAAAAGATCTTGCTGAGGCACCGAGAGTGGCAGAAAAACAACCCCGGAAAAACAGCTATCTATGCGGCTAAGTATAAGGCCAAAGATCCTGCCGCGTATCTTGATAAGGCAAGGCTTTGGAGAAAAAAGCAGCGCCAAACAAATCCCCTTTGGAAATTAAAAGCTAATCTTCGTGTAAGGCTATGGGCTATTCTTGTGCGAAAGGGGCTTGTTAAAGAAACAACCGCCACTGATCTTCTGGGGGCACCAATATCTTTGGTAAAAAAATGGATAGAGGAGAAATTCCAAGGCGGGATGCTTTGGGAAAATTACGGAAAGTGGGAGATAGACCATATTATCCCTCTAGCCTCCGCCAAAACGCAGGCGGATATTAAGCGGTTGTTTCACTATAAGAATTTACAACCCCTCTGGTTCAGAGATAACAGATCCAAGGGGGCCGCATGAGACAACCCTTCATCTTCGCGTCAGATATTCACGGCCCTTTTCATGACAGCGCCTGCATCGAGCTGCTTCTCGAATACATCCGGCAGTATAAACCCGCTCATCTGATCCTCGGCGGGGACATTCTCGACATCTACCTGCTCAACACCTTCGCCAGGGGTAATTTGAATGGCCCCAAGCATCTGCGGGACGAACTCGAAGTAACCGAAAAAGAGGTAATACAACCTATTTATGAGGTAGTCAAACGTGCCAACCCAAAAGTCAAAATCACCTGGCTCGAAGGCAACCACGAAGACCGGCTCCAAAACCGCCTCCTCCCCCGGCTCACCAGCGTGGGCCTTGGTGCCCTCTTCAATCTTGTGCCCAGCATCCAGGAGTTCTTTCAGTTGGAGAAACGGGGTATCAAATACATCTCCTCTAAAGCTGGTAATGGCAACATTAAGCTGACCCCCCACTTGACGGTGATGCACGGTGACCGGGGCGGAATCAACCCGGCACGGATGCAGTATTCCAACTTCGGCGCCAGCTTGATCATGGGGCACAGCCACAAGCAGAGCACCCACAGCATGAAGCTGGGCAACGGCGACCACCACATGGCCCTGTGCAGCGGGTGCCTGTGCTTGCCCCCTTCCTACATGGACCTGAACAACCACACCCTCGGCTTCGTTTCCGGATGGATTGAATCGGAGACGGGGCAGTTCGGAGCCTGGCATGAGACCATCGTTAAAAACGGGAACACGTACGACCTCTTCAGCACCCTTGGTCACCTGCGGGCTACCCCCCATAAGGGTAAGCACGGTGGGTATGCTGTCAGCAGCGCTGAGCTTACATGATCAAAAGGTCAACAGAGGGGTCAAGGACGGCATCGAGAAGGGCGACTGGCGCCCACGCCACGCGGAACTCCGTCGTGGAGACAAAAAAAGAGGCAGCAGAACTGAGAAGTACCGCGACACCGCAGGCCGCTTCCCCGCGAGGCAGGTTACCTATCGTGAGCTTGTACTGTGTCACGCACCGTTTCCGCAGAGGGTCCTGGCGGAAATGCTCGGGCGTAGTATACGAAGTGTCATATGCGCACGTCGTACGGCGCGTAAACGAGGCATCCGAGTCACCCAGCGGCAGATAGAGCAGGCGCTTGCAGACACCCTTCCGCACGGAGAAGCCTCATGGTTCAAACTTCTAAGAAGCACCGGTGTCCTTTACAAGACGTTCGCCGGAAGCAACCGGTTGTCCGGTATTGCGACTTCAAGAAAGTGGCGAAAACAAATAAAGACTTCGGCGGGAAAACGGTGGGACTCTGTTATCCCAAAGACCGGACCGTCTGGGTCCACGAGTGTCAGCCCGACACCTATACGGTCACGAAGCAGGTAGTCAGACAGCACGAGCTGGCGCACATGATGCTTTACGACCTCGGGATCGCGTGGCCCAGGGCAGCAACGGAGATGTTTTGTGACCTTTACGCCGTGCTCACCGCGCCGAGGAAGGCCTTGTCCGACCTGGAGATGTTTACGCGGAGGCTGCTTAAACAGGGGGCCATGGTGCACCGAGAGAAGTGGTCTGGCTGGTGGCTGGTGATCCGGCTTGCCCACGCGGCTAAGGAAGACCCGAAGAACCCGCGCTGGCGGGAGCAGGCGAGGCAGATTTTCAACTATGTGAGGGAGTGATGGTGAAGAAGAAAAAATTCTGGGGCAAGGCTAAGGAACGTACAGGCCAGGCGTTCAGCATCCTGGTTTTGATCCTCGTTCTGCTGGGATCAGTGGTCATTGTGCCCGTAGGCTACTTATCGGTGGTTGTGGTCATGCTGGCGGAGAATGCCTTGGCGTGGCTGCAGGGGCTGTCAGATAAAATCTCCTATGCTTGGCAGGTGAGGAAATGAGCATTTTTGATAAGGTGGTCGCGGTTGGGGTCATTGGAACGTACCTCACCTCTCTGAGTGTGGTAATCTACATCGTTCTTTTTATGGGCAAGCCGCCCAAGGGGAGGTAATGTGCCTGTAGCTATACTGAAGTTTAAGCTACCTGAGGAGTGGGATGAATACCGCGCTGCTTCCCGGGCCGGAGAGATGCTCTACGAAATCCACGAGTTCCTTGAGTACGTGAGGCAGAAGGACAAATACGCGGACGAGCAAAGCGTTACCTGGACAGACTTGCGGGCAACGGTGTATACATACTTCGGACAGTTCCAAGATGAGTAGCAAAGACCTCGGCCCAGCTTGGCAGCCAGCATACATTGAAGCTAAACTGACGCTTCAAGCGCAGAAGCACGGCCACTTTGGAACCGAGCCCGAGCTGTCCGAAGAGGACCAGGAAAAAGTTATGGAGCTGGTGGCTTTGATGACGACCGAGGATCTGCTCAAAACTTACGATACCGAAGCGAAGCGTGGGACGCTGCTGGGCACAAACGCAAGGCGGATCAGGACACTTAAAGCCACCAAGCTGTACAAGGATGCACTGGTTCAGGCCCTCACCAACAACGGCCTGGAGGGGGTGGCCCGGGCAGTAAGCACCATGCAGTCCAGGGCCATGGACCCCACCGACCGCGCCGGAGTAGCCGCCTTCGACCGGCTTATGCGCCTGGGAGGGGTTGGGCAGAAGGAGCCCTCCAAATTTGTGAAGAACGTGACCAACAACACCCTCAACATGACCGTGGACCAACAGCTGCAGAAGTTCGTGGCGGGGCGAAGAGAGCAGGTTGTTGACGAAGTGCCGAGATCTATGAATGCTATTCAGGCATTAGAGGAAGAATGATCTTCACCCCAGAGCTCGAAGAAGACATCTTATCTGGTAAAGTAACTGGAGAGCAGTTTATCCATATGCTCGTGGATGACTTCGAGCTTTATGCGGACGGTTGCCTGAAGATTCAGACTAAGGCGGGGGAGCTGATTCCATTCAAGCTAAATAACCCTCAGAAAATCTTTCTGGAGATCTGCAGGAAGCAGCTCAAAGAAACAGGCAGGATCCGGCTCATCATCGTCAAGGGACGCCAGATGGGCATATCCACCTTCATCGAAGGCATCCTCTTCAGGATGGCCCAGATGATGCCAAATCACCATGTCAAGGTCATCGCCCACGACAGCGAGGCAGTTGTCAGGATCTTCGACATGGCAAAAAGGTTCTATAAGTACCTGCCTGAGTTCCTCAGGCCCATGACCAAGTTCAACAACCGTCAGGAGCTGACCTTTGCGAATCCCGACTCGGACTCGAAACGTCTCCAAGAAAATCCAGGATTGGACTCTAGCTTTGGAGTCTACACGGCAGGCTCGAAAGGGGCGGGTCGCAGTGCCACCCTTCGCGGCATCCACGCTTCGGAAGTCCCCCACTGGGGCGACTCGGCGGGTAAGACGATGCTGGGTCTCCTTAACTCGGTGCCTAAAGCGGGTGCCGCGACGAATGGTACGATGGTCTTCATTGAATCGACCGCCAAAGGCGTAGGGGATTACTTCCACCGCAGGTTTATGAAGGCCAAGGAAGCGCTGGCCCGGGGGGACTCGGAAGAGAACTCGGCAGAGCGTGGGTTCTGGCCTGTCTTCCTACCTTGGTACCTGATGGAAGAGTACACGCTTGAGGTGCCGGAGAACTTCGCGGTGCTCGAAGCAGAGCGGGTTTTGATGGAAGAGGAGCAGAAGGACTGGGAATACATCAACCCGGCTACCGGCAAGAAGACCCTGAGCGCGGGGCAAATCATGTTTATGCGACAGACACTGGAGGATGATTGTGAAGGCGACCTCGAAATGTTCCACCAAGAATATCCGCTCACGGCGGACGAAGCTTTCGTATCCTCCGGAGCTTGTTACTTTGACACAGCTTCAGTCATTTTACGCCGGAAGACGGTACTTGAAAAAATCAAACCCACCTTCGTTGGTGACATCGAATGGCAGCCTTTCATCGGGGAGCAGGCCGGACGAGGGGACAAACGTGGCTCCCTTATACCTAACACGTATGGTGCACTTCAAATCTGGGAGCATCCCACAACGGACACCGACTACGTCTATTTTGCCGATGTGGGCCAGGGTGTCCGGGGCGGAGATGAGTCTGTCATCTCTATCTTTAATTTGGAGACGGGCAATCAGTGCGCGGTTTGGGGCGGCGTCATTGCCCCAGATAAATTAGCTGATAGATAACATCAGCGAATTTATCTG
>JANLXT010000231.1:0-14573 GCA_031365225.1 candidate division FCPU426 bacterium
CCAGCCCTTGTCGGTGGCCACCAATAACTTGGTGCCATCCACCCCTGGCGCGGTGATACCCGAAGAGCCTGACGCCACGGACCAGCGCTGAACGCGGGTGTCAGGGTCCAGCGCGACTATATTCGGGCCCGTGCCCAAGATCAGTAGCCCGTCGACTAGGGTCACCACGCCTCGATTGTTATTGATGCTCGTGAAGCTGGGCGACCAGGTCCAGGCGGTGGTGCCAGTCACGGCGTTGATGGCATAGACCTTGAAGGCGCTGTCCTGTATGTAGAGCAGTCCGCGCGGCGCATCATAGGTCGGCGTCGTGTTGACGCCGTAGTTGGCTGTCCAAAGCGTTTGCCCGTCGGCGCGCGAAAGACAGACAAGCCGGCCACCATTGAGAACGACAATGCGGTCTTCCAGGATCAAAGGAGCGGCGACAGGCGAACCGCCCAAGTTCTGCGTCCAGCGCGTCGTGAGCACCCCGCTGGCCGGGCTGCCTGTCGAGGCGTTACGGCGCGTCAGATCGCCGCCGGCCATGGGAAAAGTACCCGCCCAAACGGAGCTTGCGACCACGAGCAAAGTCAGGGACAGGACCCGCGCCCGGGGGCTCATGGCCGTTCCTTAATCTGGTTGGATGCGGCGCGTAGCAGCTGGGCCGGTGTGGCTGGCTCAGGAACCAACCGGGCCGCGACGCGGGCGGACTCACAATCGCGGATCAAATCGTTCCAGACAATGTTATAGCTCGCGGCAACCTCGCCCCAACTGCGAGTGGCGCGCCGCTGAAAAATCTCAGCGGCGGTGGCCCCGCCACGGCGGCAGATCTCGGCCAGGATCCAGCTATACTCTTCGGGCAAATCGGCCCGGCGAAACGCCAGCAAAGCTGGCAGGGGCAGGTTCAACAGGCGAACCACACGTGTGGGGTCGTTGGGCTGCGCGGGCGGATCCCAACGCAATTCGTCTACGGCCAGGTCCCCTGGCTGATCCAGACGCAGCGCGAAGCTTCCAACGCTCAGGCTGCTCTGCGCCGAAGGGGACACGGGTTGAAAGCCCTCGGGGTCGCCCAGACCTGGCAGGCTGATGTTACTCTCTTGCCACTCGCCGGTGGCGGTCACGGTCGCCACGGCGGCTTCCCTGCCACGCGCGTCGAGCAACGCCAGGGCAAGTTTGGCGCCGCTGGCGGCCTTCCAGATCAAAGTCATCTTTCGATTCGGCGAGAGGCGTTGCCAGGTGGCCGGGGCCAAAGGCGTCGGCAGTTCAAGGATCAGGCGCGGACGGGTCTGCCCGGGCGCGCCGGAACCAACGAGCAGGCTGGCCCCGCTGAGGGAATAGGGACTGGGGTCGGAGAAGACTGGAGCCGCGGAACCAGCGCCGTCCACACGAACACCACCCAGCGAGCGGGAGTCAAAATCTTGGATAAGGGCTGCGGACGCACCAAAAACAAGGTTCGAAATCATCAAAAATGTTGGTAAAAAAAGGATAATTCGACTGCGAGCCACCATAGTGCCTCCAAAACGTTCGCTGCTCTTAATTAGACATATTTGTGATCAGATAGTTCCTTATTATCGTCCGTTGATTACGGCTGTTAAGTCAGCCTTTTAAGCAGGTATTTCATCGACAGTGTCGGGCAGTTACCCCCCAAAACGCTGCCGCAAGGCGGCCTCCGTCTTCCGATTAAAAGCGTCCATGGCGGCATCCTTCGCGCGATGATCGATGCTCCGCTCAAACTTGATCAACGTACCGATCCCGCCGATAGCGATACCGCTCAAAAAGCTGATCCCTGCCCCATTCATGATTGAGTCATCCCGCGTCGCGATGCTTTGAAAAAAGAGACGACAGACACCCCCACGCCCACAGCGCCTAGCGCCTGCATCCACGCTGCGGTCGTGTCTAGCCCATTGGGTCGAACAACGCCCGCGCTGGCGCTGTCACCATTGGCCGACATATATTCCGCCAATCCATGGTCATCAAGTGAGTTGGCGCCCACTCGCCACACCTTACCTTCTCGCGACACCCGATAGATCGCGATCGCGTCTGCCAACGTCTCTTTTGGCAAACGATCTGCTGGCCCCCATGTGTCTAAGGGCAGGGGTAAGCGAGGTTTAATATCACCATCAAAAACATCTTGCGCGTTCAAACCCAAGCCCACTATCAATCGGTTGTTAAAGACCCTAAGGTTCTGCGCTTCTTCATGATCCGCAGCCAAGCGGACCAAGGGTGCAGCAAGCACCGCTGGGCCCAGGACGCCAACCATGCCCGCAATGACTACTCCCGTACCACCAATGACATAATTAAGTCCTATCGATCTGCTTAAAGACTCACCCTGCTCCCTCGCCCCACTTAATCGCATGTATTCGGACATTTGCCTATCTGTGCACGACTGATACCCAACTGAATAGCGTCTGTCATGCATAATCACGCGATGGCTATCGTAAAGCCGACGCTTAGCAATAAGGCTAAGCCGCTGTTGAGGCATGTGAAAGGATCGTGGCGCGGCAGGCGCCGCGTCAAAAAGGGCGGTGGGACGCTCAAACGGACGGGCGCATGCTCCACAAAACAAAAGCAGGACCATATGACGAAGTCGCACGGTCAGCCTGCCAGCCCACGCAAAAGCGCGTCGATCTGAAAATCAATTAGCTCGTCGAGATTGCTCACCCCCAGGCGCTCTAAGCGACCCGAAGCATAGAGCGCGTGAATACCGTGCATCGAGCACCAGACGGCGCGGCCGGCCATGGACACTTGGTGGGGGCTGGCTTTGGCGCCCAGCAAGCGGCCCAGCTCGTGCTCAAAGATCATCAGGCTCTTGCCCATCTCGGCCACATACCAGGCGGGATACACAAATCCGTCGGGCCACTGCCGTTGAAAGAGCAATTCCCACTGCGGGCGATGCTCGCGCCCAAAAGTCAGGTACGCTTTACAAATAGCCCGCACATTGTCGTTAGGCGGGGCGGCGGGCGTGACGGCGTTGCCCAGCGCCTGGGCCATGCCGACGATGGTGCGGCGATTGAGCTGCAAGACCAGGTCGTCGAGATTGCGAAAAGCTTGGTAAAGCGTTCCCGAGGTGTACCCCATGGCCTTGGCAATGCCCCGCGTGCTCAGACCCGCCAAGCCCTGCTCGGTGAGCAAGCGCTGCGCGCTGGCCAGGGCCATCTCACGGATCTCTTCGATGCTGTGCTCACTGCGACGTCCCATGGTGGTCTCCTTGGATCAGGGTTTGTTAGTCAAACTTTGCGCCAGCTCACGCACGCGCTTCAGATCTGTCTTTCCAGTCCCCAAGCTGGGGATGGACTCGACGCAAAAGATCGCGTCCTGCCGCGGCAGCCATAGTTTAGGTAGATCGCTCGCGCTGAGCGCTGACCAGGCGAGGGCCAAAGTCAGCGTGGCATCTGTATGCAAGAGCACCAAACGCTCACCCTTGGCATCATCGGGCACCGCGCTCACAACACAATTGGCGTCTTCGGCCAAGGCGGGGCGAAACGCGTCTTCGAGCCGCAGATGCGGCACCATTTCGCCACCGATCTTTGAGAAACGCGACAAGCGGTCTGTCAAAAGTATAAAACCATCCGCGTCGATGCTGGCCACATCCCCCGTCACGTACCATCCATCGCGCAGTGCGGCTTGCGTCAAGTCAGGGCGTTGCCAGTAGCCTGCCATGCGATTGGGGCCCATCAACAATAAAAGTCCGCTTTGCCCAGTGGCAAGCTCTGCCCCTGTCTCGAGGTCCACCACTTTGGCCACCACGCCCGGCACCAGCGCGCCCACCGTGCCAAACTTTTTGCCCACATGATGCTCACCGCCCTCGTCCACGTCCGGAACATTGATCGCGACCAGGGGCGCCATCTCGGTGCAGCCATAGCCCTCAAGCAGTTCGACCCCAAACTTTTCTTTAAAGGCCACCGCCACGGGTTCGCGAAGTTTTTCCGCCCCCACCATGGCGAAGCGTAGATGGGCAAAATGACCTGACTCACACTTGCGCGTGTAGGCCTGGCAAAACGTAGGCGTGCTGAACAAGAGACTAGCTTTATGTTTTTGAGCCAATCTCCCGATAATCCCCGCGTCCATGGGATTGGAGTGGTAAATCACGCCAAAGCCACATGCCACCGGAAACCAAATCGTGCCCGTGTAGCCCAGCGAATGAAAGAACGGCAACGCGCCCAACAAGCGATCCTTGGGGTAAACCTGCAGGATCTGGGCCAAGCTCTCGAGATTGGCTTGAATATTTTTGTGAGTCAGCATGACCCCTTTGGGCACACCCGTGCTTCCGCTAGAAAAGATCACCGTGGCTAGATCGTCGGGTTTGCCACCCTTAGGCTTGAGCCATGCCTGTAAAAGGCGATTGGGCACCAACAAAGCCGTCAGCCACCATAAAAGCACGCGCGCCTTGAACGATCCCCCAAAGATGTCTTCGATATACACGGTGCCCGGCAAGGGGGCGATGCCCGTCTTTTCTATAAACGCCCTCGAACTGACAATAGTCCCCAGACCACATTGCTTGCTGGCATCCGCCATAAACTGAGGACCCGCCGTAAAATTGAGATTCACCGTGGTCTTGCCCGCCAGGGCCGCGGCGATATTCACCAACGAACCCGCGGCGCAGGCCGGCAACATCACACCGACCAAAGGTTCGGGCACGTTTCGCTTGAGCCAACCCGCCAGGGACAGGCTCGCCGCCAGAGCGCGGCCATAGCTAAGCTGAACTCCCGCCGAATCGACCATGACCATGCTAAAAAAATGGCGCTTGGCGCTGCTTATAAAACGCTGTTCGAGCCGCCCGTTGCCGCCCAACCTTAGATCGAGCGCCTGGGCACTAAGCGCTTGCACCTTTTGGCGAACTTGATCCGCGCTGCTATCGGCAGGCAATGCTTGTCCAAAAGTGACCGTGACAGGATAAGGCAAGCGCTCTGGCAGCTTGGGCTTGAACTTACCACCGCGAAAGCTGAACACGCTGCCCCACAGGCCATCTAAATGCACAGGGATGATAGGCACGTCCAAACCTTGCATGATCTTTTCGAGCCCGCGCTTAAACTTGAGCAGGTTGCCCGTGCGGGTGATGCCACCCTCAGCAAAAATACACACCACGTGCCCCGCCTGCAGTTGAGCTTTGGCTTGTTCGAGCGCCGCCATCGCGTCGTCCCGCGACGCCGAAATGGGAATGGCATTGCCCGCTTTAAACAGCCAATGCAAGAGGGGCGCCTCGTAGATAGGCTTGTACACCATAAAGCGCACAAAGCGTTGAATGCAGGCTTGAACCAAGAGGCCGTCCGCCAAGCTCATATGATTACAAACGATGAGCGCTGGTCCTTGACGCGGCACATGGGCTACCCCTTCAATGCGGATGCGGTAGACCGTGTGCGTGACTAACCACAAGACAAAACGAATCACAAACTCTGGCAAAAGCAGCATCAAATAGATCGTCACCGCGAAACATCCCAGCGCGGCCAAATAGATGATCTGATCGGCGGCGATGCCCAGGCGTCCCGACATCCAACCAAGCGCCATGGCCGAAGCGATGATGCCGATCGTATTATAAAAGTTGTTGGCTGCTTGAATGCGTCCTTTGCCACCTGCTTCAGCCTTTTGTTGCAAGAGCGCGTTGAGTGGCACCACAAAAAGCCCAGCCGATAAACCCACCAGTCCCAAACCCACAGGGACCAGTGCTGGCATCGCGCGGGCCGACCAGGCCAGCAGTAGCGAAGCCACGCCCATGCCCAGCGAGCCCAAGGGGACCAGTCCCAGCTCGACCTTGTCCCCCGACCAACGCCCCGCGAGCATGGAGCCCACCCCGATGCCGATCGCCAACGACACCCCCAGCGCCGAGATGCCCGTCTCGTCCAGATGCAGCACCTGCCGGCCCAAGAGCACCACCGACAGCTGAAAGAGCGCGCCTTGAAACCAAAAATACGCGATGCCCAAATTGGTCAACCACAAACGCCGGTCGGCTTTTAGCGTCTTTGACCCGGCGATGACCTCGGACCAGAGCAGGCTCAGCTTGAATGGGCGCTGGCTGTCGGGCTCACGCACTTGCCCGATCCCCAGGCTTAGCAACGACCCCAAGAACGCTAACGCCAACAACAACGCCGCGATGATATCGAGCTGCGTCTTGAAAGCGGCAAAGAGCGGGCCCGCCAGCATCGAACCCAACAAGATCGCCAAAAACGTGCTCATCTCTAAGAGGCCGTTGGCGCGCGACAGATCCTCTTCGCGCACCAGCTCTGGCAGGACGCCGTACTTGGCGGGACCAAAAAAAGTGAATTGAGTCGAGAGCAAGAACAATACACCCAGCTGTAGGGGAAAACTGCCCGAACGCAGCGCCAACCACGCCAGGCTCATGATCCCGATCTCGAAAGCCTTCGTGTAAATGAGCACCTTGCGCTTGTTAAAGTTGTCCGCTAAAAAACCAGCCAATCCGGTGAAAAAAAGCGAGGGCAAGATGAACGCTAAAGATACCCGCTCGAGATCAACGCCTTCGCTGCCGCTACCCCCGCGCGTCAGGCCCGCGCCTACCAAGAACGTGATGATCCATTTGAGCAAGTTGTCGTTGAGCGCGCCGATGAATTGAGTCCACAAGTAGGGGCTGAATCCTTTTTGGCGCATGAGATCTAAATAAGTTGAGTTTTTCATGGCATCCCCTTAGAAAGTTTCGCCAAATTGCAAAGCAAGGCTGCGCTCGCCGCCATCGCCGTAGCCCACATCTAAACGAGCTTTCATGCCATAGCTGGGTGGCAGGCCAGCGCGGATGCCCAACTGCGCGCTGCGCCGGGGCCGTCCCAAGCGGTTGTCGCTCACGTCACCCAGATCGACCGAAGCCGCGGCGCTGAGCGCTTTCCACAGGGGTACGCGTAGCTCTTCTTGCGCGCAATAGAATTGCCGCCCCCGAAAACGATTATCCTGAAATCCCCGCAACAAGCTGGTGCCGCCCAAGCTATAGCGATCCGCGTAACTTGGCTCACCCAATGACGCGCCTCCCGATAAGCGGTGCGCCCAGACCAAGCCCGCAAAAAGCTTCTTGAAATGCCGCCATTCCGCTTGCGCCTGCCAAGCGCTTTGCGCGCCGTCGATGAGCGCTAGACGCTCGGGCAGGGCTTTTAGATCAAAAGACATCAAGCCACCCTGGGTGCTACTGAGGGTGCTGTCACGATCGTCGTACACCGCGCGCAAGCCCAGCGCTGGACTAGCCGAATCAGCGAAAGCGCGAGGCAACGCGACACTACTGTCCTGGCGCGAGCGAGCCCCTTTTTCGACGCGGGACTTGAGACCGACACTGGGGCCGACTGACCAGCGCGAATCGACGCGCATGAGCGCCGAAGCCTGGGTATCGGTTTGATCCTGTTGTATCCGCAAGCCCCCAAGGCTTGAGGTGTCCGAACCCTCGCCATAATAGTCGTCAAAGGTACGCGCGATGTTTGAGCGCCAATTCAGATCCAAGCCTTTGAATGACCGCCTGGCCATAGAAAAAGTCAGGCAGTGAAAATCCGCGCCATTGCTAACTCCATAGACGCCTGTGTTATAGCCTGGTCGGCCGTCTTGATATAAGAAGGCCGCCGCGCCGTAGAGGGCTCCGTTTTTGTCGTCGTAACCCACGATCGGTGTGTAGCTAGTTCCCTCTTTAGCAACCGCTGCGCTGAGCGCACTTGAGCTGCTGAAGATTAGGACGGCAAAGACTTTTAAGGCTGAATGCATTTTAGCTCCTTTTATTAATCAGCGTTTAATTAAAAGGCATAGAGCTGCCTAGAGCGGGTGCTGATGGGTATAATTTAATCGATGATTAATTAATTGTCAAGAAACAAATAACACCACTAAAAGTATTGTAATTAAAGGACTTATCAGACAAGCTGTTTTATCTACCCTTCAGGATACCCCTTGGAACCAAAAACAGGCCTACCCCTAGGCAGCAAAGTACCTGACTTTACGCTGCCAGACTTTAATCGTCAGCCCTATCATCTGGCCGACGCCTTAGCGAAAGGCCCTGTGGTCCTGGTGTTTTTTAGGGGTGGCTGGTGTCCCTATTGCAGCGCCTATCTGCGCCGCGTTCAGGCCGAATTGACCAAACAGGTGACCGCCTTGGGTGGGAGCATTGCCGCAATCAGTTCGGACAGCCCTGGGATCCCCGCCGAAGAAGTCGATAAAGAGGCGCTGGGCTTTCCTGTCTTAAGCGATCCGGAAGGCCGTGTGTTGGCGACCCTAAACGCGGCCAATCCCTTGAGCCCCGAAGAATACGCCGCTGAAAAGCAATGGCACGATCTAGAGGCCTTCAGCCGAAATCGGCTGCATATCATCGCGGTGCCTGGCGTGACCGCGATCAACCGTCACGGGGTCGTGGTCTTTAATGAGTTGAATCTGGACCTGCGCCTGCGCCCCGAGCCCAGCGCGGTGCTGGCGGCGCTCGCCAACGGTTAGCACCAGCTCTCTTGACGTCCTGAAGGGCTCTGCTAAAATCACCCTCCGCTTCTCTTCTTATTTCTAGGCTGGACCAACGATGGCATTTTCTCCACTCAAGACCCCTAACGGAACACGCGGCGGTAGACGCGAAAGCGGCAACCTTGGTTGGATACTGGGTTTAGCGGCAATCGCAGGCGTCGTTTTTTTTGTCTGGAGCATCTTTTTTGGGCTGGGCAGCAAAATCAACAGCGCTCGCAAGCTGGCGCGCACCGGCAAGTTAGAACAGGCTGCAGTGATATTAAAGTCGCTGGGCCAAAAACATGCCGAAGACCCCCTCTTGCTAGATGGCCTTGGCACGCTCGCCAATCATCAGGGCCGCATGGATGACGCTTCTGAGCTTTACGGTCAAGCGCAGGCCAAAGGTTTGAAGGCTAGCGCGGCGGATGAACATTTGGTGGACGGCCAGCGTTTTGCGCAATGGGCGCAATATTCACAGGCGCGCGTTGAGTTTCAGCACGCGTTAGAGCTGGATCCAAAATCATCCAAAGCCCTGGGGGGCCTGGCCCTCTGCGCCCACGCCGCCGGAAATTTGAGCCGGGCGATGGAGCTCTACACCCAAGCCACCGCCATCGCGCCCAGCGACAAAGACTTGCAAGACGGTCTGCGCAAGGCGCGCGAGACCAAGGACCGCGGGGCGCTCTATTACATGTTTGACCGCAATGGCGAGCCGCTGGCGCGCCAACAAGTCAGCGAAGCGGGCCTGGGTGAGCGCAGTTATCCGCTGGCCCAATACGCCGCGCATGTGGTGGGCGCCTTAAGCACGCGTTTTGGTGACCAGGGTTTGGAGCGCGATCTCAAAGGTCTTTTTCCGGGTCACGAAATCACGCTGACCTTAGATAGCCGCGTTCAAGACGCCGCGCGCCGCGCCATGGGATGGCGCAAAGGCGCGGTGGTGGTGATCAACCCCAACACTGGCGAGATCTTGGCCGCACTTAGCCAACCCGCGTACAAGCCCGCCACTTTAGATAAAGAATGGTTGTCGGTGCGCGACAATCGCAACAAGCCGCTGACCAACCGCGCCATGGAAGGCCTTTTTGAGCCTGGCTCTATTTTTAAGATCGTGACCGCCGCCGGCGCGCTCGAATACCGCATCGACATGAGCCGCATCTTTCCCTTTGTCGCGCCCACCGCGATCGAGTTAGACGGCAAGATCTTTAGAGACTGGGAAAGCCACGGCAAGATCCGCAGCCTGAAAGAAGCCATGGATGTCAGCAGCAACATCGCCATGGCCAAGGTCGGCTTCGCCCTTGGGTCGGACAAGCTGAACGAGATGACAGGTCGCTTTGGCTTTAACAAGCCCTTGGATCTGGGCCTAACACTGTCGGACGGCCGCCGTTTAAAAATCGGCACATCAGTCAGCCTGGCCCCGCAACACGCGGACACAAAATTTGCCCTGGCGGAGCGCAGCTGTGGGCTGGGTGGCGACATGCGCATCAGCCCCTTGCACGCTGCGCTCTTGGCGGCGGCGGTCGCCAACAAGGGCGTCATGCTGCGTCCCCAACTGATCCGCGAGGTGCGTAGCATCACGGGCCAGATCCTGGGTCAGTCCGGCCCCCAGGTCATGCAAAAGGTTATGGAGCCCGAGACCGCAGAAAAGCTCAGTCAGATCATGATCGACGCGGTGCAGGGTGAACGTGGTATCGGCAAAAAGGCGCGCGTGAGCGGCATCACCATCGCCGGAAAAACCGGCACCGCGCGCACCAAGAAGAATGGTCCCTTGGACGCCTGGTTTATCTGTTATGCCCCCGTTGAAAAACCCCAATACGCCATTGCCGTCTTTGCAGATGGCGAAGGCACCGGCATGAGCATCGCCGCCCCGATCGCGGGCGCGTTGTTGAAGGATATATTAAAGTAAGGCCATGGCCTTACGACGATCCTAATTTAAATTCCCTCAAAATTTGATGCTTGGCGCCCTCGGGCCGCAGGATGCTTTGGATCAATTGCACTTTTTCGACAGAAAAAGTGCCCAGATCCTGCCATTGAGGCAAAAGCGCCTGCACCCGGCTAGGATCCCAGGTGGGACGCAGATCTTGGACGCGCGCGAGGGTCAGATGCGGAACATAATCCGCGGGCAGGTCAAAAAGGCGCTTGGCGCTCAGCAAGCGACGGCTGCTGCCATAGAGCTCTTGCAAAAGCGAGGTCTGCCCGCTGAAGCCTGTCCAAAGCACACGTGGCGATTCCCAATTTGGAAAAACATCCAGCCCGCCCAAACGCAGATCAAACGCGCGCCGGGCGTGCGCCCAAGCCGAGAGCTCTTTGCCCAGATCTTCTAAAAGTCGAGCGGGGGTTGGTCCAAGAAAGTGCAGGGTCAGGTGAAATTGTTCCGGTGGGGTAAAACTCAATTGCCAGTCGCTTGAATCAAGTTCGTGGCTCAAGGTCGTGAGACGCCCGGTCAGGGCGGCAGGGCAGGGCAATGCTATAAAAAGACGAAGTGTTTCGGCGGCCATCGGCGGTCGGCCTAGGTTCGCCAAGCCACGGGCTGGATGGCGCGATCGGTGACAAAATCGGCGGGGTCCAATTCGGCCAAAACGCAGTAGATGAGCCACAGCGCGCATTGCGTCGCCCGCGCTTGAATCGTCTCGCGCGGGCCTGGACCAAAATTAATTTCTTGATGGGCGACACCTTTGGGCATCGCCAAAGCCAGATGCACCAAACCCACGGGTTTGTCGGCACTGCCGCCGTCGGGGCCCGCGAGACCCGTGACCGCCAGCGCCAGGTCGCATTCTACCAAGCGCGCCAATCCTACCGCCATCGCCAGGGCCGTGTCTTTAGAGACTGCCCCCGCTTTTTTAAGCACAAAGGGTGGCACCCCCAAGAGCTTTTGCTTGAGCTCGTCGGAATAGGTAAGCACGCCCCCCAAAAAATAAGCGGACGCGCCCGGCACCGCCGTCAGTCGCGCGGCCACCCGGCCCCCAGTGCAACTCTCCGCCACCGCCACGCGTGTCTGCGCGTCGGTAAGCATACGCCCCAAAACAACCTCAAGCGCTTCGCCATCACGACTAAAAACATGCGGCCCCAGCGCTTCGCTGACCTTGGTGGCGAGCGCGTCCACCGCCACGCGCGCTTCGTCGGCCGAAGGGCGCAAGACGCTCAGCGTCAGCTCGAGATGGGTGTCGCGCGCCACAAGCGCCAGACTGGCGTTCTCGTCCTGCTTCATCAGGTCAGGTGTCAAAGCAGCCAGCGCGGATTCAGCCAAACCATGCGCCATCAAGACGCGGGTGGCGCGTGAATTGCTCATGCCAGTTTCCGACTACCACGCTTGGTCAGCGGGATGCCCTTGGCGCAAAGCGGACAGGCTTCGGCGGCGTAGGTTGGCAGATCAAGGCGCAACAACGGGACCTGCCGACCTAGACCAAAATCAACGGTGCCCGCGCTACGGTCCACCAGATAGGCCACGCCCACGATACGACCCTCCGCCTTTTCGCTCGCCAGGGCGGTGATGCTCTCAAAGACAGAGCTGCCAGTCGTGACGACATCCTCAACCAAAAGCACCTTTTCGTGCGGCGCGATCTGAAAGCCACGGCGCAAGGTCAGCTTGCCATCTTCGCGCTCTAAAAAAATACCCCGGGTGCCCAACGCGCGGGCGACCTCGTAAGCCAAGAGAATGCCCCCCACCGCCGGCCCCACCACCACGTCTGGCTTGAGATCGCGAAAGGCATCCGCCATGGCCGCGCAAAGCACCGCGGTGTGCTGCGGATGCTGCAAGACCTGAAACTTTTCGACATAGGCCCCGGAATGCTTGCCCGAGGTCAGCAAAAAATGTCCATCAAGATAGGCGCCTGAGGCACGAAAGATCTCTAGCGCTTGCGCTTGGGTCAGGCTCATCGTTTTTTCCTTTTGGCCGGCGCTTTGACCAGCTTGGCAAGCGCCTGTGCAATCTCTTGCACCAGCTTGGTCGCTGCGTCGCTAGGGTCAGCCGCGCCCGTGATAGGACGACCGATCACCAGATAGTCCGCGCCACGCGCGATGGCTTGGGCCGCGGTCAAGGTGCGACGCTGGTCCTGCTTGGCGCCACCTGCGGCCCGTATCCCTGGCGTCACGATGATAAAATCTTTGCCACACGCCTTGCGCACGACCGCGATCTCGCGAGGGCTGCAGACCACGCCATCCGCGCCCGCAGACTGGGCCAAGAGGGCCAAGCGCTTGACCTCGGCCTCAGGCGTCTTACGCAGGCCCACTTCTTTTTTTAGGCTAGTGGCATCGTGGCTAGTGAGGATGGTGACCGCCAACAATTTTGGCTTGGGCAAACGCATGCGCGCTGCCGAGTCTTTTAGCGCCAAGGCCGCGGCCTTGATCATGGCCTTGCCACCAAGCGCGTGCACGTTGACAAAATCCACGCCCAACGAGCAAGCGGCCTCACAGGCGCGGGCCACCGTGTTGGGGATGTCGTGATACTTCACATCTAAAAAAACATGCCCACCCCGGGCACGTATGGACCGCACCAGCTCGGGGCCCTCTTTGGTAAAGAGCTGCAAGCCCACCTTAAAGACGCCAACCTGGGGGCGCATGCGATGCACCCATTCTTCGGCTTTTTCGCGGCTGTCCGTGTCTAAGGCCAGCATCAGGCGTTGACGGGCTTGGGGCAGGTCCAGTTCCATAGCTTAGTTTCCTTGGTGTTTGGTGAAGTGCTCGCGCCAAATCTCGGGCGCGACATGAAAAAGCAACTGCGAGCGTTGTAAAGTCACACCTTCGCCCGCTTCAAAGCTTAGCAGATACAAGCCCGCCTTCAAAGTGTCCGGCAAAACAAAACTTGTTTCCTGACGCGCGAGTTTTTTCTTACCCACAAAGGCGCGCGTCGCCCCTGGCCAAGCGACCAAGGGTGGCAGCTGGTCTTGCCAAACCAGCTCCCCTTCGTGAAGCCCGCTTGGCTCACCCGCAAGCATCGGAGTCGCGGCAAAGCGCATGAACGCTTTGATGCCAGGCTGGCCCATCAAAAGACGCCGCCGTAAGCGCCATGGATCATCGTTGGGGCGCAGGTCCCCCGCGCTAACCGAGTAGGCCCGCGTGTAGCCAGCGGCCTTGGCCTGAATCGCCACAAAGTCATTGTAGGCGCCGTATGGATAAGCCAGGTCCGTGACAGGATGTCCCAGTATCTTCTCTAACTTGGTTTTACTGGCCAGCAGCTCTTTTTGCAGACGCGCTTGGTATACCACCGCGTCTTCGCCTTTGTCTGGCTTGATCAAATTGGGGTGCGTCAAGCTATGGCTTGCGACCCGATGTCCCCGTTGTTCTAGCTCACGCAACTGATCGGCGCTGAGATAGGTCCGCTTTCCGATCGACGCGGGGTAGACAAAATAGATCGCGCGCAGGCCTTCGGATTCTAAAATATCGGCGGCAGCCATGCCCGAGACATACCCATCGTCAATGCTGATTGAAAAATCCCCAGCGTGCGCTTTGAGGGACCGCAACTGATCCCGAAAGCGCTCTAAGGTGATCTGATACGGGTCCTTGGATCGCTCTGGACCAAAGCGATGGTAGCAGAGCAGTGTGCCCGACGTGGGCGCGGCAAGCGGCTGGGCGCTCAAGGCGTTGGTCAAGGCCCAAAGAATCACGCCCACCCAAACACGCCTCACGCCGGCGTTTCTTCTTGGGGCGCGAAAAGGGGCATCTCAAACCAAAACACGCTGCCTTCGCCCGGGACTGATTCGACCCCCATCTGTCCACCGTGCAGCTCGACAATATACTTGCTGATGGAGAGCCCTAAGCCTGTGCCCCGAATGCCAGCCTGCTCGGCATGATCCACCCGATAAAATTTTTGAAATATCATCTCGCGATCTTTGGGCTTGAGCCCCATCCCATGATCGCGCACTTCGACCCGCATACTTTGTGGTGGGCTAAAATCTACCGTCAGCTCAACTTCGCCACCTTTGGGCGAATATTTAATGGCGTTGGACAAGAGATTAGAAAGGACCTGGGTGAAGCGGTCCGGGTCGATCTCGGCGGTCTTAAGATCTTCGTTGGCGCGCAAGCGCAATTGATGCTTGGCGCTCTGTCCCGAGAACAAGGCCAGCACCCGCTGCAAGAGGGGTCCCAGGTCCACGGTCCGCCTTTGAATGCCAAGCTTTTTTCCAGACTCAATACGCGACACGTCCAAAAGGTCATCCACCAAGCGATTCAACCGTTCGGACTCTTGATTGATGACCGTGGCCCAC
>JANLXT010000232.1:0-18583 GCA_031365225.1 candidate division FCPU426 bacterium
TGGATCTTGTCCCAGCCCTTGGGTGCTTTGATCGAATAGGGCGAGCTCTCGGTTTCCATCTTTTTCCACGGCCAAAATGCCCAACCAAAGCCCATGTCTTCAAAGAGCTGCGTGGTGGCCCAGTACCAATGGCTACCCACCTTGCTCTCGCCATACTCGCCCACCCAGACCGGGACCTTGTATTTTTTTTGATACTCAAGGTAGCCACGGACCGAATCTTTGTCGGGGTCGTTCCAATACTTATGAAACTGATAGCAAAGATTGCTGTCGAAAGGCGCGCCAAAGACCGACCAATCATTGGCCCAGTTCGCGCCCTCAAGGATGATCATGTGTTTTTTGTCGATCTTGCGGATAGCAAAGGTCAGGCGCTTGTAGAGCGGCTCTAACTTGGGATTAAGCGCGCTGAACTCGCTTGGCAAAGGCTCGTTTAAAAGGTCGTAGGCCGCGACGACGGGCTCGTTCTTGTAGCGCTGAGCCAGCTTTACCCAGATCTGCTCGGTCTGCGCCTGATACGCGTCACTGGCGTAAAGGTCAGGATAGTCCCGCGCCGCGTCATCAATATTTTTTCCGGTTTGACCACCGGGGGCCGCGTGCAGGTCCAAGATCACGTAGAGGTCATATTTTTTGCACCAGCCGATCAACTGATCCAAACGCTGGTAGCCTTCTTCAAGCACAAGCGGGTTGGCGCCTTCGGTCAAAAAGTCGCGGGCTTTCATCGCGGGCCGCACCGAATTAAACCCTAGCTCGGCGATACGCTTGATGTCGCTCTCGGTGATGTAGTTGTCACGAAAGGTCTTCCAAAATTGAGCGGCCTCGGCCTTGCCCAAGACCTTTTCGACCACGGCCTCGATCTTGCGTGGCCTGTCGCCCTGAGGGCCAAACTTCCACATGTAGCCTTCGGGCAGATACCAGTTGCCCAGCCCCCAGCCCCGCAAGCGGACCTCATTGCCCCGCTCATCAACCATGCTGGTCCCGTTGGTCCGTACAAAGCCACCTGTGCGCGGTCCAGCCATCGCGTTGCTCACGATAAGTAGCAGACCCAAACTTAAAATAACTCTCAATTTAAACATTCATCCCCCCACAAAAGATAAAAGCGCACACAGCAAGGCGTTCTTTAAAGATGTTCTGGCAGCACCAGCTCGACTAATACTCTCGACTAGCCAGATCTAACGCGATCTGTCGCACACGGATCGTCGGTGGGCTGTCCGCGCCCAGGTCGCTCAAGGCATCCCCAATTTGTTTGCCATTCAAATACACGCTCGCGCGCCCATCGGTGCAACGCGCCAAGCGCAAGGTGTTCCATTGTCCCGGGCGATAGGCGCTGACATCAAAGCGCTTGGCGCGATAAGCGCCCTTGCGTTTTAAATTGGCGAGCAACAAGCGGTCCTGGCCCGGGGCGAACATAAAGACCCAGCCTTCGCTCGCGTCCGGACCCAGCAAGATCTCGAAAGCCTGCCCCACCAAATTGCCCGCTTCAACCTTGCGAACTTTAAGGTGCGCCTCGATGTAGTCATCCGCCACAAGATCCACGCCAAGCTTCACCTCGTTGAATGAGTCCACGCTGGCCATGTTAAGCACGCCTTGGCTGGCGGCATCGCCCGGCAACCACGTTGTCAGCATACGCGCGCCCTGACAGGTGCCCCGGACCACTTCTTTGACGGGCGCCCTAAATGTCGGCATAGGGTCGTCGGGCATCTTGATCACAGGGCCCGGCACCGAGAACTTGACCACGGCATCGACTGTCTCGACGACCACGTTTTCCATCACAAAATCATCGGCGGAACCGCCCGCGCCACCGTAGCTGGCGATCTTTAGATAATAAGTGACGCCCGGTTCAACTTGCACAGCCAAGGGATCCGGGGTGGTGAAGGGACGACGGTTGTTCTCGCCAAAAAGGCGCCCAAGGTCATGCTTGTTGACCGTGACGATGATCTTGCAATAGGGACAGTCATCCACGCCCCAGATCTTGTCGATGCGCACATGGATGACATCGGGCCGATCGACCGTGAACGCTTGGATCCATTCTTGGCCCACCACGGGATAGGTGTGCATGAACGCGGCGTCCGTCGAGAGCGCGGCCCGATTGTCACCAATGTGGTACTTGACCCCTTTGTTGACAAAATACTCTTTAGCCTGTGCCCCCGTAGGGACCAGGCAAGCAAACAAGGCCAGCGCAAAGACCAAGGCGCGGGGTCTCACGCTGTCTTTTCTCTGCCAAACACGGGCGCTTGAGACAAGGGCGGGTCTTCGATCGTCTTTTTGCCCTTAAACTCTTCGGGCACATCAAAGCTGATGATGCCGGCGCAACCGGCGCTAAACGCCAGCGCCACCAAAAGCACCCACAAGAACGTCCCTATTTTTTTCATGCCTTTCCTCCGGCGGCTCAACGTCTGGCCCTCTTTTTAACAATATGCAAGAAGTTGTTGCGCGTCTCGCTCTGGGTGCCCTTCTCGGCCACCAGCTCGTAGATATAAGTGCCCGGGGGCAACAAGCGACCCTTGTCGTCTAAGGCGTTAAAGAAGATCTGGTTATTTTCACCCGCCCTAAAGTCGGTGCCCGTGATGCGGCGCAGGCCTACGCCCGTGGTTGAGTTGTAGATATTGACGGTCACCTTGGCCTCTTTTTTCAAGCAGAAGGTGATAAAGGCCCCGCCAAAGTCAAACGGATCCGGTGCCACGCTCAAGCAACCTAACCCTAAGCTGGTAAACGCCACTTGGTTGGTCGGCGCGGGTGTCGAGGTAGGCCGTGGTTTGGCCACGGCAATTGGCACCTGGGTGGCAGTCGGCATGGGCACGGGTGTGGGCGCGCAAGCCTGCTCATTGATCTTGAGTGGGACTGGGTCCGAGGTCACGAGCTTGGATCCGTAGCGAAAGATGCCCGACTTGAGCTCGATGTCCATGCACTTGGGCTCGAGCACCTTGGCGTAGAAGATAGGTTTGACTTGGTCTGGGAAGTAGTAACGCACCGAGAGCGTGAGCGAAGCAATAAAGTTTCGATCGCGCTGGCCAACCTGCTCGGCCTTGATCATCACCATCAGATTTTTGATGTCATCCCAAGTCCACTCGCGATCCTCGCTCGCGTTGTAATAGCCATCGGTGAAAACGCCGTTGGCGCTGGCGTGCACGATGTTCACGTCCTTTTTGTTGGCGCGCTTGGTCTGACCGTTGACCGAGTAGTTGAGCCAGACCTTGTCGACCTCGATCTGACCGGCCGCGTTCTGGCCGCCTGGGCGTAGCTGTGAATGGAAGACCACGCCCTGGATCTTTGGGGTGCCTCGACGCAGGTCGATCTTGGGCTCTTCAAACTTGAACCAGCCCTCAAAGCCTTGGGTAGGTATAGCGCCGATGCTCTGCTTAGCGACAACTGCCCGTGACATAGCATTGGGTTCCTTCCACAGCGAAGCCGTGCGGGGAAGGTTCTTGGGCCTGCCCAGCAGCATGGCTGGCGCACCCCAGCCGGCGGCGCTGACGACCTTGGCTGCGTTCAGCTTGAGGTAGCCCAAGCCCATGCTACGGTTGTTGGCGACCCAGTGCACTCGGTTGAGCTTGGCGTCGTAGTGGGCTCCAGCCGAGGCGCTCACGTACTGCAGCTGGGGTGGCAGCCAGGCCATCAGATTGAATTGCGACATCGAGGTGGCATCTGGACCAGGCACGAGGCTTACCGCGACCTGCTGGCCAGCACGGGCATGCGGAGGATTCACCAGCAACTGTACTTTGCCAGGGTTATTGGGGAAGCGAAACTTTTGGCGAAAAAGATTGTGGTCGCCGTTGCGGCATTGAGCATCCGCCCGGTGCACTAAAAAGGGCACCTTGCCCACACCGAAGAAGCCCGCAAAAGCCTCGTCCGCAAGGATGGGCATGGCCATCCAGGGCCAGTACATGTGCACGCCATTGGCTTCGCTCCATCTGGAATCATCAAAGTTGTTCTGGGTCCAGCCTGCGGGCGACTTCTGCTCTTTGCTCAGATGAATAAAGCGAGCGCTCGCAGGATCCGACCAGATCACCACTGGATCGCCGTCGCTGTGGTTGACGGTCAGTCGAAAAGAAACCTGCATACTGCCACCGACCGTGTCGAAGTTCTCGGTGGCCAGAACGTTCTCTTCGTTGTCGCGAAAGAGCTCTAGGGGCAGGTTGCCATCGGCGGTCGTGATCACGTCATAGTTGAAAGGGATGTTGTCGCTACGCTCCAGCAACTGGCTACCGTTCAGGTAAAATGAGACCTGATCATCGGCCGAGAATTCAAGCGTGGCCGAGGTGATGTAGGTCCATGACAGGGACGGCAGGCAGAGCAGCCCTGCCACCAGACCGAGCAAAGAAAAGCGAATGGATCGCATCGTAAGCCTCCGCATCAGTAGACGACACTCATACGCAAGATCCCAGCATCGCCATCATATTCTTGCAAGGGCGCCTCGGGATTCGAAAACCAAAATGTCTCATAGAGCATATCAAAGCGAGCGACTGGGGTGATGTCCCAACGCACCCCATAGGCCAGCGAGTCATAACCAACCTCTTTTAGGCGCGAGACCAATTCGGCCTCGCTCAAGCCAACGGCCAAAAGATGCCGGTGGCCCACCGACCAAGCCAGGGTCTCGCTTGTCTTAAGCTCTAGGCCCGCCTCATAAAGATTGGAAGTCAGGGCATACGCCACAAAATTTCCATTCATGTCCTTCAGCTTACTAACATCCCCGTTACGCGTGTCATTGAAGGTCCAGCCACCCGTCAGCTTCCAATCCCAAAAGGCGTGGAAATTAATATCCAAGCCAGCGCGTATCTGCTGAAAGGTGAAGGGCTTAATAGCAATGGTGGTGTTATTGGCCGCGTCCGGGACTCCATCACTTTCACTGGCCATCTCATAACTCGCTTTTGGCACCAAAAGGCGACCCCATAGCCTGAGCTCGGCCTCGGTCCCAAAACCCTGGCGATTGGGCGTAGCCTGACCGTAGGGAGACATATTGGCCAGAAAGTTATAGGGCAGCAGATGGCCAAAACTTCCAGTAGCGAATAGATTGTTTCCTGCGTCCTTCCGATAGACGCTGGGTGGGACAAAATGAGTGTTCCAGCGCGATTGCGGAGGCTGAGGAACCTCTGGGAAGCCAATGTAGGAGTCACCGCGAACATAGCTCGTCTCGGTCAACAGCGGACCTAAGAGTTCGTAGCGTGAATCTTGTGTCCGCCCTTGCGCGCCCGCGGCGTGGTAGCCGTTGCTCACGGCCCGGCCAAAGAGCTTTAGATGACCCCAATCCCCTTTCATGCCGACGCTTCCGGTCATCGCTGTACCTGTCAAGGGGTTCCGCGCTGTCGCGGTCAAATTACGATTCACTGTCAAGCTCGACAGTCCATATTCCGCATCAACAAAGAAAGGACCGCTCTCAAAACGACCACTGACACTGTGGGCCAGCGCATCGAACTGATGAAACTTGGTGTTCGGTCTGCTCTGATTGTCATCGCCAAACCAGACACCCTGATAGGCAAAGCGCAATCCCACGGGCGTCGGAACCTTGATGCGCCAAGCTTCCATGTACGTAGTATGGACCGACATCAGCACCTCGCTAGTGGTACTCAGGTAGTAGACTGCGTAAGGTTGCAATTGGTTGGTCTGGCCAACAATCGAAGTGATAGATTCCATGCCGATCTTGACCGTGTTAAAGAGCTCCATGTCCGTCGACAATCGGATTCCGACAAGCTCCCACTTGTCTGGCACGAGTCGATAAGCTTCGCGGGCTCGCTCTCGGCGGCTGCGGTAAGGCTCCGGCTCGAAGGGGAACTGGTCCTCGTTCCGCCACAAGGTCAGCGGCGATAGATTCGTATTCATGGTCCCAAACTGCATCACGATCGGCGTGCGGATCTCGATCCACTCGCGCCGCCACTGGACGTTTATGGTATCGGATGTCCAGACGTGATTCATATCAAGCCCGAGCATCCCTGACGCGATGCCACGCGTGAACTCAAAGTTGACTTCACCTCTGCTGAAGCCTGTGACGTAGCGAAGCCCAACATTGGCTGGCTTAGAAACGCCCACGGGTCCAGCGTAGTACGGCCCAGCTGACACTGGTACCGCTCTCTTTCCCCGGATCCCAAAACTATCCACCATCGCGCTTACCCTTCCGTGAATCTTGGCGCCGTCTAGGGGATGGTATTTGTCCAAACGATCTTTAAGGCTATCCGCCTGTTGACGGAGGCTGTCCAAGCGGGTCATCAGCTTGTCATAGTCCAGCCCCAGGCCTACAAGCTCGTCTCGGTAGCGCTGTAGCATGGCGTAAAGCGCGTCATAGTCCTGATTTTTCATGCTCCCCATCGGCGCGCCCACAGCGCCTAGTTGGGCGGCCCCCAAGAGCAAATCGCCAGTCGCCCCCGGCTCAGCTCCTAGCTCGGGCGCACCATAGGCCTTCTGTTGCAGGTCTCTGGTGACTCGCCAGTCTTCGGGCAGGGCCGGCGCTTCGGGCGACGCGGCATGTAAGCGCAGCGCCCCTAGGCAGACCGCTAAGCTTAAGACCCATATCGTTCTCACGTTAGAACCCCCATCAATAGACGATTGACGTCCCCAGAATCGCTTCCCAAGCGTTGAAATTACGTTGGGAATAAAATGAATCTTCCAAGTAATAGATGCGCGAGCGTGAGAAGACGCTCAAGCCGGTCAGCCAACGCGACAGGTCCATATCCCCGCCGATGCCATATTCATGAACGCTAATCAAAAGGGGATAGAATGTGTGATCGCTGCGCCAGGTTTCCGCGCCCACGATCCCCAGGATGTTAAATGTGGTGCTGGCCCCATATTTAATAAAAATTGAACCCACGGACTGGGTAAAATAACTCATGGTTGGATCGCCGGGCTTGGCTGGGTCTCCAAAAGTCGGAAGACCAGCTTGAGGAGCCACGTCGCGCTGCTCACCGGTGAAACGCACGGTGAAGGGCAAAGTTCGCTCCAGCAAGGTCTGTAGGTCAAAACGCACATTGCCAGCCGCATAATTGACGTATTTGTACCCAAAATCTTGGACCCGGTTATCCCCTAGCCCATTTTCGGTCATTAGCAGAAAGAGGCTGACGTCTTGATAACCTTGCGCACTCAAGCCGTGCCAATGGACCCCGCTGGGTGTTGCCTTCCCAGGGAATCTTGCCAACCCTTCCGTCGGCAGATTGAATGAGCCTAGTCGATAGCTTACGTTCGGGCCACCAAACGTGCCTCCCGTTGTGGGTGGCGGCAACACGGCCAACGGGGCAGGGGGTGGGGCGTATGAGTAACCGAATTTTTCCCAAAGCATCCAGCCCACGGCGCCCGCTTCAAAGCGGGGATTGGTGACGATCCAAGGCCCGCTTGGCTTGAGCTGAGAAGCGGTACCGCCAAAAAGGCCTATCGAGACCCATGCAAAGCTGGCTTGAAACTGAAGAACAAGCTTTTCGGCATTGCTCATGAGCGCAGTGGCATTGGATACATTGGTCCCGTAGGCGATGTGCCGCGAGCCAGCGTCTCGGACGGTGTTGTTCCCCTCAACCGTGCCACCTGGCGCGGGGGGGTTCTCCCAAGGTGTCATCGTGGAAGGGTTGGTGAACGTGGGATCACTGCTCGTGCCATCCACTAACATCCCGGATACCGCTCCAAGGCCCGGCGTAAACAGGGGGCCAATATGCGAAGCTTCAATGCCAAATGTCACAAAACCAATAGGCTGGGTATACGCGGCGACGTAACCCTGATCCTTCCAGTCCCAGCGATAGCCCTTATACGTGACACCTGGCTTGTAACCCATGAGGTGTGAAGAAGGGGCACCCGGTGTAAATGTATAGCCTTCATTCGAGCCAACCGTATCATTCTCGGCCCCTTCTAAGAAGAGCTGGCCACCCCAAGGGAATGTGGTCTCCGAGCCTATCGCATAAGTCCACGAAGATTGATAACCATCAGACCAACCCCAAGTGCGGCGTTGAGCCGGGTCGTTACCCGAAGTCACGTAGGACCCATAGATCGAATTTCGCTCCGCAAGGCCCCACAAAGTGCCCGTGTCCATGCGTCCAGACACACCCATCCCATTTGCTCGGCAACAGTCCCAAGTCTTGTAGAAGCTGCTGGCCGGGCCCCAAAAGACCAAAAAATTGCTAAATGGCCAGTAGGATGATTCGCCTTCTTTTGTGGCAATGATTAAGGGGCTCATCCAAACACCGCCCGATGGCAGGCCTAGCTTGAGGTCGACAGTTGTGAAGTCTGATGCGCCCGTAAATGCATTAGCAGCGGGAGAGATGTAGAAATCATTTCCAGGGTCGGGAGCCGCCTTGCTTGCGAGCGCGAGAGTGCCGCCATAAAATGAGCTTCCGCCGCCAAGGGACACTTTGATCCCAGGATTTGTCGTCACAAATCCTTGCCCGCTGATTCCACCTGATCCTCCGCGAGGCGGGCCATTAGGATTAAAAATATTCTGATCCATCTGCAAAAGATAGCCAAAAGAACCAGCATCACTTGCCCCAGTAAACGCGACTTGAGCGTAGCTCGTGTTATTTGTGTTATTGCCACCCGTCAGCAGGCCGCTACCACCTGTAGTGTTAACGGCGCCGTTGAGCGTGAACTTGAGCTCGGGATAGGACTGCCCATTGTAGTGATTGACCTTCAACGTGGCTTCCAGCTCATCCATGCGCCGATTCATCAAAGCGAAATCTTTCTCCAAGGATGCGGTCTTGCTGTCGCCCGTGGCATCCCGATGCAGGTCTGCGGCCTCGGGCTTGAAAGCCTTCTCAAGATCCGCTTTATCCTGAGCGCTGACCGCAGGGTCATCCGCCAAATCAAGGGCCAGTTCACGGGCGCTGGCCTGTGGCAAAGACTTCCCCTCTTGCATGCGCTGCACCAACCAACCCTGCCGACCGGAAGAATTGGCGGCGCGCTGTAAAGTTTTGTAAGCCGTCTCCGAAGGATAGCACCAGTCCAGCAGGCTCACCCGGTCCAAGCTACTGTCCGCATGAGACATAGCTCCCCAGACTAGCAACAGCCCCAAAATCAAAAAGAGCTTTTTCATCGCCCCTCAAGGAGCGGTAGCTGCAAGCGTTGCCAGATCTTTTCGCTGATGAGCGAAGGGAAATACCAGCGCGCTTCGAGGTTAGGGCGTATACCCCCTTCTGGATGGATAGCCCAAATGGCGATGGCAAGAAATGCAGGGTCATTGACAATAACCGTGGACTGCACAGCAAAGACGCCCTCTTTGAAGTACTGGTCCATGCTCACGCCCGTGGCGATACCGCCCTGCGTCGCGGCGCCAGCCTTGTCACTGCGCAACTCAAATTCCACAATCGCGGCAGCGGCGGGCAGGCCGATGATGGCCTTGCCGTCCATGGCTCGGGCATCTTGCAAGAAGAGATTAATCACGGCCTTGACTGCACCCGCATAGTCCTGCAGGGCACTGGCGCGTCCGAACCCTTGCAGAACCACGGCGTCCACATATTTAAAAATCAACTTGTGCCAATCCTTGACCACCGCGGTGACCGGCTTACGCGTGTGGTTCTTGGTAGCTGCATAAAGTCCAAAAAGTTGAGGCATCTGGGGCTGCACATCAAACTGCAAACCACCCAAACGCGTATCAGCTTCAAGCGCGGTGGCAATCTGCGCTCCCACACGGTCCCATTCCTCCGCGCCAACTTGGGTCGCGCCTCGGCTGTTGCCTTTAATCACAGGCAACACGCGCACATCGCCAATGAGCTTCTCTGCCATCTCTAGCGCCAGCTTGGTGTCAAATTGCAGACTCACCTTGCCGTCCTTAATGACAAGCTCACCCGCTGGTACGAACACCATTGAGAAGCGTTGAGACATGGGCACGGATTGGCTGTACTCGTTTAGCTGCTTAGCCGCCGGCGTCGCCGGGCCAAAAACCCAGGCCGCCAAGCCTTTAGGCAGAGCATCGTCGGATGGCTGAGGAAAAGGCACCGAGGCAACATCTGCTTCGATTGGAACAGGGGTGGGCGTCGGGCTAGGTTTGCGGATGGCATCTAAAACAGCCTGCGCCTCAGCATGCCCTTTTTGCATCGCCAAGACCGCCCGCGCCTCATCGGCCGCCTGGTCAATATTGCCACGCTTGAGCAGAGCTTGGGCCAACCAGACCCGCGCTTCAAGCTGCTGCGGCTCTAGCTTGACCGCCCGGCGAAAATAATAGATCGCCAAGTCTTTATTGCCACCAGCCAAGGCCGATTTGGCGCTGGCGGTGAACTCAGCCGCAGTCGGACCCTCGGCGCAAACGCCGGGACCGGCTAAAAATAGGGATGCGATGAGGATCATTAACTTCAAATCAGTGCCTCACACAGGGCAAAACAAGCTTGGATAACTTACAATTGGGGTTTTGAAGAGCAAAACTACATTTCTATTTTTAACACAAAGAGGGCCTAGTTTCTTGCGAATTGTTCTTTAAAATCAAACTTTTATCAGCTTTTTTTGAACATCTCGAAGCGTTTCGGATAGCCATTTTAGCGCATTAAATAGACTTTGGCGCTGGGCCCGCTGGCCTTCAGCCCAGCATCGGTTTTACCTGTCACCTTCATATAGTAAAGGCCGTTTGCCAGCTCTGGCGCCGCCAGGGCCACGGGGTTCCAGCCTGCGTGAAAGGGTCCGCGTAGCTCTTGAGAAGCCACGCAGGTAAAAGCGGTGCTATAGGCCTGCACGAGCAGACTGTCGGCATCGGCTTCGAGATCCACCGTCAAGGTGATCCAGGCGCTGGATTGGGGATTGGGCACCGCGACCACTTGGCGAGGCTTAGGATTGCCGCTGTGGCCTGGGACTCCTGGGGTAGGGCTGACCGAGGCGCTGGGCGAGGGCGTGAGGCTGGCCGCAGGCGAAGCGGTCAGGCTAGGGCTACCTGTCGGGCTGGCACTCGCACTGGGCGTGAAAGTTCGGGTCGCACTGAGCGTGACTGTAACGCTGAGCGTAGCCGTAGGCGAAGTCGAAGCCGTAGGCGAAGTCGAAGCGGTGGGCGAAGTCGAAGCGCTGGGTGACACGGTTCTCGAAGGCGTTGGCGTCGAACTTGGCGTGCGGCTCGTCGTGGCGGTGCGGGTCGCGGTCGCTGTACGAGTCGGGGTGCGCGTTTCCGTGGCTGTCCGGGTCTCGGTCGCTGTACGGGTCGGAGTACGGGTGTCTGTCACCGTCCGCGTCTCAGTGATCGTACGCGTCGGGGTGCGTGTCGCGGTGCTGGTGCGCGTGTCGCTGACCGTCCAAGTCTCGGTGACTGTGCGGCTCTCGGTCGCTGTCGGGGTGGGGGTACGCGTATCCGTCACGGTGCGCGTGCCTGTGATGGTGCGTGTCGTGGTGATCGTCGGCGTCTCTGTCGAAGTCCTGGTCTCGGTGCGCGTTTCTGTCACGGAACGAGTTTCAGTGACCGTGCAGGTCTCGGTGGCCGTACGCGTCTCAGTCCTAGTCTTGCTTACGGTCCAGGTCTCGGTGGGTGTACGGGTCTCGGTGACTGTCTTTGTCTCGGTAGCCGTCTTTGTCTCGGTCTTGGTCCCGGTCGAAGTCCGCGTATCCGTGATGGTCTTGGTCTCCGTCCTCGTAGGCGTCGGCGTGCACGTATCCGTGACTGTGCGTGTCTCGGTCACGGTCTTGGTCTCGGTCGCCGTCTTGGTCTCGCTCTTGGTCCCAGTCGGGGTCCGCGTGTCAGTCACGGTCTTGGTCTCGGTAAAGGTGCCGGTCGGGGTCCGCGTTGGCGTCACCGTCTTCGTCTCGGTGGCCGTCTTCGTCTCAGACTTGGTCCCGGTCGGGGTCCGCGTGTCGGTGATGGTCTTCGTCTCGGTGGAAGTGCCCGTGGGCGTCCTCGTTTGCGTCACCGTCTTCGTCTCAGTCGCAGTCTTCGTCTCAGACTTAGTCCCGGTCGGCGTCCGCGTATCGGTAATCGTCTTGGTCTCGGTGAAAGTCAGGGTCGGGGTCCGCGTATCCGTGACGGTCCTGGTCACGCTCGGTGTCCAGGTCTGAGAAGGCGTGCGTGTCGCGCTACGCGTGGGTGTCGGCGTGCGCGTGTCGGTCAGGCTGGGACTGGGGCTGAGCGCGGGCGTGTCCGTCGGGCTCAGCGTCACGGTCACGGTCGGCGACTCGGTGGCTGTATTCGGGGGCGTGGGGCTGTCCGTCAGGCTGGGCGACGGCGTAAAGCTGGGGCTCTGGGTCACGCTGGGCGTGGCCGAGACGAAGCTGGTCTGGGTAAAACTGGGACTGGGACTGGGGCTGACGCTTTGGGTGCCGGACACGGTCGGGCTAGGGCTGTCCGTAGGCGTGGAACTGACCGTGACGCTGCCGGTCACAGTCCGCGACGGGCTTGGCGTGCCCGAGGAAGTCACGCTCGGCGTGGTAGTACGGCTCGGCGACAGGGTGACGCTCGGGCTACCGCTGGGCGACGGCGAGGGGCTGACCGAGGGCGACACGCTGACCGTTATGCTGGGCGAGACCGTGATAGTCATGCTGGGAGTGGTGGTCCAGGATCGCGTAGGACTAGCCGTGGGGCTGGGCGTGGCCGTGCGGGTGGCGCTGGGGCTGGGTGAGGGGGTCCGCGTGAACGATGGCGTGACCGTCGGCGTCGTCGGCATTATCAGCACAAAGCGGATGTCGTCAATGCAGACCGACACCCCCGTCTGGTTCACGCCCCAGAACTTGAGCTCTAGCTGCTTGATGGCCTGCAAGTCAAATGTGTTGTTCCCCGCCCCGGCCGTGCGCACAAAACCACTGATCGGAAAACTAAATTTTTGCCAGACGCCAGCGCTCATGACGTACTGGCCCACGTCTCCGGCCGCGGTCCAGCTCTCGCTATCACCACCGTTGATGGCCGCCTCGGCCGCCTGCAGCTTCAGCTCAAGGGCTGTGGTGGAACACTTGATCCAGATCTCTAAGGCAAGGCTACCTGTCATATCGCGATACTGACGGTGCGGCAACCAGCCCGCGTCCGAGGGCTCACCGCCATAGGGCGAGCCTAGGATGTAACCGCCGCCGCCGTTGGTTCCCGTGCTTAGGCTACCCGAAAAACCCAGGCTACCGGCTTCGGCGCAACCGGCATTGAGGGCTGTGGCGCCTAACGCCGTCGTGCCCCAGGCGTAGCTCTGCCAGGCTTGCAGGGCCTGATTCTGCTCATAGTCATCCCACAGGATGCCCATCACCGGCGTCGGTGTCGGGGTAGGGCTGACGATGGGCGTGGGCGTGAACGTGGCGTTGCTGTTGGTGAAGTCGATCACCGTGATCGAGTAGGGCGGCACATCGTGATTGAACGAACTGCTGACACCGCTGAGCACCGAGACCGTGGGCGAGATATCTGTCGTCGCGTACGAATTATAGCCGTTGGCCAACCACACATAGTTGGCGCTGTAATTGGCGCCGCTCGCGGCCCCAGCAAAGGTCGTGATCGTGGCGTTGCTGTTGGGAGCAAACGCGCTCAGCCCGATGGCGGCGCTATAGGTCACCGAGGGCGAAAGGTTGACCAGCAGCAGGGTTAGATGGTCATCCCCCCGATGCAGGGCCCAGACTGGCAACAGGGTTTGGCTGCTGCTGGCGGAAAGCATGTCGTTCGAGACGCCCGCTGCCATCCAGACGCTCTTAAGCAGATAGGCCGCCCAGTAGACGGCCCGCGGCTGGCCCCGCGCCGCCAGAGGGATAGATCCGTTGTTTTGACCCTCGAACATGCCATGGTCGCCCCAGGTTCCGTCTCCCGCCTGGTACATGTCTCCGCTGTTGAACCAATGGCTGGAGAGTCCCGTATCACCCCAAGCCTTCATAAATTCGGCGTAGTAGCTGGCGGCCCAGAGACCGTTGGTCAGCTTGACCGTGAAGTCGGTGGCGTCACCCGAGTTGCTCTCGGAAAGATGCACCTGCCGGGGCGAGCCGGGGTAATAGGTGCTGTTGATGGATTGCAGATAAGCGTTGAGCGAGGCGCCCCAGGTCTGCCAAGTGGCCAGGCTGGTGGCCGCATTGTTATTGGTCCAATTGGGATAGTCGTGAAAAGCGATAACATCCACTGCCGCCAACGAGGACGTGGCCTGCAGACGGTCGAACATGGCGGTGGTGAAGCTGGTCCCGTCATAAAGGTGCGAAGGGCTCTGCAACCAGGCCAAGTCCGGGGCGCTGATCAGGATGCCAGGGTCTTCGGCCCGCATGGCCGCCACAAAGGCCTTCAGCCGCTCGGCGTAAAAGTAGCCATTGAAGGGCCCGCCAGGCATCTGGGTGCCCTCGACCTCGTTGCCGATCTCCCAGCGCTTGATGCCGTAGCCCCGCACCATGTTGGCGTAACGCACCCAGGCCGCGGCTTCTTGCGGCGTGCCGGTGCCCAGGTTGACGGTGATGACGGCCTCGGCCCCGCCCGGGTAATTGTTGATAAAGGTCATGAAATCTTCAAAGCCCAGAAAGACGCCCGTGGCATTGGCGTCGTTGGCCGTGTCGGTGGGCGCGGCCACCACCAGGGACTGGGTGGCGGGATCGTTCACATGGCTGCTGCGCAGGGTCAGATTGTTGTAGAGCTGGGCCTCTTTGACGGCAAAGCCCGTGCCCGAGCTGGCCGTGAGCTCGACCCTAAAGTAGCGCGCCGTGGTGCCGGTGAAAGTTCGGGTGTCCGTGCCGCCCGTGCCACCGGCCACGGTCAAGAGATCTGTCCAATTGAAGGCGTTGTCGGTGTAGGGCGCGCCAGATCCGCCCGTGTAGACCTGAATCTTGTAGCCCGTGGCATAGGGCGTGCCCCAGGTCACGGTGAGCTTGTTGACGCTGATTGCAGCGCCCAGGTCGATGTAGAACCAAGGGTTGATGCCGTGCGCGTTGAGCGTGTTGCTGCGCCACTCGCTGACCAGGTCGTTGTCGGTGATGCGGCTGGCAAAGGTCCCGACCGAGGATCCCCGATCCGTGGTGCCGCGGTTGCGCAGGTCGGCTCGGAAGCCGGGTGCCGTATAACTGCTGGCGCTGGGAACCCAGTTGCCCCCCACATAGGACCCGTTCGAGTTCCAATGAAAGGCGTCGGCGAGAGCCCCGCCGGGATAGCGAAAATGATGAACGCCCGCGGCGACCAGGCGGGCCTGCTGGCTCTGCACCTTGGCCAAGTTGGTCCAAAGGTCCAAGTTCTGGCCGACCTGAGCGCCACGGCTCAGGCTGCGCAGCACAGTGGAAGCATCGACCGAGACCGTGGCCGCCGTGGCGGCCCAAAGGCTGCTGCTGCAACAAAGCGCCAGCGCTGATAGCCAGATGCTTCTCACCGGATAGCTTCGACCTTTATCACATGCTCAATGGGCACGCGCGCGACTTCAATCGCCTTGACCATAACTTCTCGCTGACGTTCAGCGTTGGCGATGGCCTCCTTCAAGGCTTCCCCTTTTAACGGTCCATGCATGATTTCTTGTAGCTCTTTGGTCTCAAACTCTTGCTTAAGCGTCACCGCCTGATCCACGGCGGCAAAGGCCGCGCTGAAAGGATTGGACGTCTCAAACAATTCGGCCAGATTCACTCCCGCCTCAAGCGCGGACGCTTTCACGACCTTAGACTGCTTGCCCCAGCGCAGCCGCAGCTTGCCCTTGCCTGCGTGCGCGACTTTAAGCGTCAAACGATTGAGGCGCTCATGAAAACCAGCCAACTTGGCGCCTGCATTCCAGGTATGCGCGTCCGCTGGGTCGCCTTTGCCGATACAGAACGGGTAGCGTGTGCTGCGCAGCTTGACGCGACCCTTGCCTGAGCTAAGCACGCTGTGGCCACTGCCTTGCACGCTGGCTTGGCCCGAAGCAAGGTCCAGCGTGATGGTCCCCAGATCACCATCAAGCCCTAAACCTAACAAACGCACCGCCGCCACCACAAAGTGTCCCGCCCATTCGGGATGCAAGCCGTCGTCCCCGCTGGCACGAAAGGCGCGGCCATACGTGCCCATGGCCTCAACACCCAGATGCAAGAGGGGGGTAAAGGAGTCGCTGAAGGCCAGACCCTCTTCGGCCGCCACTTTTGCCGCGCGGTCCCGCATCAAGGCGATCTGGTGATTGGCCTTGATGGGGCCAAAAGTCGGATCCACACGCCAACTGGGTCCCGCGTTGCCATACGAGCTGCTGCTGGTCAGGAGGGGGGTGATGCCAGCTTTTTTCAAACGGGTGACAAGCTTACGCGTGTTGGACTCGTATTCGTCAGCCATGGCGGGCTTAAAATTATCATAGCGCGTGTCGTTGGGGCCGTAGGCCAGCAGCACCTTTGTGGGTTTAAGCGCGATCACGTCGGCATCCAAGCGGGCCAAAGCGTCCCAGCTCGATTGCCCATTCCAACCCTGCTGCCTAAAGTCAACGTTCAGCTCGGGTGCGCACACACGCAGGTAAGTCTCCATCAAGCGCGTGTACATGCGTTGCTGGGTGATCGAGTCACCGATCACCATCAAGCGCTCGCCAGGGCTCAAGCGCAAAGCTTGTTTGGCGGGCCAGCTAGCGGCGGTATGACCCTCGGTGTAGCGACTAAGGATCTTTCGCCCAAGCTCTGGCTGACCTTCTTGGCGAAAGATATCCGCGATCTCGATAAACGCCTCGCTGACCAAGCCCGCGTCTTCGGGATGCAAGGTCAAGAAAGCGTCCAACTCACGCGCGCGCATCCGCCGAAGGGCGCTGGCGCTTTTGTTATCTTTAGCCGGGATACGGCGCAGGTCTAAGTAAAAGCCCCAACCCTGCGCCCCTTGGCAGACCTTCAAGAGCAAAGTGTTCTTACCCGGTTTCGACTTGAACTCGGCGCGCTCTTGGTCGGCCGCCGCCCCGCGATAAACCTCATGCGCGACCAGGCGCTTTCCATTGACCCACAGCGTGAACGTGTCGTCACTGCCGCCGAGGGCGACCAAACGTTCTGCTTTGAGGGTGTTAAATTCGGCGGTGACATATGCCGCCGCGTCCTTTTTTATATCAAAGAGCAGCAGATCGCGCACACGATCGGGGTCGGTCCAAGTGGCGGGCGCGGCCTGCCAGCGCACCGTGCTACCCCCAGGACCGGGGTAGTTTGCGTTTAGATCAAGGGGGCTCTTTTCGGGTCCAAAATCAGTGGCAAAATTATTGCTGGGACCGATGGCCACAAAAGCGCCCAGCACACGCAGGTCGCTCAAAGCGACCCACGTCGCGGGATTGCTCAAGCGCCAGGTACGGGCCCAGTCGGCGCCCTTGACCAGTTTTGGCGCAGGGACGCTGGCCCACCAAGCGGGTTTTTCAAAATCAAACGCCGACGCGAACGTCGGCGTGGTGACCGCCAGGGTCAGGGCTAATAATAAAGAACGCATACCAAGCTCCTTTATTTAAATAGTCGTTAACGCAAGATCAGCAATTTGCCCGTGGGGCCGCTTGCCTTCTCGCCACTATCGGTCTTGCCTGTCACTTTGATGTAATACAAGCCGTTGGCCAGATCATACATGGGCAGGGCCACGGGGTTCCAACCGGCGCGGAAGGGTCCGCGCAACTCCCGGGACGCCAAACAGGTCATGGCTTCGGTAAAGAGCTGGACCTGCAGAGCGTCCGCGTCGGCCTCAAGTTCAATGCTCAGGGTGATGATGGACCCCGTCTGCGGATTGGGGGCCGCGATCACACTGCGTGGCTTGGGTGAACCCCCACGCTTTACGGTCGCGACCAAGCTGGGCGTCGGCGACCTGGTAAAGGTGAGCGTGGCACTGGCCAAGGGGGTCACGGTCCCCGTGGGGCTGACGCTGGCCGTGACCGTCGCGCTCGCCAAAGGCGTGACCGTCCGGGTCCCCGAGGCTGTCCGAGTCGCCGAGGCCGTGGCCACCGGTGACGCCGTCGCGCTACGTGTCGCGCTTCGGCTGGGTGTCGGGCTGGGAGTGACGCTACGGGTGCTGCTACGCGTCACAGTGGGGCTCGGTGACGGGCTCGCGGACCGAGTCGCCGACGGGCTGGGGCTCGGTGTGTTCGTGGCGCTTGGCGTGAATGTCTCGCTGGGCGTCCATGTTTCGCTAGGCGTAAACGTCTCGCTGGGTGTCCACGTTTCACTTGGGGTGGGTGTCACGCTTGGGCTTGCGCTCGGCGTCGCCGTTTCGGTGGCGGACGGCGTTTCTGTGGCGCTGGGTGTCGCGGTGCGCGTGATCGTCGAGGATCGCGTCGGCGACACCGTCACTGTGTCGGTCCCCGTCGGCGAACCCGTGGGCGTCGCTGAGCTTGTCGGGCTAACACTTAAAGTGGGACTGGGCGAGAACGTCGGACTCTGTGTCGCGCTGGATGTCGGCGACACAAAGGCCGTCTCGGTCGGCGAAGGACTGTGCGTGCGCGATGGCGAGTTGGTCGGCGTGACGGTACGGCTGTGCGTGAGCGTCACACTGGGACTGACGCTGGGCGATACGCTTGGCGAGACAAAAACTGTTTGGGTTGGGCTTGGGCTGGCGCTCGCCGTTGGGCTAGGACTGCTGGTCCGTGTCGGTGACGGACTGGGACTGGGACTGTTTGTCCGTGTCGGAGACGGGCTGGGACTGGGGCTGTTCGTCGGGCTCTGGCTATTGGTCCGTGTCGGTGACGGGCTCGGGCTAGGGCTGTTGGTGCGCGTCGGTGACGGGCTGGCGCTGGGGCTGTTGGTGCGCGTCGGTGACGGGCTGGCGCTGGGGCTGTTGGTCCGTGTCGGTGACGGGCTGGGACTGGGGCTGTTGGTCGGGCTCTGGCTATTGGTG
>JANLXT010000278.1:0-4181 GCA_031365225.1 candidate division FCPU426 bacterium
ATCAACACGACCAACCTGACCACACTGCAAGATCATACCGATGGCGAGCTGGTACGCGCCATTGCCGAAGGTGTGCGTAAAGACGGCAAGCCCATGTTCCCTATGATGCCCTACTTAGCGTTTGGTGAGTCAGACCAAGAGGACATCTATAGCATTGTCGCGTTCTTGCGCACCTTGAAGCCGGTGGGCAAAAAACGTCAGCAGAGCAAGCTCAAGCCACCCTTTAATTTGATCTTTCGCACAGTGCCTAAGCCCGCCGCCTTTGTGGCCAAGCCGGACGTGAACAAAGATCCCGTGGCCTACGGGGGCTACCTGGTCAAGATGGCGGCCTGCTTTGATTGCCACACACCTTGGGATGACAAACACCAACCCTTGCCGGGCAGGACAGGCGCTGGCGGCGGAGAGTTTTTGATGCAGGATGCTGGCGTCAAATTTAAGATACGCACGGCCAATCTTACGCCAGACCCCGCCACGGGCATTGGCACGTGGGATCAAGCGGCTTTTGTACGCGTGATCCGCCAACGGGCCAAGCGCAACAACGCCTACGAAAAAGTAGCCTTGGGCGATAACAATTCGCACATGGGATACTGGGAATACGCCAAGATGAGCGATCAGGATCTGGGCGCGATCTTTAAGTACCTGCGTACGCTCAGGCCCATCGTCAATCAAGTGAATCGCTTCGAAAAGCTTTAGACTGAACCATCCGCTCAGCAGGGACGAGGCATGGCAGAAAAAATACTGATCATCGGGTCTGGCATCGCTGGATTCACCGCCGCGATCTACGCGGCCCGCGCCAACCAAACCCCCTTGGTCCTAAGCGGACTACCGATCCATGGTGGCGGCGGGGTGCTGGGTGGTCAGTTGACCACCACCACCGACGTCGAGAATTTTCCTGGATTTCCGGATGGTGTGATGGGGCCAGATTTGATGCTGCGGACCCAACAGCAAGCAGAGCGTTTTGGCACGCGAGTTGAACAGGATCACGTCAGTGCGGTTGATCTGTCCAAGCGTCCTTTCAAGGTCACCACGGTGGGTGGCAAAGAATATTTAGCCGAGAGCATCATCATCAGCACGGGGGCCAGCGCCAAGTATCTGGGTCTGCCCAATGAGAAACGGCTTTTGGGGCACGGCGTCAGCGCCTGCGCCACTTGCGACGGCTTTTTCTTTAAGAACAAACAGCTCTACGTGGTTGGCGGTGGCGACACCGCTATGGAAGAAGCGAATTTTTTAACTAAGTTCGCTAGCAACGTGACCATCTTGCATCGCTCCGCTAAATTCCGCGCCAGCGCCATCATGCTCAAGCGCGCTCAAGCGAACCCCAAGATCACCTTCAAAACGCCCTTTACTGTCGCGGATGTGCTGGGCGACCCCAAAGTGAGCGGGCTGATCCTGCAAAACACCGAGACTGGCGCCAAAGAAGAAGTTCAAGCCGACGGGCTTTTTATGGGCATTGGCCACAAGCCCAACACCGAGGCCTTCACCACGTTGGACAAAGACCCCACCGGGTATCTGATCGCCGATGAGCGCACCCGTTGCCTGCAAAATGGCAACGTGGTCGAAGGCGTCTTTGCCGCCGGCGATGTGTCCGACACCCGCTACCGCCAAGCCATCACCGCCGCCGGCAAAGGCTGCGCCGCCGCGCTTGAGGCGATACGCTTTTTAGAAGATCAGCACAGCCGCTAGATTTGAACGCTTATTTTTTGTTGGAGACCTTATGGCCACCCAGACCCAAGTCAACACCCCTCGCATTCAGGGGATCACGCGCGGTCCTTTGCCCGCGTCGACCAAGATCTATGTGCCGGGCAAACTGCATCCTGACTTGCGGGTACCCGCGCGCGAGATCGCGCAGACGGCGACGCATTTAAAGGACAAGTCCCAGCTGCCTAATCCTGCGGTGCGGGTCTATGACTGCAGTGGTCCATACACCGATGCCACAGCGCAAGCCAGCTTGGATCTGGTGAAGGGATTACCGGCATTGCGCGCCACTTGGATAGAACGACGGGGCGACACGGATCTTTTGCCTGGGATCAGTTCGGCCTATGGGCGCCAGCGGGCCACCGATCCCACGTTGGCAGGCATACGTTTTCCTGACTTGCGCGCGCCGCGCCGCGCCAAGGGCAAAACAGCTGTCACCCAGTACGCCTACGCCAAGGCGGGCATCATCACGCCCGAGATGGAGTACGTGGCTTTGCGCGAGAACTTGCGCCAGCCCGATTATGTCGCCAAGCAACACCCTGGACACAGCTGGGGCGCCAGCATACCCAAAGAGATCACGCCCGAGTTTGTGCGCGATGAGATCGCTCGCGGGCGCGCCATCATCCCCAGCAACATCAACCATCCCGAGCTCGAGCCGATGATCATCGGTCGCAATTTTTTGGTTAAGATCAACGCCAACATCGGCAACAGCGCGGTCGCGTCGGGTATTGAAGAAGAAGTCGAGAAGATGGTTTGGGCCATCCGCTGGGGTGGCGACACGGTGATGGACCTGAGCACGGGTCGCAACATCCACGAGACGCGCGAGTGGATCTTGCGCAACAGCCCTGTGCCCATTGGCACCGTGCCGATTTATCAAGCGCTCGAGAAGGTTGGCGGCAAGGCCGAAGACCTGACCTGGGAGCTCTACCGTGACACCTTGATCGAGCAAGCCGAGCAAGGCGTGGACTACTTTACGATCCATGCGGGTGTTTTGCTGCGCTACGTGCCGATGACCGCGCGACGCGTGACGGGCATCGTAAGCCGTGGCGGGAGCATATTAGCAAAGTGGTGCCTGGCGCATCACCAAGAGAATTTCTTGTACACCCACTTTGAAGAGATCTGCGAGATCATGCGCGCGTATGACGTATCGTTTTCGTTGGGCGACGGGCTGCGGCCCGGTAGCGTGGCCGACGCCAACGACGCGGCTCAGTTTGGCGAGCTGGAGACCTTGGGGGAGCTGACCCAAGTCGCTTGGAAACACGAGTGCCAGGTGATGATCGAGGGCCCAGGGCACGTGCCGATGCACATGATTCAAGAGAACATGACCAAACAGTTGGCGGTCTGTGACGAGGCGCCATTTTATACGTTGGGGCCTTTGACCACGGACATCGCGCCAGGCTATGACCACTTTACCAGTGGCATCGGCGCGGCCATGATCGGCTGGTTTGGCTGCGCCATGCTGTGCTATGTGACGCCCAAAGAACATCTAGGTTTGCCCACACGCGAGGACGTGAAAGAAGGCGTGATCACCTACAAGATCGCGGCCCACGCGGCCGACCTGGCCAAGGGCCATCCTGGCGCGCAATTACGCGACAACGCCTTGTCTAAAGCCCGTTTTGAATTCAGGTGGGAAGATCAGTTTAATCTAGGTTTGGACCCAGAGCGGGCGCGGGCCTTTCATGACCAGACCTTGCCGCAGGACGCCATGAAAGAAGCGCATTTTTGCAGCATGTGTGGACCCAGCTTTTGTAGCATGAGCATCACCGAGGACGTGCGCGCTTACGCCAAAGAGCAGGGTATCGCCGAAGAAGAAGCCTTGCAAGCGGGCATGCGCGAAAAATCGCGTGAGTTCATCGAACAAGGCGCCAAAGTTTACGTACCGGTGACGGGTGACGCGAAAGGATAATCCCTAAATTTTTGTACGACGCAAGGTTTCGACCAATCTTCTGCCTGCCTCTTCTAATTTTGCGTTGATGCCAGTGGTGCCCCATTCGATCTCGGTGACAGGTTTCCAGTCATCGGGATCGAAGCAACGGCCTGGCAACAGATAGCTCCTGCCTAATTCGCCCTCTTTAAAGCTAAAAACACTCTCTAGCGCATCATCCACCAAGATCGGCATTTCGATGCTTTCGACCCGCAGTTGTAGCTGGTCCAAGGGAGACTCGACGCCATCTTGGCTAAGGTAAAGCCCCGTGGTCTCGTGTGGCCAATGAAAAATAGTCACAAAACGATCCGCGCCCTGGCGTTCTAAAAAATGCAGGGGCGTGGCGGGGCCGTGTTCGGTCAGGTTCCAGACTCGATAAAGGCGCATCTTAGCGGGCTCTCACAATGCGTACATACGGTGAACGCTTGGCGCAAGCGCAAGTCTCGGGACTGATCGCTGGGCCCATGTCGGTCAAGGCGTCTGCCAGCACTTGTCCGCGGGTGGCGCGCGTGGGATGAGCGCGTTGAGTGAGGGCATGTAAGATCTCGTGGGTCAACAAAAG
>JANLXT010000290.1:0-4743 GCA_031365225.1 candidate division FCPU426 bacterium
GCGCTGGCGGCGGCCGTCGAGGTGAAGACGATGTCGGTCTGGGCGGGCGCGATGCAGTCCGCCGAGGCGTAGCAAGTGTTGGCCTGCAGCACCCCATTGCCGGCGCTCTTGCCGCTGGACCAGGTGACGTAGAGGGACACGCTGGTGATGGTCCCTCCGCTGTAGGCCGGCGCGCTCATGCGCCACCAGCCGGTCGCGGCGCCAGGGCCGTTGACCAGCACCGCGTCGCCCAAGGTCTGCAGGCCTATCGTGGTGGTCCAGGGGGTCGCGCCGCCGCTGATATAGCCCCCCGTATCGATGACCTCGATGGTGTCTGTGGCGGCCGCGCAAGGGACCAGCGTGGAGGTGGGCGTGGGGCTGGGGCTGGGCGTGTAGCTGCGGGTGAAGGTGGGCGTGACCGTCGGGGTGCCCAAGAAGGTCAAGCAACCGCTGGTGCCGGCCAAAGTGCTCCATATGTCTACAATGGCTGGGCAGGCGTTGACGGGGACAGCGTAAGCGACTTCCCAAAGCCCGAAGCCCGCCAGACCATAGCCAGCGGCCCAATTCATCTTTTGGCAGAGGGACCAGGCATCGGTCACGGCCTCATTGCCACCATTCCACTGCCTCTCAAGCTCTGGAAAGAACTGAGTGCCCGCGGCCCCCAGACAGATGACGGCTTCGACATTGTTGTAGCTGGGCACCTGGTAGAGGGGCAGCGCCAGGATCATCTTGCTGGTGGTGAAGCCCAGCCCGACTAGGCGGTCGACCGTGCCCTTGACGCTGAGACTATGCTGCACCCCCAGGCAATCGGTGAAAAGCGAGGCGCTGTCGATAGGTCCATTGAACGTCATGCCAGCGCGTGTGGCTTGAAAGTCGTAGCCGCCCAAAATGCCATAGTCGCAGTAATTGGCGATGGTCGTCCAATCCACGCCACAGATGTCATAACCCGGGCTGATGAAGAAGGTCAGCTCTTTGCGGCTGCCCGTCCAGTTGGGGTCCCCCGAATTGGTGCAGGCGCTCCATAGCTTCTGCATCAGGCTCATGAACTGGGGCCTTTGCGCCGTGGTCGGGAACTCCCAATCGATGTCCACGCCGTCATAATTATTAGTCGCGACAAAGTTCATGATGTTGGTGACGAAGGTGTCGATGGTCCCGGCCTGGGTGGCGTTGTTCCAGCGCGAGCGCAGGCTGGCGTTCGAGACGCCGTCGGTAGCACCGCCCAGCGCTAACAGCATTTTCTTGCCGTTAGCATGGGCTCCGGTAATCATCGTGGTGTTGGGAGTCTTAGTGATGGTTCCGTTGTCGTTTGGAAAACCAAACGCGTCCATTACATGGGTCAGGCTGTTCCAGGGCATCTGCGCAACAGTGACGCCGTCCCAATCGCCTAGGTACCCATAGACGGGAAATGGCGGGTTCGCGGCAAAGAGCCCTGATGCGCTCAGGAACAGAATTAAGGTGGCAGTTAATCGTTTTGACATAGAATTTAAGACTCTACGGTAGCAGACAAATGGAATCTCAATATCCAAAGTCATTATACCGAAACTGAAATGCGAATGGCGGAATAGATGTACTAAATTAGACACAAATTAAGGAGTTTTTGAGGATATCTCTCAGTAGATGTGCCGCGCTAAGAACCCGTACTTTCATACCGATTTAAAGCCAGGTTCCAGCAAAAGTTCGCGCCGATGCCGCATGCTAAAGCTGCCGCGATGGGCGCGCCCAAGCCCAGCGCTAGACTACCACCTTTAAAGAGCCAAAGGCCGGGCAGGTAGTGATACGCGCCCAAGGGAGGCACAACCAAGAGCGCGACGCGCAAGAACGCGGGGTAAATATTCAGTGGATAGCGCGCCGCCCAATTGACCTGCGCCAGCAACCACAACAGGTCCAGTCCGCGCCCCGGCATCAGCACAGCGGTCGAACCTAAGATCACCAAAGTGCCCGTGTAGATCGCGACACCACAAGCGGCCCACACCGGTATCAGCGCCCAGTAGGCCGCGCCCAGACCCAGCGCGTGCCCCGCGTAACCCAGCATGCTCAGCCCCATGGTGATGTTGGCAAAAGCATGGATGGTCGGCGAGCACAAAAGATAAAAGGGCAAACTACGCACCGGATACACCAACAAGCGGTCAAGCGAGCCATCCAAAACCTGATCAGAAAAATCCCAGATGTTATTAAAAAAGAGCTCTGACAAGCCCAAACACAGCGCCCACATGCCAAAAAGAAAAAGCATTTCTTCCCCGTTCCAGCCGCCCAGCTGGGGCGCGTGCGCGCGTAGCACCCCATACGCCAACAGCGGCCCCAATTGAAAACACACGCCCCCCAAGAGTGACAAAAGCAGGTCGCCACGGTATTCCATGCGCGCTAACAAAGACGCTTTGAAGGCCGTGACATAAATCATCAGCTCATCGCGCACGCTCAGCCTCCCTGGATCTGGGCTTTGCCCAAAAAATGGTCAAAGATCAGCTGGCCCAACAAAAATAAACCCAAACCCCAAGCCGCTTGCTGGGCTAACAAAATTGGGATCTCGCCAGGCGCGGTCATGCCCAATGCAATGCGCGCGGGAGTATCAATGACATGTCTAAAAGGCAATGCCAGTGCCCATGGCTTGAGGCTCTCGGGAAAAAGTGCCACCGGGGCAAAGGCTCCCGAAAAGACTTGGTGCAAGCTCAAGCGCGTATACAAGATGCCGTAACCAAATTGGGTGATGAACGAACCTTGGGCAAATAGAAAGAAGATTGAAAACTGCAGCAAGGCCGCCAAACATAAACTCACCAACAACGCGAGCACGGTCGGCAAGTCCGTGACGACCCGCAAATCTGGTATCCAATGCCACAAGAGACCCGCGGCAATCGCTACATAAACGGCTTGCAACGCTCCCCAGGACAGACAATTGCAAAGATGCAACCAAGTCACGGGAACAGGGCGCAAGAGGTCGATAGCGATGCCACCCGTACGAATGCTCTGTTGAAAGGGATAGATGCCAAACTCGAGCGCGTAGCCCAGTCCAAACGCCACGCACAAATAGCGCAAAAGCTCGGACCACGCCATGGGCAAACTATTGCCCTGGGACACTACTGCCCGCCACAACAAGAGGGTGAGCCCAAAAATGGCGACAAACGAGGCCAGATCAATCAAGGCGCCCACAGGGTAGGCCAGTCGGCGCTGGGTAGAGCGGGCAAAGAGCATGCCCCCCGCGCGCAATTGAGCTCTCAGCTCAGCGAGCACGGCGCGCTACTTGTTTGGCATAAAGCCCACGCACAATGGTTTCCATATCGGTTTTTTCGAAAGTCATGTCAGCGATCCGCAGGCTCGCTAAAAGAACCCGGGTCAGCGCTTGAATGCTGCTAGCCTTTTCGTAGGCGACGACCACTTTTTGAGGAACGCTCTTAAGCAGCCGCCCTCCATGGCGCTTAAGGCGCGCGCCCAAACTACGGCGTTTTGCCAATGCTAAAGGAGCGTCAAGATCCACCACCATGCGCGCCTCGCGCGCGTAACGCGCCTCAAAATCAAGCAGCGCGCCATCAAAGAGCAGACTGCCTTTGTCAAGCACCACGACCCGTTGGCACGTATCCGAGATGTCTTTTAAGTCATGGGTGGTGAGTATCAGCGTGGTCCCAAAGCGTCGACGCATGGTCTTGATCAGCTGGCGCGCTTGTTCTTTGGCTAACACGTCCAGACCAATGGTGGGTTCGTCCAAAAAAGCGATACGTGGCGCGTGCAACATAGCGCACGCCAAGTCACAGCGCATGCGTTGACCTAAAGATAGCTGGCGCACGGGCACATCCATCAGCGGCCCAAGCTCTAGCAAGCGAGCGCAAAGCGCCGAGGTCTCGGCAAAGAGCGCTGGTTCCACCCTGTACATCACCCGATTCAAATTGAAAGTCTCGCGCACGGCGATGTCCCAGATCAACTGGGGCCTTTGCCCAAAGACCACGCCGATCTTTCGCGCCAACGCGCGGCGCTCACGCCACGGTTCGTGCCCCAACACGCGCAAGTCGCCCGAAGCGGGTCGCAAGATGCCTGTGAGGCATTTCATGGCCGTGGACTTGCCGGCGCCGTTCTCGCCAATCAAGCCGACCGCTTCCCCTTCGTTGACGCTAAAACTCAGGCCCTTGAGCGCGGGCACCTGGCGACGTTGTTGCCAAAAGATGCCCTGCAATGCGCCCAGCAGACCGGGGGCTTTTATATTTTGAACATAGGTTTTGCGAAGGTCGTTCACTTGAATGGCGATGGTCAAAGGTGCTCCAAAAACTTGGGTCCCAGGCGCGAACCAAGCCGCCTCACGAATAAATGCAAATCTATTACTGCACGACCGCGACTTTCAAGCGTTGGTCCTGAATATCGCCGCTCGCGTCCATATATCGTAGCTGAATTAAATAGATCCCAGAAGCAAAGCTACCGGACGCCAAGGTCAGGCGTCCCGCGCTGGCATCGACGGAGCTATACCCGACACGCTCACCTGCTAGGTTATATAGCCACGCCAGCACCTGCCCGGCAAAGGGTGTCCACGCGACAATCAACGGCTGGCCCGATCTCAAAGGATTAGGAGCTACCACGGCGGCCCCTCCTGCTAAAGCGCTCGGCATACGCAACACCGTGACCGCCTTACTCACAATAACATTCCCGTTGGGCCCCATGCTTGTCAGCTTGACTGTGTAGACCCCCGATGCGACCTTGCGCCCGTCGCCACTGCGGCCATCCCACGCAAGCGCGATTTCACCGCCACTCTCAAGCCGCGCGTAAATCTGCACTTTTGCCTTGGTG
>JANLXT010000299.1:0-12110 GCA_031365225.1 candidate division FCPU426 bacterium
AACCAAGCTTGAATCCCATTTCTTGCCGCATTTCCTGCGAGTTTTTGAAGCCACCAAATAGTAATTCAGTCGAGCATCAGTTCCCGCATCCTCAATTTCTCGTGGAGCTTCCGACACCAATTTGTCAGCCGAATTGCAATCACCTGACTGCAGAAAAATTGCAAGCAATCCTGCAGCCGTGTATGCAATCGCATCGCGAGAAACTTTTTTATCTTTTAGGACTTGAGCAAACGCAATGGCCGCATTACTCGTGTCCCCCTTCGAGAATGCCTCCATTCCAGCCACGTACTGATCTCTAGCTACATCAATCTCAGCAGCATTCATTACGGCGCTAAAGAAAAGACACAATACACCAAATCCAATTCTCATTTTGTCCCCCCAACAGCCGTGGGGCCTACCAAATCAATTTTTTCGATATTCAGTTCAAATACATTTATATTCTTTTTTCGAAGCCGAACACGTTCGTAATAAACCTTTTGCTCCGCCTCGGTTATAACGCTCACAAATTGCTCCGCTCCGTCTTTCCATGTCTGTAAACGATGCTGCTCGTAGGTACGTAAAATCAAGCTAACAGCTAGAGCTGTTAAGCCAAGATAGACACCCCAACTTTTTTTCTTCTTCCACTCAACAGAAAAAATTACGCTTACAGATTCTGCAAGTCCATGCAAGACCAGGGAGATCAAGGCGCTCCTCCATGACATCAAATGTTGATTGCTTAGCCGCAAACACCTTCATCACCATAGTGATTGATTACCTGCACCGCGAAGCGGCCCGTGCTTAATTTTCACGAACTCACACTCAAAATTTCTTCTCGATATTCTTTTTTCGAAGAGATTCTTTCTCGGCTTTATTTGAACGAGCTTCTGAGGCCACCTCATTTATTTTCTTCATCAATAAACTTTGGAAGCCCTCAACTTTCTCTCGGTCATATGCAACCACTGCAGCTTCATGTACAAATTTATTTCCGCGCCGCTTTATTTCGTACCAATATTTTGCCTGTTGTGACAAGGAGATGTTTTTATCTGGAATAATGCAACTTCTAAAAAGAAGCACTGCTGTTTCAGGAGTCAAAAAAACATCGACTAAGTCCGTCCTCTTATAGCCGTCCATTTGTTTTTTATTTTTATATTTTTTTGAAGGCTCTCCATATTTTTTTCTTAGAACAGCGATTCCATCATCGAGCTCGTTCGTGGAAAGTCTGCCGACATAGGCAAAATAATTTCCATCCATAAAACAATAGAGCCCGTCCTCCGGTCCATCAGCTGCTGGAGCGCCTTTGATGAAACTCCCCAGGAATAGGATCCACTCAACATTCGGGACCGTATTGGTCCAAAGCTCGGGCATATCTTCTTTTAGCCACCTGAGTAGATGACTGGGATATGCAGGATCAACACTGCCAGCCAAACTTTTTTTCTGCGCTATTGCTAATGGCGTCCCCCACTCAAGTCCGTGAAACCCGCCGGGGTTCGCTGCGAGGAGTGTTGATTGTGCTCCGAGCGAAATTGCTGCCCCAAGGCTTATCAATAACTTGGTTTTCAGCATGCGGCACCCTTCTCTTTTGCGGTCAACAACTTAGTTGCGCGTCGCATTGCCTTCACTAACGCGCCATTGGGTCGAGTCGGCTTGGTAAGAAGCTTTGCAACAAAATTGCGAGCCTTATTGTTCAGGACTAGATCGTTGCCCGAACAATCCTCTTTCTTCGCCACTTGCTTCATAATCCCCTCCTGCGTAACTGTATTATCTCTAGATTAGCATTCCCAGTAAGAGGCGCCAGTCAAATTGTGCGACTCGGAATATTGGCTAGTGGGTAATTTTTTCACTGCACCCAGACATCACGTTCTCACGCGGCAAAACGCCCAATCTCGCCCTCAACTGCGCATCGAACAACGACGCCGGCTCCAACCCTGCCTGCCCCACGCCCTCGTAGGCTACATTGCCCCTGGGGCCGCGCTGCAGCGTGGCGCTCTTGATCTGGGTGCCGGGAACGTAGCTGCCGTTGTCTTGGGAGTTGTCCCAGACGCTGGCGCCTTGGACACCGACGACCAAAGCGTCGTTCTCGGCGGGGTACTTGGCGGGGGAGAGCTGGACCTTGCCGGCTTGCCAGTTGAGGGCTTGGCCGTCGCTGCTGTAGTTCCAGACGGCGCCGCCTTGGAAGGTTTCTTGGGTCAGGTCGCCAGAGCGGGTGCCGCGGTGCATGGCGCTGATGCCGGTGTTCTGCTGAAAATGCTGGTCCCAGAGGATGTGCTGGACATAGCCGACATGCGTGTCGTCCACGTCAGCGTCTTGGGTCTTTTTGCCGGGGGGCATCAGCGTGCGGCATTGGGACATCACCACATCGGATGTCATCGCCAATTGATGCGTGAAGCCGTGGCGCATGTCGGAGGCCACGCAACGTTTGTAGAGCACGGCCTGGCTTGCGTAAGTTTGAAAGCCGTAGCCAAAGCCACCGCCACCATGGTCTTGGGCGCCTTGGGTCTGGCAGTCGAGAAACGTAACGCGGGCGCTCCAGCAGCTCTGAAAGGCATGCTTGGCGGCGTTGATGATCTTGACGTCATGGCACCAGGCGTTGAAGGCGCCCTTAAAGTTGACGCCGATCCCGGCGGGGCGGCCCTTGTCTTTTTGGTTGTTGCGATTGGGCTGCACCTGGATGCTGACGCCCTCCAAGCCGACATTCTGGATGAACTGGCGCGGGTCGGGCTTGAAGAAGCGGATGGGATGCTTGGTGTTCTGCATAGCTTGCGGCAGCGGGGCATCTAACGTGACAAGATCGCCCTTGATCGAAGCGATGCGGCGCACATAGGTGAAGCTCATGCTCCAGTCGCTGTTGTCCCGATACTTGGTCGGCCAATTGCCAGCGCCATCTTTTTTGCTGAGCTCCTCCCAAAAGAGCTGCTGCACCACGGCCCAGTCGCCCACACCAAAACCTTTGGCCGACCCCACCCGCAAGACCGGCGAACCGCGGCGTATATCGGATGCCAACGTTGCGGCCAGGGACTTGGCTTCTTGCGTCCAAGTCGGGCTGAAAGCGTCGCCCCCGGCATTGAAAGAAATTGGGGCTTCGTAATAATAAGAGCCCGGGTTGTAGGCCGAGCTGATGACCAGCGTGGTCTTGCCGCTGCCCGCGCCGCGGATGCGCATGTTGTCGGACTGTATCCAGACGGTCTTGGAAAGCACGAAGCTGCCCGCCGGGATCTCGATGGTGCCGCCGCTGGCCGCCAGCTGCTGGACCGCCGCGCTGAGCTTGTCCGTGATATCCGAGCCCGGGGCAGCGCTGAGCGTGACGCGTGCGCAAGGGATGCTCTCTCCCAAACCGGCTTGTGAAAGCTTGTAGCCCGCATAAGAGTAGTCATCCAGCTGGAAATTGCGGCCTTGGACAGCGACCACGGGGCGGGCCCAGGATTTGCCTGCGGGCTGAAAAAAAGAGGAATGCCAGGCGTGAGCCGAAGTCGCGACAGCAAAGGCGAGAATAAAAAACAGAAAGTGCCTTACACAGATATTTGTAATGACTTAGCTCCTTCTACGCCTGCCCTTCGAGGCCCGGGCTCCCCAAACCATCAAACTACCGGGCACCTCAGGGCAGGCTTTCCGCCCGCGTGGGACACTTGAGATGCCAAGACACTCCAAAACTAAATAAGCCATTCCGGATTTTAGATTTCACCCAAGAGAAAGCCAACCCATATTCCCAACCAGATGGAAAGCCTGCCCTGAGGTGCCCGTCGCATCAATTCTCTAGGAAGCCCGGGCCACGAAGGGTAGGCGTCAACCGGACTCTTTGATTCGTCCCGGAGCAATCAGAATCTCTTTATCTTAAGGGCATTTTACACATATTCCCTCACGATCTCCTCCAGCTCTCTCACATCAAACTCCCGACCATGCCGCGTATACGGGTTGAGAGCGATAGCCTGCTTTGGCGCCACTTGGGTCAGAAGGTCGCGGCCGCTAAGTTTTAGAAAGTTGGCGTCCGCGCCCAAGACAGGACGCAGGCGCTCGAGCGAACTAAAGACAGGCAGGACCTTCTCGCCCCGCAGATCCAAAAAGGTTAGCTTGAGATCGCTCATGGGGCCCAGTTCACGCGTGCCGTCCAGCGCCGGAGCGCCGCCCATGACCTGGCCACCGATATAAAGCTCGGACTCGAGCAACAAACTATAGAACGCTGGACGGGTACGGGGGTCCTGCATGGCGTTGGCGAAGGCGATCTCTAGCGGCCCTTGGGCCAAGTCTAAGCCTAGCCCTGCGGCCAGCTTGCGTATAAAATCATTCAACGTCGTCATACACCCTCAACTGCGGTAAGCCATGCCAGCCAAGATACCCAAACACAAAGATGCTTTCGCGCGCCTGACTGCCGTGATGGCCACCCTGCGCTCGCGCCAAGGTTGTCCCTGGGACAAAAAACAGACCCACAAGAGCCTGAAGCCGTATCTGCTTGAAGAGGCCTACGAAGTGATGGAAGCCATCGACAGTGGCGACGCAAATAAATTGCGTGGCGAGCTGGGTGACCTGCTACTTCAAGTCTTCTTTCATGCCCAAGTGGCGTCCGAGAAAAAACAGTTCACTGTCAGCGACGTGGCCGCGGGTATCGCCGACAAGATGATCAAGCGTCACCCGCACGTGTTTGGGTCAGCCAAGGTGCGCAGCGCCAGCGAGCAGACCAAGCGCTGGGAGGCTTTGAAAGCCACCGAAAAAGAACACCAGGCCCGCAAGGGCATCTTGGATGGGGTGCCCCAAGCGATGCCCTCCCTCTTGCGCGCCAAGCGCGTGCTGGGTAAAGCCGCCAAAGCTCGCTTTGCCTGGAACCACAAACGCGAAGCCTGGGAAAAATTTGAAGAAGAGCTGGGCGAATTTAAAGACGCTGTGCGCCGAGGCACTCGAGCCGCGCGCGAAGAAGAGCTTGGCGATGTCTTGACCGCGATCGTCAACGTGGCCCGCTTTGAAGGTTTGGATCCCGAGCACAGCCTGCATCGCGGAGTCGACAAACTGATACGTCGGGTGCACGCGCTGGAGAGCATCGCCAAATCACGCGGCAAAGCCATCGGCGACTTAAAACAAAGCGCCATCCTGACACTTTGGGCCGAAGTGAAGCGTGCCGAAAAATCTAAAAAATCAAAGGCGAAAAAGATGCGGATCTAGGCCCGCTTCTTAACGCCCAAAGTCTCTAGCTTGCGTAGCTCGGGCGCCATGCCCGCCACACCCAGCACCACCAAGACTGTGATCACCCCACCCGCAAAGACCGAGGCCACGGGTCCAAAGAGACCTGCGGTCACCCCCGATTCCACCTCGCCCAATTCATTCGACGACCCAATAAATAAAAAATTGATCGCCTGCACTCTGCCCCTCAGCCGCTCGGGGGTGCGCATCTGCACCAGGGTCTGCCGCACGACCACGCTGATCTGATCTAAAGCGCCCGAGACAAAGAGCGCTACCAACGACAGCCAAAATACCCGCGATAAGCTAAAGACGATCATGCACAGTCCAAAACCCGCCACCGCCAACAACATCGAGCGTCCCGCCCGCTTAAGCGGATGATGCGCGATCCAAAAACTCATGACCAAGGCACCCGCAAAACCCGCCGCCAACAACAAACCTTGGCCGAAGGCCTGCACGCCGAGGATGTCCTTGGCAAAGATGGGCATGATGGCCTCGGCTCCACCAAAAAGTACCGCAAAGAGATCCATGGTGAGTGCCCAGCGGATCACGCCTTCTTTCTGTAAAAAATGCCAACCACCCAACAAGCGCTTGCGCAGCGGCTCCGCCCCCGAGCTAGGCTTGACCACCCGCAAGGGACGCAACCCAGCTAACGCAAAGAGATACAGAGCTGGCCCCGCCGCACAGGTAGCGAGCGCAACAACGGGACCAAAGCCCTGCACCAGGGCACCACCTAAGACAAAGCCGATGACCACCCCGACCTGATAGTTGGCGCTGGTCCAAGCCACCGCGTTGCCCAAAAACTGCTTAGGTAAGAGGCTGGGATAGAAAGAAACTGCCACGGGCGTGTGCAGGGCCCGCGCCGAAGAATTTAGAAAAACAATGGCGTACCAGATCCAATAAGGGGCGTGAACCCATGCGGCCCAAGCCAAGCAGAGCGCGCAAGCGAGCTGCGCCAAGAGCGTCCAACGTAGCAGGCCACGCCGGTCATAGTGATCGGCCAGGTGGCCGCCGGGCAGGCTAAAGAATAGCACCGGCAGGTAGCGGGCCAGGCCGACCCAAGCCAGGGGCCAAGCGGAGGCAGTGCGGTCATAGAGTGTCCAACCCAGAGCCACCAGCATGATCTGCTGGGACCAATGCGAAAGCTGGCTGCCAGCCAAAAACTGTAGAAACGAAGGCACGCGAAGCGGCGCGTAGGGGTCGGGCGCAAGATGCGCTTTCGCTACGGCCCCACTCATCGCGGCCTCATCCCAAAGCGATACACCGCCCAAGCTGCGACCAGCAAGAGCAAAAATTTAACCATCAAATCACGGTTGCGGGCCATCTGTCGCTCGAGACGATCTGGATCAGGGATCATGCCATCGCGCCGACCCGCCTTGCTTAGCGCGGCCTGCACGCGCACGCGCGCTTGACACACATCGCATTCTTTCAAGTGCTCATGCAATTGACGTGTGGATTCGCGATCCAGCTCCCCCGCTTGATAGGCACCCCAAACTTTTTCTACTTGAGCGTGATTCATTTGGTGCGCCTAAAACGCGCGGCAAAGAAACCATCCATCGACGCTTGGCCAGGCCACACCCTAAAGAATCCCTCGCGGGTGACAAACTCACGCTCGACAAAAGCGCTGGCGCGCTCAAAGACAAAATCAGTGCGCCCATCCAAAAAGCGACGGGCCACGTCCTCGTTCTCACGCGGGTCCAGGGTGCAGGTCGCGTAGATCAACACGCCCCCCGGCTTAAGATAATCGGCGCTACGGTGCAAGATCTGACCCTGGCGGTGGGCCATGGCCTCGATGCTCTCGGGATGCACCTGCCAACGGACCTCAAGCCGGCGGCGCAAAACACCTAAGCCAGAACAAGGCGCGTCCACCAAGACGCCATCCAGGCGCGCCATCAGTTCGCGCCGTGGGCGCAAGGCGTCACGCGACTCACAACGCACATTGCGCAGTCCCAGGCGTTTGAGGCTGCCCTGCATTTTATCGAGCGCACCGCCCTTGCGATCAAAAGCCCAGATCTGGCCCATGTGCCCAACGATCTCGGCCATGGCCGTGGCCTTGGCCCCGGGGGCGGCACAAACATCGGCGATCTGCCAACCAGGCTTGGGATCCATCAAGCGCGTCAATAGCTGGCCGCTCTCATCCTGAACAAAGAATTCGCCCTCGTCAAAACCAGGCAAGCTACGGGGATCGCCCGAGGCCAAGCGCAGGCCCCACGGGCTAAAGTCGCACAACTCAAACGCGATGCCGGCGGCTCTCCATTTTTCGGCCAAGGCCTCACGCGTGATGCGGACGCGATTGACGCGCACCGTCAACGGGGGGGCTTGATTGCTGGCGCGCAGCATGGCTGCGACCGCGTCAAAACCGTAGTCCTCGACCAAACGCCCCACCATCCACACGGGATAAGAGCATTCAATGGCCAAGGCCGCCACCGGATCGGCAGGCATGGGCGGGAGCTTGTCCTCGGCCTTCATGCGACTGACTTCGCGCAAGACGCCATTGACAAATTTTGCCACGCCCTCGTGGCCATGGGTGCGTGCCAGTTCTACGGCGCGATCGACCGCAGATCCATCAGGCACGCGATCTAGGTTAAGCATCTGGTGCGCGGCCGTGCGAAGCAGATTACGCACCCACGGTGCCAGACCATCAAACGGCCGATGCGAAGCGCGCGATAGCACATGATCAAGGCGGGAACGCTGCCGCAAGCTGCCATAGACCAATTCAGTCAAAAGGCCGCTGTCCTCTGGTGAGAGCTTGTTTTGACGCAAGGCCTCATCCAGCGATTCGCGAATGCGCGCGTCACTGGTATCGATGCGGGTAAGGAGAGCGATGGCTAGATCCCTTGCGTCGCCAGGGGGTACCTGGGACACGACGGGTGCACTTGGTTCGGGCACCACGCTTGGTTCGGGCACCACGCTCGGTGCGGGAACTTGGGCGTTCGCGTCAGAGGATCCAGCCCCGCTGGGGGGGCTGTTTTGCATAAGGTAAGGTGCTACGGTTCGACCGCGCCAAAGGGTTTGGCGCGTAAAGTATTGGTTCTCTTAGTTGGCGGAGCGTCCGCCCGCGCGTTGGCCTAGTTCGACCCAAGCTTCTATCTGATCTTGAGCAAGCTCAGAAATGCCAGAAAACTGTAAACCCGCTAAAGTCTCGGCACCGTGTCGCTGGGTCCATGTCACGATCGCGTAGACTTTTTGAGGAAGACCCGAATCAGGCATCGGGAACTCCACTTTGACCACGTCTTGCCGAAAGAGCTCCATCGCTAAGCGTAAAGATGTCCCGCCGCGAGAAAAATCCACAATCTGCGCATCTGCCGGCATGAGTCCCACGCGGTCATCGCTGACGACTTTTAGGCTCGCGGGCAAGGCGCTCCCTAAGCGTGGATACCGGCGCTTATCCTCGTCCCGCGTCGTGTCGAGCATATTATCTTTCACCCGCTGGCTCAAGCGCCTGGGGCCGAGGTCGATGTCTCAATAAAGCGTCGCACGCTGCCGTCATCGGCCTCGTTAAGGATCATGACAAAACGGATACCCGAGAAGCATTGGCCCGCTTTGGGCTCGGCCCACATCACTTCGGCCAAAGCGCGCGTCGGGCGCGTCATGCCTGGCAGGCTAAGCTCTAACTTTAAAAAATCACCTTTGTTCAAGTTGGCGGCGGTGTAGAGGGCGATGCCACTGGCGCTGATATTAACCGTCTGGCCATCGTCTTGAATCGCCTTGGGGTCGACGAGGGCTTCCACCACTTGGCGATTGATCACCCGGTAGCGCACTTTGGTATCAAGGCGCAAGCGCTCGTGCTTGCGCTGATTGGCGTCGGTGGTGACCATGCTCGCGTCGTTCATGTCGTCCATACTAGCTCCCCTGTTCAATCCAAAAACGATCCCCGGGGACCAACGCGCGTCCATGCGCGTACGCCGCCCCACCCATGGCCTTGCCATTTTCTGGCTGCACCATGCTTAACCAAACGCTTTGGCCTGCCGCGCAAGCCACTTCTAAACCCAATGCTTCGTCAACGCGCACGAGCTGGCCGGGTTGGCGGGGGGTAGGGTCGTCTTCACGGCCCACCCGCAATTCAATGATCTTAAGCCCGCCATGCTTGGCCGATGCCGTGCGAAAGCCCGGGCTAGCCTTAAACGCACGCCAGCGTTGACTGATGGCTTTGGCTTCGAGCGTAAAGTCGGCGTGACCATCTTCTTTTTTGATCAACGGTGCCAGCGTCACCTGGCTCTCGTCTTGTGGCAACGCTTGCAGGGTGCCTTCTTCTAAACCGCGCAAGGTATCTAAGAGCAAGGCCGCGCCCAAGGGCGCCAGCTTGGCAAAAAGTGTATCGCTATCGTCATCCGGCGCGATAGCCAAAGGGTGATTTAAATACACCGCCCCCGCGTCGAGCTTGGCCACCATGCGTTGCGTGCAGACACCCGTCACCGCGTCGCCATGCGCCAGCGCCCATTGGATGGGCGCGGCACCGCGCCAGCGCGGCAAGAGCGATCCGTGAACATTCACCCCACCCAAGCGCGGGGTTTCGAGCAAGACCGTAGGCAAGATCTGACCGTAGGCCACGACCGCCAGCGCGTCAGGCTTATCCCGCAGCGCCCGCGTCACCGCGAATGGCTCACGCAATCGCTCGGGTTGAAAGACATCCAGACCAAGCGCCAGCGCCTGGACCTTGACGGCGGGCTCGTGCACTTGATGGCCACGGCCACTGGGTCGATCGGGCTGACAGATCACCAGCTGCACGCGGTGTCCCGCATCCACCAGCGCTTTGAGCGACGGCACCGCAAAGTGACCGGTGCCCAAAAAAACTAAATTCAGCGGCATGCTAACGTTTGCTGGCGTTGCTCATGCCATCCTCGCGGGCGTCTTCGCGCATGGCCTTGAGCTTGCCTGAGAGCAGCGCTTTTTGTGTCAGACCCAAGCGATCAATAAAAAGACGGCCGTCCAAGTGATCAAGCTCGTGCTGCAAAGCTTTGCCTAGCAGATCATCCCCCGCCACTTCAAAGGACTTGCCATCCAAACCAACCGCCTGCACGCGCGCCCATAAAAAACGGCGCGTCGTCCCACGCAAGCCTGGAAACGAAAGGCAGCCTTCTTCTTCTTCGATCTCGTCACGGGTCTCAACAATGCGCGGGTTGATCAAGATCAAACGTTGACTCGGCTCATCCCCGCTTGAGCAATCAATCACCGCCAAGCGCTTGGCCAGGCCCACCTGATTGGCGGCCAGTCCCACACCGCGCGCGGCATACATGGTCTCAAACATATTGGCGATCAAATCCGCCAACCCCGGCTCGGCTGGATCAACCAAGCTGGTCTTTTGCCGAAGGATCGGATCAGGATACTTGACGATGCGGAGCAAGGACATGCGTGACGGCTCAAAGTTATGGTGCTTACAAATATACCTTAGCAAGCCGTACTACCGAAAGGACCGAATTATGTTTTCGAGGAAGCGTTTTCGAGGATCGTATACCTCACGCTCACATAAAATTTAAGGGATCCACGTCCACGGCCATGGCCACGGCGGGGTCTTTGTACGCGCGGACCCAGGGCTCTAAGAGCTGATGCAAGGCGTTGGACGAGGGGCATCTAAAGAGCAAACGATAGCGCCACCACTCTTTGATCAAAACCAAGGGAGCGGGGGCGGGGCCTAGGATCTCTACTTTAAGACGAGCGGCGTGTTCTTTAAGATCTTTGGCCGCGCGGGCGCTCATGGCCACGGCCTTGGCTTTGTCTTTAGAGCGAAAGATCAAGGCCGCCAGACGCCCAAAGGGCGGATAACCCAGCGCCTTGCGCTCGGGCGTGTGACTCGCGTAGAAAGACTCGAAATCCTGTTGCGCGGCGGCTTGCAAGCAGGGATGGTCGGCTTGCCGGGTCTGCACAAATACTTGGCCAGGTTTGTCCGCCCGGCCCGCCCGACCCGCCACCTGCACCAACAGTTGAAAGGTTCTTTCGCTGGCCCGGAAGTCTGGAAAATTTAACGAGGCATCGGCGTTGATCACGCCCACGGTGGTAAGTTGAGGGAAATCTAAACCCTTGGCCAGCATTTGCGTGCCCAACAAGATATCGATGCTTCCCTCGCGCACGCGTTCGCCCAACTGGGCGTGGAACTCGGCGCCACTGGCAGTGTCGCGATCAACCCGCGCCAAGCGCGCGCCAGGAAAACGCCGTGCCACTTCTTCTTCGAGCCGTTGGGTGCCACTGCCCATGGGACGTAAGAGCGGCTTCTCGCATTTTGGCTCAGGGCAACGTTGGGGCGGGCGCTCACTGTGGTCGCAGAGGTGACAACGCAACCAGCCGATGCCACCTTCTAACGCGCCATCCTCAGGGACCGCGTGACCCGCGGCGGAGGCCCTCCTGAACGCTCCCCTGCCGGGCGCCTCACGATGAAAGGTCAGGCTGATGCTACACTGCGGGCATTGCAAAGCTTTGCCGCAGGCCGCGCAGGCTAAAACGGGAGCGAAGCCACGGCGATTTAAAAAAAGCAAGCTCAGCTCATGCCGTGCGGTCGTCTGCTCAACGGCTTGGACCAGCTCGGGCAAGAGCACGTCATCGCTGGCGCCCTCCTTAGGGCGCTGAGCCGCGTTTAGATTTAAAAACTCAAATTGAGGCAGGCCGTGCGCTCCCACTCTGCCGGGCAGGGTGAGCAGGGTCAACTTACCCGCGGCCGCGTTGAAATAGCTCTCAAAGCTAGGGGTGGCCGAACCCAGCAATGCCACTGCGCCATGCAGCTTGGCCCGCACCAGCGCCGCGTCGCGAGCATGGTAGCGCGGGTCATTCTCTTGCTTATAGCTGGGCTCACTCTCTTCATCCACGATCAAAAGCGCCAGATTTTGTACCGGGGCAAAGAGCGCCGACCGCGCGCCCAAGGCCACGCGGGCCTTGCCCTGACGCAGAGCTTGGTAGGCACGCCAACGCTGCTCTTGCGTCAGTCCACTGTGCAAGACCACCACTTGCCCAGGAAAGCGCCCTTCGAAGCGGCTCCA
>JANLXT010000308.1:0-6070 GCA_031365225.1 candidate division FCPU426 bacterium
CTGAGCCACCTCTCCAACATAGTAGTGCGTAAATTCCAACATCTCGCGCGCCTTGTCCATTTGTCTTTTTTGAATATGCTTAAGCGGCGTGATGCCTGTCTGACGTTTAAACTCACGTATCAAATGCTCACGGCTGACAAACAGCTCTTTGGCGAGTCCCGCCACATCCAAGGGCCCCGCGGCTCGGCGCTCAATAAGATCCACCGCTTGCGCCACCAATCCGCTGTAATGTCGGCTGCTCACATAAGGTGCCAGTTTTGCCTCTAGTTTTCGCGCCACGCTGTCCAAACCCTGAGTGAGCGCGTGTATCTGAAAGATCGGGTCCAGCTCAAAATTAGCTGCATTTTGCAGGCTAAGGATATTGCCAGCCAGCCAACCGCTTTCCTCTAAAAGCGCGGCATCTCTCAAAAATTCTTCGCTGTCTTCAACATAAGGATTGGCTTTGCGAGTCCGCTCCTTAACAAGCACATCCCGTCGCGCCGGAAAGGGCCAAGTGCTGCGGCTATAGAATTCGGTTTGGAATGTTGCGCCACACAACGCCGCGACCACGCGCTGGGCGGCGGGCAAGTCCCGACAATGCTTGGGGATGACCAAGATGGGTCCGCCCACCCGCGTACGCCGGCGGGCGGCTAGGTCTTCACTGGGCAAAGGCATCCAAGCGAATTTTTCACGGTCGGCCTGGGCCATCTCGTGAATCTTGCGCGCTTGATCGCTCCACGCCAAACAAAAGAGTGCGCGTCCGGCCCTGAACGCCCGCTCTCCGTCGTCGGATGTGCCACTCAAGCAGCTCACATCTACCAGCGGCTCGTCCACCAACCAAGCTCTTAGACGGCGTAGTGCTGTTTGCACCCCCACTGCGTTAAAACGCCAATGCCCCTCACCCAGATAGAGATCTTGTCCTTGGGTCCAAAGTAAATCGATCAAAAGATTAAAGCGATTGAGTGGTTGAGCGTCCAGTGTCAAACCCTTCAAAGCTGGATCACGTTCTTTACGCAGCACCTGCCGCGCGGCACTCTCAAGCTCGTCCCAGGTACGTGGTGGGCGCAGACCATATTTTTCTAGTAGGTCGCGGCGATAAAAAAGGGCGCGTGTTGAGACAAAGAGTGGCAACCCATACTGCTTGCCATCCACCCTGCCACGCCGCAGGGCGATCTCGTGAAAATTGGCATTCATGTCAGGCACAAGCGCGTCTAAAGAATGCAACAGGCCTTGCCGCGCCAAATAAGGGATCGTGGGCTCGTAGACCAATAAAAGCCCAAAATCAGTCTGTGGGGCGTAGAGCTCAGTCAAGACGTCCACGCGCAAGAGCTCGACCTTGAACTCTGGGCTCAACCCTTGAGTCCGAAGCGCAGCACGCACGGCGGCTTCCCAACGCCGGCGCTCTTCTTCGTGCGCAAAGTTTGGCACCGCCAAGCGCAAGACGCGCTCATGCGCGGTATCCGCATGGTCCAACGTGGCCCAGGTACCCAAACGACCCATGACCCGTAAACCCTTGGCGCTCAGCTCCAAGCCCAAGGGCGCGTCAGGACCACGCTGCCGGTCCAGTTTAAGCGCTACCAGCTCGCGTTCGCGACCGCCTAAGCCACCCCGATGACGCAAGAGCAGGACCACGTCGGCGTCGGCTAACTGCAACGCTGGGCCAAGCAGATCAGGGTGCGATGCGGCCGCGCGTTGAGTCACCAAGACCGCCGCACCCGCCCGCCGCGCGGCGGAAGCCCAGGCCGCGGCGCATTGGCGTTGGGCGACGCTCAAATTTTCGGCGGCTGTTTCTATCTCAATCAGCACCCGTCCCCTGCCCGTCATGGCAACCGCCCGGATCGCGCCGCTCAAAGAAGCGCTCAAAAACTTCAATCGGCTTGCTTTTGCCGGGTCATAAAGACTATCGCCCAAAGGCGCTTGGCGGGGATCCGGCACCGCAGGCGCGACTAAAGCCAAGCGCAACCAAAGAGCTGAACCACCGGCGCGTAATTCTTCAGCTAAAAACTGCACGCCAAACATGGTTTTTCCGACACCAATGGGGCCCAACAACAGGCTCACCTGATCGGCACGGGGACCAACCTCTAAGGTCTCTTCTAAACCAGGCAGTCCCCAGCGATTTGAGCGGGGGCCAGTGCTTGAGTGGGGTGTTTTAAGCGACATAGTCTAGTGTCATATTCTTATGCGCAGAGGTCAATTTTTTCATCAGACTCGCAGTTTCTGTTTTTGGCTCACACAACATATAAAACCAAATAGTTATTTATTTTAAAGCATTTTCAAGCTTAAAACTTTTATCAAATTATCCCAAAAATATCACTTTTTTCAATAATCCAATTTTACATGACCCACCAAATATCCTTAAAACTATGAAGCACGCCCTTCTTCTTCCTTGCGATCCCCGATGCGCCCGATCTACAAACATTGGCTCTTGCTGCTGCTTAGCGCCTGCTCTCTAAGCGTGCGCCTCTCGGGGGCCGTAGTAGCCACTCCGGCCAACGTGCGCAATGTCTGGCTAGAGCCCGCTTTTCTTTGCGCGGGCCAGACAGTCACCGCGCATTTCGAGGCCATGCGTGGCAATGGGCAGGATCTTTCTGTGCTCGGCGCCCTCTCCACTGACAACGCCTTCAGCGCGGGAGATAGCTATTTTATCCACGACCATGGCGCCTCTTTTTTTTACGAGACTTTTGCGTGGCCCATCAGTGACGCTCTCACCACTCCGGGCCTGGTGACCACTGTGTGGGACCGTGTCACCTTCAACGCGCCCGTCAATACCGCCAACGAGAATTTTCTGCCTTACTCCGCCATCTTTACCGTGCCAGCGTGGATGCTCTCGGGCACGACGTATTACGTCCTGATCAAAGTCGTCAATAGCACTAGCAATGTCTCTGGCTTTGCCACGGCCAGCACGGGTCTTGTGGCGCTGCCAGTCGAGGCTTCTTGTTGCAAGGTGCTGGTGCACAACATCGCTGGCTATGACATGCAGTACTCACTATCGAGCACGGCCGATGTGGTCTTTGACCAATGTACGCCTGCTTACACGCCGACCCCAACCATGGCCATCAGCAAGAGCGCTAACGTCACGACTGCGACCCTCGGCGATACCATCACCTATAGCATCAGTTGGATCAACGACAGCAGTGGCACGGTGACCATGAAACTGTGGGACACGCTATGGACTAACTTAACTTATCTAGGTTGCGACAACAGTTGCACATCAAGCCCACCCTTGGTGAGCTGGTCTTTTTCGGCGTTATCGAATACATCGGGCGTGGTCAACGTTTGGGTGCGGGTCAACGGCTATCCGTGGATACCCGAGCTCTTGCAAGGCCCGAAGGTCGCCATAGAAAAAAATAAATTAGAAGGCATTTTTTTGGCGGGGACGCCCTTGTTTTCCCCTTGAACTTTTTCAACCCGCCACGCCGATTTAAACGGGGCCGACACCCAGGTTGAGTCTTTTAGAGGCATTTTTGCGCATGCTGTTTTACGCTGAAGATCAACTTTTTCATGCGCTTTTTTGACCTTTTTTTCACCATAACGCAACTCAATAAGCTCAAATATACCTTTATTTAATGAATTTTTTGTATTTGTAGCTTTTTTTTATTTATCCTAAAAATATCACTTTTTTCCACAAATCAATTCCAACATGCCAACCAAAATATCCTTAAACTATTAAGTGAATCTTTCTCGTGCTTGGCGGAATCTATATGCGCCCGATCTACAAGACTTGCGTCCTTTTCTTTCTTTGCGTTTGCGCCCTAAGCACGCGCCTTTCGGGCGCCGCCAGCTTGAGCCCTTTGCCCAAGATCCTTGTCATCCTTGCCGACGATAATCAGGCCAGCGGCGCGCTCACGGCCTTGGCTGCCATGCATTTGGCCTTGGACAGCTTGGTCCCGCCTCAGCCTTTTGATGTCGTCGTGGTCAAGAATGCCACCGAGCCCGCGGGGGGCATCACGCCAGCGCTCAATCGTGGCATCGCCAACAGCAACACCGTCACCGTGGCCACCATGACTTTTACGGGTGTTCCAATCACGATCGCCGAGTACTGCCAGGTCTGGGATCTGCGCTTTGAGACGGGTTGCTCAGCGCTCACCTGTTCGGCGACCATCCCCGCTGGCGACCAGATCATGTATGCCAATTTTTTGCGCGGAGGTGGCTCGCTCTTCTTAAATGGAGAAAACCAGGGCTTTGAGGGTCGCAACAACGGTCTAACTCAATTTCTCACGACCATCGGTACGGGAGCGGCTTTCACCAATCCCGGTTCCGTGGGCGGCACGACCATTTGGAATATCTTTCCCGCCGATCCTTTAGGCTTTTCTACCATCCTCAACAACCTTCCTGGTCTGGGCAACACCCCGCAACCCACGGTGCCTGGTTGGTACGACATCTGCGGCACCTGTTCGGGCTGGGGTAGCAGTCATCCCATCGCGGCGGTCCTTAATGGCGGCGTCACCCAGGCCTTTATGTTCGCCATGCTGCCCAATGAGCTGATCGGTGGCGCGGGACGCGTGATGGTTGATTTTGACTTTAATGGCTTCTGGCTCTTTCAGCAGGTGCTCAACGCGCCTGTGTATCAAAACATCTACACCTGGCTAGGCAACTGCCAGGTGCGCTACAACGTCAGCAAAGTCGCTAACGTGGCTAACATCACCGTCGGCAACACCTTCAACTACACCCTTTGTCTGCAAAATACCGGCGCGGCCACGCTGAACCAGGTCATCTATGACACCTTGCCGCCCTGCGTCGCGTTTGTGTCCTCGGTCCCGGCGCCCACGGGCAACACGGGCAATTATTATTGGTGGAATCCTGGCGCCATCGTCACGGGCACCGGGACCTGCGTGACCATCACGGTCCAAGCCGCGAGCCTTGCCTGCCCATGAAACGCGTGGTGCTAGCCTTGATCTTGCTTTGCGTCGGCGCGCGTGTGGCTCACGCCGCCGTGGCGGCCACTCCCGCCAACGTGCGCAATGTGTGGCTAGAGCCCGCCTTTCTTTGCGCGGGCCAGACGGTCACGGCGCATTTCGAGGCGATGCGTGGTGTTGGCCAGGACCTCTCGGTGCTTGGCGCTCTTTCCACTGACAACGCCTTCAGCGCCGGCGACAGCTATTTTATCCACGACCACGGCGTTTCTTTTTTTTACGAGACTTTTGCGTGGCCCATCAGTGACGCTCTCACCACCCCAGGCCTGGTGACCACTGTCTGGGACCGTGTCACCTTCAACGCGCCCGTCAATACCGCCAACGAGAATTTTTTGCCTTACTCCGCCGTCTTTACGGTGCCAGCGTGGATGCTCTCGGGCACGACGTATTACGTCCTGATCAAAGTCGTCAATAGCACTAGCAATGTCTCTGGTTTTGCCACAGCCAGCACAGGCCTGGTGGCGTTCCCTGTCGAAGCTTCTTGTTGCAAGGTGCTCGTGCATAACGTCGCGGGTTATGGCGCTCAATTTTCTCTATCAAGCACGGCCGATGTGATCTTTGACCTTTGTGGCACGCCCACCTATACACCAACGATCACGCGCACATCCACACCTACGCGAAGCGTTACGGCGACGCCAACTTCGACCCCTACGTCTACGCCCACGCGCACACCAAGTATCACTCTCACCGCCACGCCCACGGCGACACCCACGGCGACACGGACCAATACCCCCAGCCCCACGCAAACCATCACCTTTACCATGACACGGACCATCACACCGACCGCGACGCCGACAAACAGCCCATCACGTACGGTCACCAGCACTATCACGCCAACCATCACGCAAACAGTGACCCCGTCGAGCACGCCAACTAGGTCTGTGACACAAACACAAACGCCCACCAGTACGCGGACGGCGACACCGACGTTTTCGCCGACTCAATCCGTGACAGCCACCGCCACGCCGACCCGCACACAAAGCGTGACACCTAGCGCGACACCGACGCAAAGCTTTACCTACACCCAGACACCAAGCAGCACACCCACCGTGACAGCTAGTTTCTCGCCCACACAGACGGTGACGCGGACCTCCACACCGACCAGCACTCAATCGGCGACGCCTAGCGCAACGCCTACCCAGTCATTCACATTCACGAGAACGACTAGCAGTACGATC
>JANLXT010000320.1:0-1571 GCA_031365225.1 candidate division FCPU426 bacterium
CTGAAATCCCACCGATTCCAACCGATCTTCGTCGCGACCTGGAACAAGAATGGCGCGAACGAGGTCTGGCCGCGTTGGCCACCCGGCTGCAAGAGCTGGATCCCATTCTGGCCAAACGGACAGATCTATTGAACCCCCGCCGAGTCCTGCGCGCCCTAGAAGTACTTGCGGCTACCGGCAAGCCATTGTCGTGGTGGCAAGCCCAGCCGACCTCACCGCCGCTTAAAACACGTCAACTGTGGCTTGCCCCCGAACAGAGCGCAAAAACAGGCGAGAGGAGCATCCACGCGCGAAATTTGACCGCTTTTAATGAAGGATGGGTGCAAGAAGTGGCTGAACTTCGAGAGCGCTGGGGAGTAAAGGCGCTTCGTGAAACCACGGCGATTGGTTATCCACAAATCCTTGATCACCTAGACGCCAAGGCCTCGTTGCAACAAACCCAGGAGCTCATTGAGCTACGCACGCGCCAGTATGCCCGTCGGCAACGCACTTGGTTTAAGGCCCTGCCCCAGGTGCAGTGGATGCCTCTCGAAGACTCTGGCGCCATCACAAGTTGCGTCGCAGGCTTTCTAAAGGAACCCCAATGAGGTCAACTTCATCGCGACTGCGTGTTAACGTGATTTCAGAAACTGAAGGATTTGAAGGACAGGGCGTTCACACCAGCTTTGTCGATATGGTGGACGCATTGTCAGCGCGCCCCGACATCGAAGTGCTGGTGAACTCTAAGCAAAGTGCGGACGTGGTGCACGCGCACACCATGGGCCCCGCCTGGCTCAGACGTTTAGGGTCCTACCGAGGGCGGTCGGTCGTGACCGCGCACGTTGTGCCCGACAGTTTTCGTGGCAGTCTCATCGCCTATGACCTTTGGGCGCCCCTGGCGCGATGGTACATGCGCGCGGCCTACAACGCTGCCGCAACCGTGGTCGCGGTCTCACCCTATGTCAAAGACGAATTGAGGAAGTTGGGTGTTGTGACACCTATCGAATTTGTGCCCAACCCAGTCAATTTATCTCGTTTCAAGATCAGCGCGCAAATGCGGGCGAAGGGAAGAAAGCTTTTAAAACTTCACTCGGGCCAAAAACTTTTAGTTGCAGCCGGCCAGGTCCAGCCTCGCAAGGGTGTGATTGATTTTATTGAGCTCGGTCGGCGCTTTCCGCAACACCGCTTTTTGTGGCTCGGCGGACGCCCCTTTAAACACCTTACCGCCGATGTAGCCAATCTTGACAAAGCCATGGCAAACGCTCCTTCCAATGTTCAGTTCGCTGGATCGGTCCCCCTGGACCAAATGCCGTTGTATTACAACGCAGCCGATCTGCTCTGTTTTCCATCGTTTCAAGAGACTTTTGGTCTCGCCATCATCGAAGCCATGGCGTGCGGTGTCCCTGTTTTGCTACGGGACAATCCAGAATATCGACCGCTGTTCAAAGGCGCCTATCAGAAAGCCAAGGATCTAGAGGGCTTTGTTCGCGGGATTCGATCCCTTGGATCGGCCGCCTCTCCGCTTCGAGCGAAGGGCCTTGCGCTAGCCAAAAGCTATGCGAGTTCGGCGTACGCCGACCATCTTGTCAGTG
>JANLXT010000321.1:0-10353 GCA_031365225.1 candidate division FCPU426 bacterium
GCCAGGGCCTTGGCCGAATTGGAATTGAAATCTAAAGAAGTCGAGCTCAGACGGCATCAAGAACAATTACTGGGTCTAAGCGACCCGCAGGCCTGCGCGGCCAAAGAGCGCGAGATTGTGAGCACACAAAAAGCGATCGCCGCACTCGAAGACAAGGTCCTTGGTTTGTTGGATGCTGAAGAAAAAGATCAGGATCTGGTAAAACTAGAAAAAAGCGCGTTGACTGAGACCGAGAGCGCCACGCGCGTTGAGAGCGAAAAGCTCAACTTGGCGCGTGCGGCCAATCTAGAACAAGCCGCCGTGTTGCGGCAAGGCAGAGCCGCGCTTTTAAATGAGATGGGTGAGGAATACGCGCAGCTCTACGAGCGTTTTTTCAAGTCGCATGCGGGCAAAGTGATTGGACGCTTGCAGGGAGACTCTTGCTGGTCCTGCGCGATCAAGATGGCGCCCATGCTGGCTTCTCAAGTGCGGCGTGGTGCTGAATTAAACTACTGCCAGCAATGTGGGGCGATCCTAGCGCCCCCCGCCGCGTAGATGGCTAGACCGCTCCAACGCGTCAAGAACGATCTCCTTTTTGGGCTTTTAGCGGTCCTGCGTTTTGTATTGAACGCGTTGCCCTTGGGGCTGGCGCGCCGCGTGGGCGCCGCGTTAGGACGGCTTTTTTTCGCCATAGTTCCCTTTGAGCGTAAGAAGACGCTCGCCCAATTAGCGCTGGCTTTTCCTGAGCAGAGCGTGGCGTGGCGACGTCACTTGGGAGCTCAAGTCTTCGCCCATCTTGGACGTGGCGGGGTTGAGTACTTTCGATTTGATCGCATGAGCCACGCGGACCTAAACACATGGATCGAGAGCACGCCCGGATTTGAGCGCTTGCAAGCGTTGATCCAGGCAGGCAAGGGCGCGGTGGTGGTCACAGCGCACCTGGGACATTGGGAGCTTTTGGCCGCTTGGTGCGGGCAGCATATTCCCGTCGCCGTGGTAGGTCGTCAACTTTACGATCCCCGTTTGGACGCGCGCTTGACGGCCTGGCGCAAAGGCAAAGGCGTGGAAGTTTTTCCACGCAACACATCGGTACGACCGATCTTGCGCTGGTTGAAAGATGGCAAGGCCTTGGGCGTGCTGGCGGATCAAGACACGGACATCGAGTCACTTTACGTGGATTTTTTTGGACAGCTCGTCAAAACGCCTTCGGGCCCTGCCGTGTTAGCACAAGCTGCCGATGCGGCCTTGATCACGGTCTTTGTGCGGCGTTTAGAAGATGGGCGTTATCGCCTGACGTTTGAAGAGCTGGTGCAAGTGCCCGCGCGCGGGCAGGGAGCCATGGATCTCTGGGACTGTGTGCAGGAATACACCCGACGTACCGAGGCGGCCATTCGGCTGGCACCCGAGCAATGGGTGTGGAATCACACCCGGGCGCGCAATCCCGTGGACAAGCCCAGCGTCGGCTGGGATCTGCGCAACGCGGATCTTTGCCGGCAACGGGCCGAGGCCTGGATCAAAGCGGGCCGTCCGCCTTTGGCAATGCGATGAAGATGCGCTTAGGATTATTCTTTATTGTCGCGACCTTGGTGCTGGGCGCTTGCCAGCGTTCAAGCGTGCCCGCCGTCAGCGAGGCCAAAGAGGCTGAGCCTAGTTTGTTCTTTGAGGGGTTCCGCGCCCGTGGCACCGAGGGCGGAGCCACCTTGTGGCAGGCCCAAGCCGTGCGCGCCCGAGTTTTTCAAGGCGACCAAAAAGCGTTTGGTGAGGATGTGACGATCATCTATTTTCAAAACGGTCGGCGCGTCTCTACCGCGACGGCCTTGCGCGCCGAGATCGACATGGCGGGCTATGACTTTAAAGCCAGTGGGCAAGTGGTGGTCAAAGGCGCCAACGGCGTGGTCCTGCGCACCGAGTACTTGCGTTGGGATCACAAGCGCCAACGCGCGGTCAGTGACTCTAAAGTGCGGGTCGAGCGCAAAGACACCGTGTTGACGGGCGAAGGCTTGATCGCGGATCGAACGCTCGAAGACGTGCAAGTGTTGCGAAACGTGCAAGTTGAAGCCACTTCGGTCCAGAGCCTGCGTGAGTTGGGTGAGGGAGCTCGACCGTGAGAAGCGTGGCGCTTGGAATGACGCTCTTGTTAGCCTTAGGGATGGGCGCGTGCGCGCCGCGCGCGTTGGGAGGTGGTATCGCGACCGCGCCTCAACAAGCCAGCGTGGTCACGCCCCAGCCAAGCCCCGTGCCAACCACCTTGCCTCAGGCGCTGCCCTTGGATGAGGCGCGTCCGCTTAAGGTGACCTCGCGGACCTTGCGGCACGACGAAAAAAATCGGGTGACCCGCTTTATCGGGGATGTGCGCGTGACTCAGGACAGCTTAACCTTGACCGCGGACGAATTGATCTCGGACGCCACCACCCAGGGGGCGCAAGCCCGCGGGCATGTGCGTTTGCGCGACGCGGTTCGAAAAGTAGACCTAAGCGCGGGCGAGTTGCGTTATGCCAACGATCTGCGTCAGGCTGATCTTTTTGATGGGGCCTTGCTCTTGACGCAGGACCCCTACGGTGTGCCCGTGACCATCACTGGACAAACAGGCTGGTACCAGGCGCTTAGCCAGCGTGCGCGTCTTGAAGGCGGGGTGCGGGTCTGGCGCGGGGACTTGAGCGCCACTGCGCAGAGCGCGTCGGTCGAAGGCGCACGACGATTTATCTTACTTGAAGGCGGGGTCAAGGCCGCGCTGAACAAGAACCGCGCTAGTTCTAACAGTGTGCGCTTGGGCCAAAACGGCCAGAGCTTAGAGTTTTTGGGGGATGTGCGCGCGAGCTTTATCCCCCGTCAATTGCGGCAAGCGGTGCAAGACCCTCAGGGAGCGCGATGAAAGCTAAGTCAAAAAAGAAAAAGTCGCTCGCCAAGGCGCCGAGCGGTGTAAAAACTTTGCGCACGGTGGGCCTTAGCAAGACCTATGGCGGGCGGCAGGTGGTCAAAGATGTCGCGCTTAAAGTCAGCCAAGGTGAAGTGGTCGGCCTTTTGGGCCCCAATGGCGCTGGCAAGACGACCACGTTTTACATGGTGACAGGTTTGGTTCCGCCCGACCGTGGTCAAGTTTTTATGGATAGCGCGCAAGGGTCCGAAGACATGACGCGCCTGCCGTTGCACGAGCGTTCACACCGTGGCGTGGGCTACTTAGCGCAAGAAGCCAGCATCTTTCGCAAGCTGACGGTCGAAGAGAATCTCTTGGCCTTGCTCGAAATGTTGCCCATCACGCCTCAAGAGCGCACCTTGCGGCTAGAGACCTTGTTGGATGAGTTTAATATCGCGCACCTCGCCAAACAAAAAGCATTCACGTTGTCGGGTGGCGAGCGGCGGCGCACCGAAGTCGCTCGCGCCTTAGTCAACAACCCAGATTTTATCTTGCTTGATGAGCCGTTCGCTGGTGTGGATCCTATCGCCGTGCTCGATCTGCAACAGATCATCCGTCACCTACGCGACCGAGGCATTGGCGTTCTGATCACGGACCACAATGTGCGCGAGACCCTGTCGATCATTGATAGGGCCTATCTTATCTATCAGGGCCAAGTGTTGCTCGCTGGCACCGCTCAACAGCTGGCCAAGGATCCTCAGGCCCGCAAGATCTATCTTGGCGCCAACTTTAAGATGTAGGGCCATCACCCTTGGTGTCGTGCTGGCCCTTGCCAGCGCGGTTCAAGCCATGGGACCTCGTCCACAAACGCCTCGATCCATCGCGGCACGTTTGTGGCGCGAGGGGCAGATTGACGATGCCTCGGCGTATTTACAAGCGCAGGCCCTAAGAGATCCTTTGGCCCGTCGCGATTGGGCTGCGCTGCTCTTTGAGCGAGGGGCGTATGCCGCCGCCGCCGCGCTGTGGCAAGCCGATCTCGATGCGCTAAGCTCGACGTCTCAAACCAGCGCGGATCCACGCTGGTTGCTTGTGGCGCGTTGTCACGCCGCGACCTCGGACTGGCGTGCGGTCGATCAGGCCTTAAGCCACGCTAGCGCGTTGAGCAACAACGCCCACGCACTCATGCTTCGCGCTCAAGCGGCTCAGGTCTTGCGCTCAAACGAGGCCCAAGCACTTTGGGATCTGGCGGTTGAGCATGCGCTGCAAGGCCCCGACGCCGCGCTTATTCATTTTAGAGCGGCAGAATGGGATGCGACGCACGGACGCCTTGACCTTGCCGAAACACGCTATAAGAAAGCGTTAAAGCTTGATCCAGCCACGAGCGCCGCACACAAACGCCTAGGCACCCTGTACAAGAGCCAGGGACGATTTGCCGACGCCAAGACCCGCTTTGAGCGCGCCCGGCGGGTGGACGAAAAGGACGAAGAAGCGCGTCAAGATCTGAGCGAGCTCTTGCGAGAACAACCCGCCTTGGCGCTGAAAGCTGAGCGTCTTGACGCCGCCGATCTAGTCAAACGCTTGGGTCAAGCGCCGCCGCAAATTGTGGCGGTCAGCCTTGGCGCAAAAGAGCCGGGCATGCGCGTGGGACTGCTGACCACGGCGGCAACGTTTAAGTTTAGGGCGGGCGGTGAGCTCGTAAGCGTGGGCGGTTTGCCAAGCCCCTTGACGCTGAGCGCAGGCGCCTATGAAGTTGCCCTTGATGATCACGGTTGGGGTTTGTGGACACTGAATGCGCTGGGTAAACGTGATACTCGCGTGCTGGGTTTCGCGTCTGCGATCACGCTCACGCCGTTGTCAGCGTCGCATAGCGTCGCGCTCTATGACGTCAGCTATGGTGCGGGTTATTTTTGGGCAAAAGCCCAAGAGGATCGGGCATTCAGGGGCAGTTTTGAACTGCGGCCCCAAGGTGCCAAGGGTGTGACGGTGGTTAATCTGTTGGGTTTGGAAGCTTGGCTGATGGGTGTCGTGCCCGCCGAGATCTTGCCCACCTGGCCTGCCCAAGCGCTGCGTGCCCAAGCGATCGCCGCGCGCACGGATGGACTGCGTAAGCTACGGCGGCACGCCGAAGACGGCTTTGATGTTTGCACCTCGGTGCACTGCGCCATGTACCGTGGCGTGACCGGTGAGGATCTCCGAACCACCCAAGCGGTGTTGGATAGCACGGGGCAAGTCTTAGAGTTAGAGACAGGTCGTTTGGCGCCGACGTTTTATATGACCACCTGTGGTGGGCATACCGCGGACGCGGCCGAAGTCTGGTCCGCCACCTCACGTGGCGAGCGCGCTTCGGCGACACTGGACGCGCCCTCAAATTCGCCGGCGAGAGCACTGTTTCCCTTGAGCCCGCGCACCTTGTTTGAGTGGCTTGAGGACCCCAAGGCGCACGCAGACGCCTACTGCGCCAGCGCGCGGGGTGGCAGCGCGTCGTATCGGTGGACCCTGCGTTTTGATGCCGCTGAGCTGTCGGGGTATGTGGCACGGCGTCACGCCATCGGACGTTTGTTGGCCGTCGAGCCCTTGACGCGAACCCCTGAGGGATTGGTGACCCAACTGCGCTTGGTGGGTAGCACGGGCAATGCGATTGAACGCGGGGATCGTATCCGCTCGGCGTTGCGGGGCATCAAGTCCAATCTTTTTTATATCGAAACGCGCCGCGCCAGCGACGGCTCAGCCCTAGAGTTTTTGGTGCACGGGGGTGGGTGGGGTCACGGCGTGGGATTTTGTCAGAGCGGCGCGGCGGGAATGGCCCAGGCGGGTATCGGTGCCACTCAGATCCTGCGGCATTACTTTTCGACCGCGCGCGTCAAAGCGCGTTGGTAAAAGGCGGATCGCTTTCTATGGAATTGACCCCACTTATCTTTGAGCCTTGGCTGGTCCCAAAACTTTGGGGCGGCAATCATTTAGAAAAATATGGCAAGACGCTCAACCCTGGCGAGCGTGTCGGCGAGAGCTGGGAGATCTTTGATAGCCCTCAGCGCAGTGCCGTCGTGGCCGAAGGGCCATGGATGGGGCGCACGCTCAACGAGATCATGCTCGAGCACGGGCCGCGTCTTTTGGGACAAGCGGTTTGGGAGCGCCAACCCGAGCGTTTTCCCGTGATGATAAAGTTGATCGACGCGTGTGATGATCTTAGCCTGCAGGCGCATCCAGACGATGACCTTGCCGCGCTCCTTGAAGGTCCCGAGCATTTGGGCAAGGACGAGACCATGCTCGTGCTAGAGGCGGATCCCGGCGCCAGCATGGTCGTGGGTCTCAAAGCGGGCGTCAGCGTCAAGGATTTCGCGAACGCCCTGCGACAAGGGAAGCCCGAGGTTTTTCTAGAACGCGTAGCCGTGTCGGCGGGGGACGTGGTGGATGTGCCCGCGGGACGATTGCACGCCTTGGGCAAAGGTTGTGTGGTCGCCGAGGCGTCTCAAAATAGCGAGTTGACCTATCGGGTTTGGGACTGGGGGCGCCTTGAAAACGGCCTGCCACGCGCTTTGCATATAGATAAGGCTTTGCGGGCGCTCGAGGGCGGCGTTTCACGAGAGCTGAGTTCAGGCAAAGGTCATACGGTAGAGCCGGGCGCGCGGATCGAGACGCTCAGCGAGCACGCCAGCTTTGTGACAAGGCGCCTGAGTCTAGATGGGCTTTTTAGGCCTCGCGTGCGGGCGGCGAGCTATCATATTTTAGTGGGACTTAACGAGCAAGCCGTCCTTGAAAGCTCGTCGGCTTCGGCTATGATGGTGACACCTGGGCGCGCTGTACTGGTGCCCGCCAGCGTTGATTTTTCATTGCGTCCTTATAGGGACAAAGCGAAGGTGCTTTGGATTTACCCACCGGTCTAAGCGAGGGTGGTCTTTTAGGGTGAAAAAGATGGCGGCTAAAAAAAAGAATAACAACAAACAATGGCTCATCACTGGCGGAACCGGCTTTTTTGGTACAGCCTTGGCGTGGCAATTGATCAAGCGCCGGATCCGCCCCATCTTGTTGGACATGGCGCCTGTGGATGATCCGGGCTTGCTGGGTAAAGTGGATTACATCAAGGCGGATGTGCGGGACGCCGCCGCCGTTGACGCCGCGGTGCGCCGCGCGGGCGTGGTCGTGCATGCTGCCGCCGCCCTGCCACTCGAATCGCCCAAAGATATCTGGGATGTCACGGTGCATGGTTCTGAGAATGTTTTTGGGTCCGCGCTCAAGCATGGCGTGCGCAAATGCGTGCATATCGGCACAACGGCGGTTTATGGCATACCGCGCGTGCATCCGTTGTACGAAGATAGCTTGTTGGTCCCGTTGGGATCCTATGGGATCGCCAAATGCGAAGCCGAGCAGGTTTGTCGCCGTTTGCGCCGGCAAGGCTTGGACGTCACCATCATCCGGCCCAAGACTTTTATCGGCACGGGTCGCTTGGGCGTGTTTCAGATACTTTTTGATTGGGTCGAGAACGGCGTGCGGATCCCTGTGCTAGGCACAGGCCAGAACAAGTACCAGCTCTTAGAAGTGACCGATCTGGCGCAGGCCGTGATCTTGGCCGCCACGTCGCGCGTCCCCGGGGACGATTACAACGTGGGCGCGTCACGGTTTAGCACTGTCAATGAGGACGTGGGCGCGCTTTGCGCGCACGCTGGCAATGGGGCCAAGGTTTGGCCGGTGCCTTCTGAGCCTGCCAAGATCATCTTGCGCGGTATGGAAGCCTTTAATCTGTCACCGCTTTATAAGTGGGTCTACGAGACCTGCGATCACGATAGTTTTGTCGATACCAGCAAGATCCAAAAAGCCTTAGGCTGGCGGCCCAAGTACAGCAATGCCGAGATGCTTTGCAACACATATGACTGGTACCAAAAAGAAGGCAAGCCGATGGCGTTGCGCACGGGCACGACGCATCGGGTGGCTTGGAAACAGGGCTTGTTAGGCGTGGTGAAGGCTGGACTCAAACTCATTCGGTGAGCGCTTTGCTGACAAAGATAATTTCTGGCGGACAGACAGGCGTGGATCGCGGAGCGTTGGATGTGGCTCACGATCTGGATCTAAAGAGCGGGGGCTGGTGTCCACGCGGGCGGCGCGCGGAGGATGGTCTGATTCCCGAGCGCTACGCTTTGGTGGATACGCCAGGTCGCGACTATGAGCAGCGCACCGAGTGGAATGTGCGCGATAGTGACGCCACCCTTATCTTGAATACTGGACGACCCGAAGGTGGAACGGCGTTCACTTTAGAAACTGCTTTGCGTCTACAGCGGCCAGTGTATGTCGTGGATCTTTTGACCGCTCGCAATATCGCGGCTGTGCTTTATTGGCTGGAATACTATCAGGTCAAGACTTTGAATGTTGCCGGACCTCGCGAAAGCCGGGTACCCGGGATCAAGGCCATGGCGATGGAGTTTATGAAAGACCTTGTGATCGCTGAGCGCAAGGCTCAAAGTTAAACGCTTCAAATTAGTTGATTGTGAAATAGTTATTTTGGACTAATGGCACTGTGACCTAGATTACTTCTTAAAATATCTTTTTTTGATTAATTCAATCTACTAAATTGTATTATTCCTATCGTCAACTTATTCACCGAGTAAAGGAAAAGTGCCTTCTCTATTGCGTTTTATCCGCTCTAGTCTTTTGGGCGGATTTTTTATTGGGACCTGTCTCGTCGCGCCGGCCACGCTCTGGTCGGCGACGACGATCAATGCGTTTGTGACGACCTGGGATGTCGTTGGCTTAGACAGCAATAACGTGACGGATGGCCCGAACACTTTTTTTGTAGGCGTGCGCGTAAGTAATACGGGTGGTGTGGCCGCGACCGATGTGGTCGCCAATTTTGCTTGGATCAGCCCCACCGCTACCTGTATCAATACTGCGACGGGTACACCCGTGAGCTTATCCACCACCAGCATCGCGCCAGGTGGCTATTATGATTTTTATTTTCAGATAGAGCTGACCCGTAGCAATACATGTTATGACGCCGCGCGCACTTATCAAGTGACGGTTAACTCGACAAACGCCAGCTCGGTGCAGACCGAGCCTTGGCGCCAGGTTTATGTCGAAAAATTGGTCAGTCAAAATCGCAATAACACCAATAGCATCACAGGACCCACGACGGTCGTGGTAGGCAACACGTATACCTATGTGGTCGACTACAAGACGGCGACAGGTGGTTATGAACAGCTGGCGCATCTAGTCAATTTCCCCAACACGGTCTTTCAGATCTTAGCGGCAACCACTTCGTACACGGCGCCTTCGGGCGGTAGCAACGACAAGCTGTATGTGGACTCTTGCGGTTGGCAGCCCAACCCGTGGATACCTGGCACCTATCGCTCTTGCGCAGGCTCCGGCAAGTCAGGCGGAGGGATCATCACCACCTATTCGGTGTTGATCCTTGGTACGGGCGTGGTCACGGTCAACAACACTATCTATGATTATTCTGGGTCGTCCTATCACTACAACAGTGATTATAGCGCGGTCAGTTATAGCATCACCGCAATCAACCCCTCACCCACCGTCACGCCAACAAGCACTCGCACGCCGACCCCCACCGCCACGCCCACGGCGTCGCCGACAGGGACCCCGACGATCACCCCCAGCGTCACGCCTTCAAACACGCGATCCGCGACCCCGACATTCACGCCAAGCATCACCCCGACGCATACAGGCTCTCAAACGATGACCAGCACCAAAACCATCACGCCAACATATACGCCTACTGTTACGCCAACGGTCACCCAAACCAACACGCCCACGATCACTCAAACAATCACGCCCACGATCACACCGACTATCACCCAGACGATCACGCCAACAATCACCCAGACCATCACACCGACTATTACTCAAACGATCACGCTCACGATCACACCGACTATCACCCAGACCATCACGTCAACAATTACCCAAACAATTACACCCACGATCACGCCGACCATCACCCAGACGATCACGCCCACGATCACCCAAACTGTCACGCCCACGATCACTCAAACCATTACGCCGACAGTCACTCCGACAATCACCGAGACTGTTACCCCGACTATCACTCAAACGATTACGGCGACCATCACTCAAACGATCACAGCCACGGTCACGCCGACCATCACCCCCACAGTCACCCAAACCATCACTCAGACGATCACGTCAACGATTACCCAAACAATCACTCCGACTATTACTCAAACGATCACAGCCACGGTCACCCAAACCGACACGCCCACGAGCACTCAGACCAACACCCAGACCATCACGCCGACCATCACTCAAACGATCACAAGTACGATCACGCCGACCATCACTCAGACGATCACACCGACGGTGACCCCTTCAGTCACGCAGACCGCGACGCAGACGCGCACCCCGGGGGCGACGGACACGTCAACTCCGACCGTCACTGCTACCCATAGCCCGACGTCTTCGGTCACTCAAACAGCCACACTCACAAGCACTGAGACGATTACCCAAACAATCACGCCCACCATCACGCAAACGATCACGCCTACAAATACGCA
>JANLXT010000008.1:0-1736 GCA_031365225.1 candidate division FCPU426 bacterium
CCAGAATTTACCCGTGTTGCCTTATCCTGAAAAATTTGATCGGCGCGAGATCTACAAAGGCGCCTATGTGGTTAAAGAAGTCAGTGACGCGAGTGTCACGCTGATCGCCACGGGTAGCGAAGTGGGCACCGCGTTAGAGACCGCCACACTCTTGGGTGCGCAAGGTCTTAAGGCCCGCGTGGTCTCGATGCCAAGTTCTTGCGTCTTTGGTAGACAAGACGAGGCCTTTAAACAACGCATCCTTGGCAAGCAAGGTCGTGTTGTTATCGAAGCTGGCTCGACAAGTCTGTGGCCCAGCGTGGTTGGGTCTAATAGCCTGTTGATAGGTGTGGATAGTTTTGGCCTCTCAGCACCTGCCGATGACATAGCGAAGCATTTTGATATGACCCCCCCTCAGATCACTGCGCGTGTTTTAGCTTGGAATAGCTCACGTTTAAAGGTTGATGCATAGATCATTTGTTACTCGCCAAGCCTTCGTTATTATGGGTATAATCCCCCTGGTTGCCTGCCGTATGTGGCAGGCTTTTTTTTGCTAGCGCCCGTGTTTCACGGGCCGGGACTTGGGTGGCACTGTGCTCCTCGGGTCCAAAAGAGGAGTATATGGGCTTCAAATCACTCGCTATAGATGCGCGTCTTAAAGATGCGTTAACACGACTAAAGATCTCAACCCCTACCGAGATCCAAGCTCAGGCCATCCCCCCGGCCCTTGAGGGCAAGGATATCGTCGGCACGGCCCGCACAGGCACTGGCAAGACCTTCGCCTTTGCGTTACCCATGATCACCCGTCTCTTGACTCAAGAGCCCCGCGCCAAGGGCAAGAGTCGCGCGCTGATCCTGGCCCCCACACGTGAACTAGCCCAACAGATCATGGACGCGTACAAGACGCTTTGCGTTGGATTGCCTCTCAAGTTGGCGGTGATCTACGGTGGCGTGGCGTATGGCGGGCAACAAGCGGCCTTGCGTGGTGGCGCCGACATCATTGTCGCTTGCCCGGGGCGTTTGTTAGATCACCTCAACAACAAAGTCGCGGACCTGCGCTTTGTCGATACCTTGGTCCTGGACGAAGCGGATCAGATGTTTGACATGGGCTTCTTGCCCAACGTGCGCAAGATCATTGCGACCTTGCCCAAAGAACGCCAGACCATGCTCTTCTCGGCCACGTTCGCGGCTGAGTTGCGCAACTTGATCAAAGAGATCTGTATCGCGCCCGTGCGCATTGACGTGGCCAGCAACGAGGCCGCGCACACCGTCACCCACGCGTTGTATCCTGTCTCGTCCCATCTGAAGGCCGATCTTTTGCTTAAGATTGTCGATACCGAAAAAGAGGGAAGCATCCTTATCTTTAGCCGCACCAAACATCGCGCCAATCGCATCGCCGAAAAGCTTGAGCGCGCCGGCAACTCGGTGGGCATCTTGCATGGCAACAAAAGCCAGAGCCAACGTCAAAAGGCGCTGACCATGTTTCGCAAAGGCACCCTGCGCATGTTGGTCGCGACCGACATCGCGGCGCGTGGCATTGACGTGGCCCACGTGACGCATGTGATCAACTTTGATATACCCGAGACACCCACCGCCTACATCCATCGCATCGGACGCACGGGCCGCGCCGAAAAGGAAGGCGACGCTTACACCTTGGTCTGCCCCGAAGACGGCCAGCTTTTGCGCGATATCGAGCGCACCTTGGGCAAGCCCATTGAGCGCAAGATCATTGCGACCTTGCCCAAAGAACGCCAGAC
>JANLXT010000022.1:0-4478 GCA_031365225.1 candidate division FCPU426 bacterium
TTGAGCAGGGCGCGGCCGAAGTTGAGGCCAATCAAAAGTGAAGCTTTCATGAGCGAAGAACTGAATAGCGGAGGACGAGCCTCGCGCGCCCTGGACGAACTGATGGGCGAGGGAGAGCGGCGTTCAAAAACGGGGCAAGAAAGCGGGATCTTGCCGGTGCTTCCGCGTGTGCGCTTGGTGTTGCCAGGGCTGCGGGCGCCAACCAGTATTCGCAAAAAAGAGAGTTCGGTCCCTAAAGAGTCGCTCAAGCCCGCGTCTCAGCTATTACCTGAGATCCTTAAGCAAGTTGAGTTAGAGCGCAAGCGCATGGCCGCCGAGCGGGCAGTCCGGCAAGCGGCCAAGGCTGTGGCCGCAAAAGAAAACACTTCCTCGGGGGGCGTGGCCCCGCGCGTGGCCCGTGTCGCGCCAGAACAATCGCGCATTCGGCGCAGATTTAATCTTGTTTTTGGAAAAGTATCTTCGGCTGTGTTTAAACCGCGTGGGCGCGCCGCGCTTTTGGCCGAAGGCGTCGAAGACCTCGCGATCTATACTTCGCGAGGCAACGAGAAGCCTTTGCGCGTGCCCGATCATTTTTGGGAGAAGCCGGGCCTAGTCGCGTGGCTCTTTTTAGCCCCAGGCTTGATCGCGTTCTTGTTATTTAGCTGGTTGCCCATGATACGGGGCGTGTGGCTGTCGTTGCATCAAGTGAGCCTGACAGGGGCGAGCCAGTATGTCGGGTTTGAGAATTATAATCGCGCTCTGCACGACCCACTTTTTTGGCAGACGCTTTGGCACGCGGGGCTCTTTAGTGGGCTGTCATTGATTTTGGGTTTTGCCCTACCACTGGCCTTGGCGATTTATGCCAACGAGCTTCGGCGCGGGCAAGGTTTGCTTCGCCTTGTTTTTTTCTTGCCCTTTCTTACCCCCACCGTGCCAGCCGTGGTGCTATGGCGCTGGGTCTTTGACCAGGGCTACGGTTTGCTCAATAGCTTGCTAAGTTACTTGCCCATCGCGGATCCACGGGTGCCTTGGTTGAACGATCCGTGGTTGGCGATGTTGGCTGTGGTCACGGTCTTTGTGTGGAAAAATACGGGTTGGAGCGTATTGATTTATTTGGCGGCTTTGCGTGACGTGCCCGAAGAGCTTTACGAGACCGCTGAGCTGGATGGCGCGCCTTTGCTCAAACGAGTCTGGCATGTCAGTTTACCGAGCTTGCGAGCGACCATGGGGCTTTTGCTGGTCATGCAGGTCATTTCTACATTCCAAGTGTTTAGTGAGGTCTTTCTGCTGACGGGTGGCGGGCCGGTTGGGTCCACTGAGATGATCGCGACTTATATGTATAAAAAATCGTTCTTGTACCTGGATATCGGGTACGCCTCAGCGCTGGCGGTGATGCTTTTCATGCTACTTGTCAGTTTCAGCACACTGCGCTTGCGCAGTTTGCGGGAGGAATAGGCATGGGCTGGATTGATTCGAGTGGCCGTTATCATTCACGCACGCTCGTGGGACCGCGCGAGAGCCGGGACAAGTCGGTTCGTTTGGGCATGGCGCTGGCGGGACTGGCGACCGTGGTGGTCGGTGTGGCCACGTTGTTGCCGTTCGCATGGATGCTTCTTACAAGTTTTAGGCCTCAAAACGAGCTCTTTCAGTTTCCAGCGCGCTGGTGGTCGAACGCATTTTCGCTGAATGCCTACCGCGACGCGTTGGATCGGCTGCCCATCGTGCGTTACGCGTTCAATTCTTTGGTGGTGTGCGCGGGGGTGGTCGTGGCGCAATTGGTGATCAGCGCGTTGGCGGCCTATTCATTGGCTCGCCTTAAGCCTCGTTACGAGTCATTTTGGATCTTTTTAATGGTCGCGACTTTGATGGTCCCGCTTGAATCTTTGGTCATCCCGCTTTACTTGCAGTTGCGTTCTTTCCCTTTTGGTATCCAAGGCGCGGGTGTCAATCTTTTAGATAGCCGTTGGGCGCTTATCTTGCCCAGCGCAGTTTCAGCCTTTAATCTTTTTGTCATGCGGGGCGCCTTCAGTCGCTTGCCAGGTGAGGTCCTTGATAGCGCCAGGATCGATGGCGCTAGCGAGTGGCGGGTTTTCTTTCAATTTGTGCTGCCATTCACCAGTCCCGTGCTGACGGTCTTAGGCATTTTTTCTTTCATCGCCACATGGAACGCTTTCTTTTGGCCCTTGGTGGCCTTGTCCAACCCGGACCAGTACACACTGATGTTAGGCGTACAAAAGATGCTCGAGACGGGTGAGCCCTGGAACATCGTGATGGCAGCGGTCAGCATCACTATCTTGCCAACCTTGGTCGTGTTTGTGGCTTTGCAGCGCTGGATCACCCGCGGTTTGGCCCTAGGTGCCTTGCCGCAATGAGCCCCCTTCCAGCCGGCCTCAAGGCCGAACTCAAGAAAGCTTTGAAAGCGGCGCGTTGGGAACACACCAAGGGTGTGGCCCGCCAGGCAGGGCTTTTAGCAGCGCGTCACGGTGTCGATCCCGATCGTGCCGAGTTGGCGGGGCTTTTACATGATTGCGGCAAAGCCCTCGAGCGCGAAAAGATGCGACCGCTGTTAACGCGCGCTGGGGTGGACGCGCAAGAGCGCCTGATGCCTGGTCTATGGCACGCGCCGGTCGGAGCCTATCTGGCCAGGCGGCACTACGGTATTCGCGATGGCGAGATTTTGCGCGCGGTACGCTTTCACTCGACAGGCGCTCCACGTCAAACGCCCTTGCAACGCATTTTGTTTGTCGCGGATTACACCGAACCAGGCCGCCCTTGGCCCGAAGCCAAGCCTTTGCGAGCGCTGGCGCTAAAAAATTTGGATCAAGCCTATTTAGAAGTCCTTAAATTAAAATTGGATGACTTGATCCAACGCGCTCGACCTTTGCATTCGCGAAGCGTCAGCGCCTATCATGACGCGCTCAAGTCCCTCCGTTGACCCCTCTGCCATTGCTTGCTCGGCTCACCGCAGTCTTCGCTCAGGCGTTCACCAAGGCCGGCTTGGACCCCGTCTTCGGCGAGGTCGTGGTCTCTCAACGGCCTGATCTGTGCCAGTTTCAATGCAATGGCGCCATGGCCGCCGCCAAAGTCGCCAAGGCCAATCCGCGCGCTTTGGGCGAAAAGGTCCTGGCCGCGTTGGGGTCGCCCGATGGTTTGCGTGACATAAGTTTGGTGGGCCCCGGCTTTATTAATTTTTCTGTCAGTGACACCTATTTAACACAGCATTTGGCGCTTAGCGCGGCAGACGCCCGTTTGGGCGTGCCTCTCCCTGTCCAACCACAAAAAGTTCTGATCGATTTTGGCGGTCCCAATGTCGCCAAGCCCTTGCACGTGGGACATCTACGCTCCGCGATCATTGGCGATAGCCTGCGTCGCCTGCACTTAGATCTGGGCCAAACGGTGCTTGGGGATATTCACTTAGGCGACTGGGGCACGCAAATGGGCATGCTGATCGAAGGCGTGCGCGAAGAACAGCCTGGGCTGCCCTATTTTGAAGATAGTGATAAGGCGCCTTATCCGACGAACAGCCCGGTCAGCTTGGACGATCTTGAGCGCCTCTATCCCGTCATGTCCGCCCGCTGCAAAGAAGATAAGGCATTGGCAGAGAAGGCACGCCTGGCCACCCGTGACTTGCAGGTCGGGCGTCCCGGTTATCGCGCGCTTTGGCGCCACTTTGTTTCTGTGTCGGTCGTGGCGATCCGTTCTGAGATGGATGATCTTGGCGTGCAATTTGACATGTGGCTCGGCGAGAGCGACAGTCAGCCTTTGATACCCGCCATGCTTAAAGATCTGGCCGACAGGCAAGTCAGCGCCCAGAGCGAGGGCGCGACCGTTGTCTTTGTCAATGCGCCCAACGGCACGGAGATGCCCCCGCTATTGTTGGTCAAGTCCGATGGCGGCTATCTTTATGGCACCACCGACATGGCGACTCTGCGCCAACGCGTGGATGAGCAAGGCGCCCAGCGCTTGATCTATGTGGCCGATAAGCGCCAGAGCCTGCACTTTAGACAAGTCATCGCTGGCGCGACCAAGGCGGGCTATCTGACTGCGGCGACAGCCGAGCATGTGGACTTTGGCACCGTCAATGGGACCGATGGAAAGCCTTACAAGACGCGCGAGGGCGGCGTCATGCGTTTGCGGACTCTGCTCGACATGGCGGTTGAAGAGGCGGCCAAAAAGATGCGAGAGAATGGCATCGCCGCCGAGCTGACCGAACCCGAGCGCGCCAAGGTGGCCCGCATCATCGGCTACGGCGCAATCAAGTTCGCCGACCTCGCAAATCATCGTTCGACCGACTACACATTTGATCTAGAGAAGTTCACCCAGTTCGAGGGCAAGACTGGCCCCTATCATCAATATGCCGCCGTACGCATGCGATCGATATTGGCTAAGACCGCCGAAAAAGGCTTCAAGCCGGGCGCACTGGCTGAGCCCACGAGCGACGCCGATCGCAAGTTGATGCTGACCCTCTGCGCCTACCCCGACGCTCTCGCCCGCGCCGC
>JANLXT010000032.1:0-1955 GCA_031365225.1 candidate division FCPU426 bacterium
CTCCCGGTGGCCCGGCTGGTGCTAGCTACGGTAGCGCGGCGGACCCTGTGACGCAGGGGAGCGGCGGTGGCGGTGGCAACAATATCATGGGCGGCAATGGTGGCGGTGGCGGGACTGCTCTAAAGATCTCGGCGACCGGCCAGGCTTACTTAAATGGCTCGCTGCACTTCAATGGCGCAGGGGGCATGGCAAACTTGGCCGCCAACGCCGGCTCGGGTGGCGGCGGCTCTGGCGGTTCGCTGGGAATTTTTGCGGCAGACATCTACGGCTTGGGTAATGTTCAAGCCTCGGGTGGGATGGGTGGCAATTGCGGGATGATGCCATGCGCAGGCGGTGGTGGCGCAGGCGGCGGGCGCATCAGCCTTTGTGCCAGCAACATTTACGGCTTCACTGGCAGCAACAATGTCGCGGGTGGCACGCCCGGGGGCGGTAGCATCGGTTCGGGCATGATGGGCAGTCCTGGTAGCTTCAACACTTGTGGCACCTTGCCGACCGCGACGGCGACCCCCAGCTTTAGCGTTTCTCCCACGCGCAGCCCGTCACCGACTAACTCGCCAAGCCCAAGCGTGTCACCAACCCGCACCAACTCACCATCGCCCAGCGTGTCGCCAACACCGACCAACTCACCATCGCCCAGCGTGTCACCAACACCGACCAACTCACCTAGCCCAAGCGTGTCGCCGACACCGACCAACACGCCATCGCGAACCAGCAGCGTTTCTCCCACACAAAGCGTTACGAGAACTGGGACGCCCACCAGTAGCCCTACACCCACGCCGCCGACCTGCGGTAGTTACAGCAGCTTTGGAGCTCCTGGATTGGGCGGGACACCCGACAGTCACGCTTTGGGTGAGATCAACGCAACTCGTTACAGCCTGGCCCAGTGGGCCAATGTCGAGAGCATGGCGCTCTACGTCAACGGGGCCGCTGGCGAGCACGTGGTCCTAGGCGTCTATTCGGATAACGGGGCTTACCCAGACGCCTTGCTCGCGAGCTCGGCGCCGTTTTTGGCTGTCGGCGGCTGGAACACGGTGTCCGTGGCCGTGACCCTAGCGCCGGGAACTTATTGGCTGGGCATGAGCAACGAGGCGGGAGCTACGCTCAATTGGGATTCCGATTCGGGCGTTGCGGGGGACCAGTATTGGGGCGTTTACGCCTACACTGGGACATTGCCAGGCCTGTTTCCAGCTGCCCAGACCATCTCAGCCTGGCGGATCACTCTCAAGGCCAACTATTGCGCCGCGAACACGCCGACACCTAGTCCCAGCTTTTCAGTGTCGCCGACGCGAACTGTCACAATGACGGGGACGCCAACGGGCACACCCTCGGTGACGCAAAGTCACACGTTCTCACCGACAGCGACGCAAACTACCTCACCGACGCCTTCGATCACCCAATCCTTCACGCCGTCGCCACCGTTTACTCTGACGGTTTCTTCGACATCTTCGCTCACGCCAACTTTTACCCCGACTATCACGCCAACTATTACCGAGACGATCACTCAGACCTCGACGCCAACGCCTAGCAGCACTCAGACGACGACGCCAACTGTCACGCCCAGTGTTACGCAAACTATCACTGAGACCTCGTCCCCAACACCCAGCGTCACGCGGACGATGACGCGGACTTCGACACCGACGCCCAGCATCACGCAAACTATTACCCAGCTAGTCACCGAGACAATCACTCAAACGATCACCAAGACGATCACTGAGACCATCACGCCAACCGTGTCCCCTACGGGGACCGCTACTATTACCACGACTTCAACGGGTACGCAGACCAAGACCATCACGCCGACCGTGACTCAAACCATCACGTCGACGATGACACAGACGATTACACAAACTATCACGCTGACCGTCACGCCGACGATTACCCAGACAATCACCGAGACCGTCACTCTAACGATTACCAAGACGATCACTGATACCATCACGCCAACCGTGTCCCCA
>JANLXT010000083.1:0-1617 GCA_031365225.1 candidate division FCPU426 bacterium
CTGGGATCGATCGCGCAGGCCACGGGCGGGCGTTACTTTAGAGCCGCCGATCAGAATGCGCTGAGCGAAGTGTACGCGACCATCGAGCGCCTAGAGCGGCGAGAGATCAAAGTGAAGCGGCGCCAGGACATGGACGAGCATTTTTGGCCCTTTCTTATCTGGGGCGCGTTGCTTTTGGGCTGCGAAGCTTTGTTGCGGCTACGTTTGCGCATGGCGGTTTAAATGCCAGACATCACCTATCCTCAATACATCAGCTATCAGCCCTGGGCCTTGGCCTTAGGGTTGCTCTTTGCTTTGTCGTGGTTGCAGCGCTGGTGGTCCATGCGGCGCGCGATTCAAAGCGGCTTAGGCCTGCGTTTTGGTGGCGCGTTGTCTCTGCCGCGCGCCATGCTCAAAGTGGCGCTGTGGACGGTGGCGGCTTGGCAGCTCTTGCTCGCATTGGCCATCCCGCTAGGCCCGGCCATCAAGCATGATGTGGCGCCCGAGGGGGCCGATATTATCTTGGCGGTCGATGTTTCTTCAAGCATGTATGCTCAAGACCTAGCGCCGGATCGGCTGCGCGCTTTAAAAGCGGCGCTTCTAGAATTTGTCGGGCATCTTGAGGGTGACCGGGTGGGCATTGTTGCCTTTGCGGGACAGGCGGTCATCGCTTGTCCGTTCACCAGCGATATTGAGACCGCCAGCCTATTTATAGAGCGCCTAGAGAGTGACTCGGTGCCTGAAGATGGTACGGGTCTCGGCAATGCGCTCAAGTTGGCCCTGGATGGTTTTGCGCCCGAGCCAGGACGGGGACGTATGATTGTGCTGGCCACCGATGGCGAAGACACGCGCGACAGCGACGCGCTCGCTCAGGCCAAACGCGCCAACGACAGCGGGGTGCCCGTGAGCACGCTGGGGGTCGGTAGCCCCCAGGGCGCTTATATCCCTGGTCGCCCTGATATGTTTGGTCGGATCATGGCAAAGACCTATCAGGGCAAGCCGATTTTGACCAAGTTGGACCCAGAAGGCCTTAAGCGCATCGCCCAAGCAGGCGGGGGGGAATACTTAGCGGGTCCCACCCCCGACAGTTTGCGCAGGGCATACGCGCGAGTGAAGGATCTTAAAAAGGGATTGGGTGCCAAGACTCAGAGTTTTAGTCGAGAGCCGCTTTATCAAGCGCCGTTGCGCTTAGCTTTCTTTTTGTTGCTGATAGAGGCGCTACTCTCGGCCGAGCGTGCGGTGTGGCGACGGGGAGCCCAAGCGCTTTGGGCGCGTCTGCGTCGCCGCCTAACGCCTGACGCAATCGCCAAGCTTGTCGTCATGCTGGTGTGGGCCACGCAAGCTCACGCAGCCACCTGGGATGGCGGGCGGGCGATGCACGACCAGGGCAACCGTGTTTATCGGCAGGGTGATTTTGCGATGGCAGATAAACTGTATGAGAGCGCCGCCGCCGAAGATCCCACGCGAGCTAGCTCGCAGTACAATCTTGGCAACGCCAAGTTTCAGCAAGGGGACTATCCTAGCGCCATCAGCGCCTACGAAGCCGTCCTTGCGCTCGACCCCTCGGATGAGGACGCGCGACACAATCTAGAGCTGGCCAAGCGCCGCGTCGAACAGGGTGAGCAAAACAAAGAGGGC
>JANLXT010000181.1:0-3141 GCA_031365225.1 candidate division FCPU426 bacterium
GGACTTGGGAGCCTTCGGGGATGCGAAATCGAGTTTGAGATGCCGACAAACTAAACGATTGTTCAAACACTAGTTTCCAGCCTCTGCCCTCTTTCCACTGCTCCCAGGCCTTCCATGTGGGCGATGCCCCCAGGCCTAAGATGATCAGGGCCGCGATCGATGCCGCGAACCATCGCCGGCGAAGCCTGAGGCGCTTTGCCAGGTCACCCAGATCAAGCCCGGCCGCGCTCAGCAAATACAATTCGGATTCGCCGGGGATGTTCTTGAGCTGCTTTTTGCCTATGGACAGGAAATTCAACTCTTGCCTTGATTTCATCTGGTCTACGACCGCCTGGCTGACACAAACTCCTCCGATGGGGGCCTGCGGCTCAAGGCGGGCGGCTAGATTCACCGCGTCCCCGAAAAGGTCGCCTTCGGGGGTGACATTGACTTCGCCCGTATGTATCCCGATGCGGATGCGCCTTGGTTCAGGGCGGCCGTTTTCACTGGCGGCCAAGGCCCGATGGATCTCGCACGCACACTGTAGGGCGTCCCCCACACTGGCGAATTCGGCCATGAAGGCATCGCCAATCGTCTTCACCACTCTGCCGCGATGGGACTCAATGGACTCAGCCAATATCTGATTATGGATTTGAAGGAACTTAAGAGTTGCGGTTTCGTCGACCGACATCATGCGACTGTAGCCAGCGATGTCTGTGAACATCACCGCAGTCAGGCGGCGACCGTGGGGTGTAGAGGATGTGTTCATATCCTGCTATTTTACAACGACTGAGGGCAAATCCCGTGAATATTGTAAAAGCGAATCGAGAGATCTCGACAGATCGAGTTCCCTGAGTCCGACTCTCCGTAACAATATTTCAAGTCCGGGCAAGCCATTTCGGGGCATTTCTTCAATGCACCAAGGTCTAAAGCCGCCCCATTGGCCAAGCCATTCAAAGAAAGCCCGCCACATGGCGGGCTTTCTTGTTTATAATCATAGAGTTCCGCCATTAGAGACTTTTTCTGGGTGCCCCATGACCGAACTCATCTTTGTCGTCGAAGAAGCGCCCGAAGGCGGATATGCCGCCAAGGCTCTAGGCGAGGCTATTTTCACCCAGGGAGAAGATCTCGAAGAGCTGCATAAGAACGTCCGTGAGGCGGTGGCTTGCCATTTTGACGAAGGCAAAGGCCCGTCGATGCTGCGCCTGCATTTTGTGAAAGAAGAAGTTTTGGCCGTATGAAATTGCCCCGTGACCTATCGGGAGCGGACCTTGCAAAGAAACTCAAAGTTCTTGGGTACTCCATCACCCGTCAGGCGGGTAGCCACATCCGGCTGACGACGCTTGTCGATGGGGAATATCATGTGACGGTCTCGGCCCATGACCCGCTAAAAGTAGGGATCCTCTCTGGCATTTTGGGCGATATTGCGACCCACCCTAAGATAAGCAAAGACGACCTTATTCAAAAGCTGGCCTTGTAACATGACGGCCATCAGAGCATTCGAGCAGGTCGACAAAGAAACCGTTTTAAAAATTTGGCATCGCTGTGGGCTGGTCACAGCTTCGAATGACCCGGCTAAAGACATCCAGCGTAAGCTGCAGGTGCATCCAGAACTTTTTCTGGTTGCGGTGCTGGATGGCGAAGTCGTAGGTACTGTGATGGCTGGTTACGAAGGCCACAGGGGCTGGATAAATTATTTGGCGGTCGATCCTGTTTGTCGGAAAAAAGGAATTGGCAGGCAATTACTGGCAAACGCCGAAAGCCTGCTCGAGGCGCTGGGTTGCCCGAAGATAAACCTCCAAGTTCGATCGGAAAACGCAGAAGCCCGAGCGTTTTATGCAAAAGCGGGTTTTTCCGAGGAGACAGTCAGCAGCTTTGGGAAGAGGCTGATTCAAGACTCATAGTGTGCCGCTAAGGCGGAGACACAGTTCGGGCAGACCCCCAGCAGGCATCTCCTCAATGCACCAAGTTCTAAAGTCGTCTACGAGGCCCCGCCATTCAAATAAAAGCCCGCCGAAAGGCGGGCTTTCTTGTTTATACTCAAAGTGTTTTCTGGCCTCACCAAAAGAGCCCGGCTATGCAGCATTCAACTTTAGACATCATCGCGCTTACTTTCATTGGTCTGACCCTGGGTTGCAGCGTCTGGGTCTTTATCATCCATCCGTTGGGCATGATAGGAAGCATGCCTCGACCGCAGTTCATCGTTCAGCAAATGCGCATGGCCCGCCTGTGGAGCCGTGCCATGGTGCCTATGACCGTGGCACTGAGCGCCGCCATGATCGCGGGCCGAGCGGCGCATAGCGAACATATGCCCGCCTTGGTGTCTTTAGGCGCAGCGCTCCTTCAGTGGTGGGTGGTCCTGCCACGGGCGATCAAAGCGGGCGGGGATTCACTTCGGCAAGATGACGCCCACGACCTGGACGCAGGCTCATTCCTCGCGGATGGCGGGGGGAAATCCACAAGACTGTGGCACCGAGTGGTGCTGCTTCTGCTGGTCGTCTACCTTAGCGGCCTCGTATTATCCGGCCGAATCATCCTGAGCGCCAGGAGCGCCGCGGCCTTATAAAGAGGTGGCGCCAAACAGGTTCTCTTTAAAAAAGACGGTGGCTACCCTTTTGCGTTTACTTCCAGAAGTGCCTAGGCGGCCTATGGGTTGAAGATTCCGAGCCCTTTCAAGCCCCCGGGAGCATCTCCTCAATACACCAAATTCTAAAGCCGCCTACTAGACCCCGCCATCTTAAGAAAGCCCGCTGCAAGGCGGGCTTTCTTGCTTATAATCTAAATGTTACTCGCTTCGAGGCTCGCGTTTCTTCAAGCGAGAAGCTTGGAGATCCCGCTTTGGCGAGCCAACATGAAGGAGCTTGTATGCCTGCAACCCTGTTGAAGCACGCCCTTTGCCTGGGGGCGGCCCTGTTCAGCTTCTCTTGCGCCGCGCCGGCGCCCCTGGCTCGGCCGCAGCGCGTCATCGGCGCTTATGCCTGGTGGAATGTGGACCGCGTGGCCCCGGCGGCCCTGCCCTGGGACCGGCTGACCCATGTCGGGTATGCGTTCGCCTATCCGCGGCCAGACGGGAGCATCGACCTGTCGCGGGCTGGTAAGCTGGGGGCCCTCGTGACCGAAGCGCGGCGGCACGGGGTGAAAGTGCTGCTGGCTATCGGCGGG
>JANLXT010000192.1:0-5366 GCA_031365225.1 candidate division FCPU426 bacterium
TCTCTTTTTGCGACATCCGGCATGGCCGCACCCCAAGCTAAGAGCCAGACTCTAAGCGTGGCGCCTGAATCAATGGCTTCGGTAGTGATGGTGACGGGTAAAGTGCAAGTGCGCACGGGTAAGACAGATTGGACGACGGTCTTGGTGGGCGCTAGTTTGCCGGTGGAGAGCACCTTGCGTACCGGCGAGAAGTCCATGCTCAAGATCCTGACGCCCGATGGCGCTCAGACTGTGATGAGTCAGAACACCGAGATGACCATCGCTAGCCTTAGCACCACTCAGCGCAAGCGCACCGCCTTGAACTTGGTCAAGGGCATGTTGGCTTTGGTATGGACAGGTCGGCATAAGGGCGCGGCCTTTGACGTTTATAATCGTGGCGCATTAGCGGCGGTCAAGGGAAGCGTGGTGGCTTTCACGGGCACGCCCAAGGGTGAACTGCAGACCAAAGTGTTCGAGTCCAAAAGCGGAGGCGTGCAGACCACAGCCTGGTCTGGAGGGGCTACCACCTTTGTGTTGCCTGGACAGGGCGGCACGATCAGCGCCGACGGCAAAGCCAGTAGCCTTCCGCTCACGCTCGCGGATCTGGCCCTGGTCAATGAGCTGATCGCGGCGGCGGGTCTGCCCGTCATAGAAAAGCTGCCCCCGGTGGGCACGCCTCCGGCCGTTAAGTCTCCCGAGGCCAAGCGCGCGGCGGCGATCGCTCTCTTAACTAAGGACCCGGCCATCAAGCTGGACCCAGCCAAGGTAGCCGAGATCGCTGACAAGGTGGCCAATGGCTCAATCAGCATGGAACTGATTGAGCGCCTGGCCGAGGATGCGCAAGCGGGCGGATCAACGCCTGGTGCCTTCACACAGATGGCCAAAGGACTGGGGCTGGATGTGGGCTTGAGCGCGCTCTTTAATTCGATACGCGAACAGCAGCAAGTGATCTTGCAGGGCAGCAACCCAACTCCCCAAGCTACGCTCGCTCCGACACTTGCGACGACGCCTGTACCTAAGGATCTGTCCAAGCAGATTTTTGATGAGATGGGTGAACTGCAAGACGATCTCGCGGACCAGGCTTCACAAGAAAACGCCGCCCGGCAGAACGATGCTTTGGCGGGCAACAATTACATCGATAAAGACGGCTACCGGGTTGAGATGAGCGACCTTATTTTGCGCCCGGATGCTGCGACCGTGACCAAAGTGCATTACAGCTTGCGCCGGGGCGATCTGGCGGCCGCGACTGGGACGGGACTGAGCGTGTTCACCTACAAAGTGGTTTTTGATCACGCGTTGCCCACGGACTGGACGGGTGTTTACACCGCGACGCTTGCCGGGCGCGATAAGTCGGCGACGTACAATGATCTGGGCGCCACCCTGCCTGCCTACTGGGTTACTTTTGAACAAGTGTCTATAGCCTCACCCGCCTCTTGCACATGGTGCTTTAGCCAGACTTTTGACACACCGGTCTTGCAGAGCGGTACTTATCGCCAGGGAATTTTAGAACAGTACTCAGTGAATGGTTTAGACCGTGGTCAACGTCACTTTGATATCTTTGGCGGCCTTTTGGCGGGCAGCGATGACATTCAAGTGACGGCGACCACCACTTCGGATAATTCTTGGCAGTTTGTTTATTACAACAACACCCTCGCGACAGCCATGTTTACGATGAACATTTGGGTGCTTGACCGTAAAGGCGCGAGGTCGCTACCAAGTACTTTTGGCCTGGGGCTCACACGGTTACGGGATCTAGTCAATCCAGGCGTGGACAGGGTCTTTCAAGTCCAGGTCACCGCGCCAAATTATCTTGGTGTGATTCCTGATGTGTTGGTCCCGATCGATTCGCTCTTGAACGCCTTCTAATGAAAAAAATAGCTTTAGGTCTGTCGCTACTATTGACGCAAAGTTCGGCATGGAGCCTGACCTTTAAACCGGTGGTCCATGCTGACGCGCGAGGTGGCTACGCGGCCACGGTGGACAGCAAAGGAAGCCTCCTTGGCCTGGGCAACCTTTTTGTGGTGCCAGCCTTGGGTTTGTCAGAAAAAATTAATTTATTGCCCACGATTTATATCACCGCGACGGGACAAGAACGCTCGATCCAAGAAGACACTTTATTTGTCAGAGGCTTGGTCTCGGGTTTTCGGCCCACCCTAAAATTTTCCCAATCAGAAGACTCAACCTACAGCCTGCGTCTGGACGCTCGCCGATCCATGAATGTCGAGACCGTGAATGAGCCCTTTGGTAAGGGGCTCTATGATTTTGATGAGTTTGTGGCAGGCGCGGACTGGGATGGCATCGTGCTTGAACTGCCGGTAGGCATTGGCGTTGACGCCAGCGCGCGAAATTATCCAAATTATCGGCGGCTGGGTTCTGAGTTGACCCGCGGCCTGAACGCGCGGGTGAAGGATTTTGTCGGTGTTCAGACCTCGCTGAAGGCAACCCTCAAGCCTGTGGGGAAGATCAGCGTCTCGCTTTGGTTTAAGAACTACGATGATGCTTATGTGACGCGCGTCTTGGATGGCACCCTTGATCTTGAGCGTCGCCAGGCTGACCTTTACACCACCGTGGGCTTGGACGGCGAAACGAGCCTTAACCCGGCGTGGGGCTTAGGCTGGGGTTTGCAATGGATCAGCAATAGTTCTAATCAAAATACTTTTGATACGATCAACAACAAGGCGCTGCCCAACAGTCAGGACTATCAAGTGACACGGGCCAACACTGATTTGCGTTGGGCGAACGAGGCTTGGAAAGCGAGCATCGGTTATTCGGTTTCGCTGCGAAATCTAAATCGTCCGGTGCAGACGCCGAGCGGCGCGTTGACCAGCGCCAAGATCAGTGATGTAGAGAACGGGTTGAATCTTTCGCTAAGCCACAAATTGGGTGGGGGTTTGAGCTGGCTTAATTCCGCCTCTGCGCGTTATGTCAGTAGCAATCAACAATTTGAGTCTGGGATCAAACCGAACTACTCATTTTATAACGTGACGACGGGACTTTCGTGGGACTGGCAGGGTCAGTAACGGGGGCAAGCGATCTTTGGGTAGAGAAAGCGGGCCGTTCACCGAGAGGGGACGGCCCTTTTATTAGGCTTGGCGATGAAGTAAAGTGGCGCATGTCTAAAATATCAATCCGCATAATAAGCCCGCCCTTGGCAGTATCGCGCGCAAAGGAACCGTCCCGTGCTGGATAGCGGGCACTGCCTTTCAATTAAAGATCTGGCGGGCACTGAGCGCAGTGCCGCAGGGGCGAATGATCAGTTATCAGGCGTTGGGCAAGAAGGCTGGCGTGCGCGGCGCGCGGGCCGTGGGCAGCGCCGTCGCCCGCAATCCGGTCGCCTTGCTCATCCCCTGTCACCGCGTGATCCGGGCAGACGTGAGCTCGGACTACTTGTGTCAAAGTTTAGAGCGCTAGAAAAAACCTTCGTGGAGGCCGTATGGGCAAGTGGATCTTTGTGCTAATTTTGGCGAGTGGCGGGGGCTGGGCCTATTGGCATTTTTTCTATAAATCGCCAGCTTATTTGACTTATGTCGCGTTTGAGGAGGCCGCCGCCGATGGCGATTGCGACAAGCTGATGACCATGGTTGAAGGGCAAGCCAAAGAATGGATCCAAGACTATTGCTCGCCTAACGGCGGCAAGGCCAGCCTTGTGGCGGGGCTCAAGGGCACGCCCGAGGGTAAATTGCTGCGCAGTAGGCATGATCTTGTGAGTGAAACCGTGGCCCAGGACGGTAGCATTGATCTGATATTTATGGAGGTCTCGACCTATCAGGGTGTGCGTTTTCAAACGCCCGCGCCAGAAAAGCACGAGGCGAAGCTGAAGCTGGTCGGAGAAGCTTGGAAACTGATAACTTACAAGGTCAGTCACTGAGGCGCTAAGATGTCGGTGTTTTGGGCTGGGATCATTCTGTTCGCGGTTCTGATGGTATTTTTAATCGGTCGAGCCATGGATCGAACCCGGCGTTGCCCCCACTGTGGGAAAGTGGGCGGACCGAAAGCCATGCTTGGGGAAGAGCATGATTAGCATTAAAAAAATGACGACTCAAGACCCCTCCGCCTTGCGCGATGCCTTTGTCCTATGGAACAAGCCTTTGGAACAATACCAAACGTATCTCACCGAGAACCAGGCCGGATGGCGCGTGACCTTGATCGCGTGGCAAGGGACCGAGTTGCTTGGCTACGGCAACCTGCTCTGGCGCTCTTATTACGAGCCCTTTGTCGCCGAGGGTATCCCAGAGATCAACGACCTAAACGTGGTGCCCGCGAGGCAGGCTCAAGGCATAGGCCGTCAGTTGATCACAGAACTAGAGGCGCTGGCAAAGAACGGAAGGCACGCTCGTATTGGCATCGGCGTTGGTTTGGGTTCAGGTTACGAACGCGCGCGCGCCCTCTATCCGCGCCTAGGTTATGTCGCGGATGGTCGTGGAATACATAAGAGCATTTGGGGGGACGAGATTTATATGGTGAAGCCACTATGAGCCAGGACCCTCTGCACGGGATCACGCTGGAAGCCCTGCTCAACACCCTTGTCGAGCGCCTAGGCTGGGAATCCATGGGTGAAGCCGTGGATATCCGCTGCTTTAAACAGGACCCCAGCATCAAGTCCAGCCTGGTCTTTTTGCGTAAGACGCCCTGGGCGCGCAAAAAAGTTGAACAACTCTATTTGTCGCTGCCTTAGGGCACAGGCTACTGGGGCCCACCCATGGCGAAATAAGCCTTTTGACTTTGCGGATCTTCAAGGCTGACGAGTGAACTGTGGTATGATTTGGACATGATCTTCAGCGTCAAAAAACCACTCGCGCTTTTTGTCGTGACCCTGCTTCTGGCGTTGCAAGCGCATAGCGCCTTGCATTTACTGGAGCGTTCACGCCATGACAATGCCGAGCCTGGCCGGGCTTGCGAGGCGTGCGTCCAAAGCTTGCAGCAAGTGGGCTTGGCGGTGCTTGGCCCAGTCACGCCGCCTTCGCCCCAACATTTTTTTGCCCCCTTTTTTAGTGCGATCCTATCCTTACAACCAAGATTTTATAACCCATCCCCCGCTTTAAGAGCCCCGCCAGCATTTTCCTGAGCTTGGTCCGTCATTTTTTTCTCACCTCAGGAGATCCTATGTCCCGCAATCTAGCGTTGCGTATTTTTATTGTTTTAGCAGTTGCCCTGCCTTTGAGGGCGGCGGATAGCCGAATGAACCCAGATTTGAGCCTAAACGCTTTGATGGATTGGCGGGCAGGGGATGGTGGCAATAATCCAGCCGCGTCGGTCAAGAATGGTCTCGGAGTTAGGGAACTGGAGCTACAACTTGCGTCAGATATCGACCCTTACCTGCGGGGGGTGGCCATGCTCGCGGTGGCTCCTGACGCTCTAGGGGCCTGGGGCATCGAGCCCGAAGCCCT
>JANLXT010000195.1:0-2030 GCA_031365225.1 candidate division FCPU426 bacterium
CGCGGATCTCTTCTTTTTTGGGTGTCGTCGTCGCTTTCTTTATGACAACGGCGCGGCTCTGGCTCACCGATTCTTATCCCATAGCGCCCGCTCCAACACGCGGTCAGCGTCCTTCTTCCTCAAGGTCTCGCGTTTATCATAGGCCTGCTTACCCTTGGCCACGCCCAGCTCGATCTTGGCCCTTCCCTTTAAAAAATAGACACGCAATGGCACTAGGGTGACGCCGTCGCGGGCCAGGGCTTGGCCTAGCTTGGTAATTTGGCGCTTGTGCAGCAGCAGGCGGCGGGTGCGGTCGGGGACCATGTTGTAGCGGTTGCCCTGCTCGTAGGGGTTGATGTGAAAGTTGAGCAGCTCCATGTTGCCGGCGCGATCGATGCGGGCGTGGGCGTCCTTCAGCTGGCAATGCTTGGCACGCAGGCTCTTGACCTCGGTGCCTTTCAGCACGAGACCAGCCTCGACTTTTTCTAAGATAAAATATTCATGAAATGCGCGGCGATTGGTCGCCACCAGCTCGATGGTGACGGCTTCGTCTTTGACTTGATCGGCCATCATTCTCCCTTGATCTTAGCTCGCAATCTTATCACAGCCAGTGCCGCGTCGCTGTTGCTCGTGTCCCGCGCCGCCGCCTTCTCGTAGCGCGTCAAGGCTTCCCCTAAACCACCTTGCGCCTCGAGGCGCGCGGCTTCTTTGCTGAGTGCTTGGCTCTCGCGCTTGCGCGCTTCGTCCCGTTCGCGCTGACGCTTGAGCGCCGCATTCAAGGCCCGCCGTGATTCGTCATCGTGAGGTGCCATGCTAACACTGGCTTGAAACCGTGTGACCGCCAAATCGACCTGGCCATCTTGAAAGGCCTCGACCCCCTCATTATAGAGCCGAATCGCCTCTTGGCGCGACTGTGTCTGTCCAAGGTCTTGGGCCACTTTTTGGCCCACGCTACGCGCTTGGGTACGCAGTTCGGGACGCTCGGGCGCTAGCGCAAAGGCCTGTTCTAGGGAGTCTTGTGCCTCGGCCAAACGCCCTGCGGCTTCAGCCCGCTTTGCCCGCAGTAGCAAGGCTTCGACTTGAGGGGCGGCAGCGACATTCAAGCGTTGGCGCAGATCTGCCACGGACGGATCGTGGGGTCGTTGCTCAAGAACCGCTTCAAGCAATCGATGGGCCTTCACAAGATCACCCGCTTTTTCGGCCTCAAGCGCCGCACGCAGATTTTGGTCCACGTGACGACCACGCTCTTGCTCGCTTGCGTTTTTTTCTAAATCGGCAAGCAGCGCCAGCGATTTGACGTGGACAGGATTGAGCGCCAAGGCCTCACGCAATCGCGTACGCGCCTCTATAAAACGACCTTTACGTTTATCCTTGAGGGCATCTTTGTAGATATCGCCAACACTGCTATCAAAAGGTTGGTCTGAATCTGCCTGCCAGGCTTCGCGCTTCAAACGCTCGAGCCCCGCTATCGCGGGTGCCAAGCCGGGCGAAAGGACCAAGGCTTGACGCCAAGCCTGCGCTGCGGCTTCGGGTTCGTCGTCGCGATAGGCCAGCTCGGCCCGCTCAAGCAGACGCAGTGCTCTTGCCTGGACAGGCTCTTGGGGCGCGACCAAAGACGGCGCGCTCACCGCCGCGCTGAAGGTCAGCGCCCTGCCTTCGCGCAAGCTTTGCAAGAGCTCGGACAAATCTTGTCGCGTCGGATCCAACGTCAACGCGACTTCGATCTCGCGCGCGGCATCCAGCTTTCGATCTCGCTTTAACATTTTGAACGCGACCGCCACATGCCGCTCTACCTTGGACCGAAGCCCCTCGGGGGACGAACTGCCGGCGACCACAAGGGTCGGGCGAGCACTTAAGCACCCCAAGACCAACGCGCCCAACACCATGTCTCTCATGGGCGCTCCTCAATGACTAGTTTCTGACCTTGGCACAGCGCTAGTTGCGCCGCCCGCCCCGCGGGCAGCTCGAGGGTCTGGGTCGACCAGGGCGTCAGCCAAAGACGCCAAGGGGCCCACGCCCAGCGCCCAGGCGCAAGGTCGGCCACGATCTTG
>JANLXT010000196.1:0-1097 GCA_031365225.1 candidate division FCPU426 bacterium
GACCAAAGAGGGCGATCACCGGCTTGCCCAGCGCCGTCGCCATATGCATCGGCCCACTATCATGCGTCAATGCAGCATCTGCCACCGCCAAATAACCCGCGAGCCCCAGCAGGCCGCCTTGGCCACACACGTTGTGCGCTAACGCTTGGGCCTTGCGCATACGACTGATCACCGCGTCCGCCAAGGGCGCCTCGGCCTCGGATCCTAACAAGATAAAGCGCACCCGTTCTCCATCCGCGATCAATGCCAGCGTCTGCGCAAAATGTTCAGCGCTCCAACGTTTTGTCGCCCACGCCGCGCCTGGAACCACCGCCAAGACACGCTGATCTTTTTTAAAACCCCAATCCACAAGCTGTTGGCGCGCGCTCTCGATCTGGGCGCTGGGCGCGACCAGGCGCGGGGAGGGGGCCAACCCCAACGGCGCTGCTTCACCTAACAAGCGTGCGGCGGCATCCAGATAGCGACGAGCCACATGAGGCAAGGTCGCCACCGCCGGGCCAGGTCTCAATACCCGCATTCGACGCCGCACCCCAAAGCCTTTCGAGCGAGCCAGCGGAACACGCAAGAGCCAGCCCAGCGCGCGCGATCGAAGGTTGGCATGCAGATCCAAGTAGGCGTCGACCCCTTCGGCCTGGGCGCGGCGGGCGAGCCCCAACAAGCCACTTTGGTCTTCGAGCGACCAAACCTGATCGACCCAGGTTTGCCCCTCAAACAGGGGCGCCCACAAGGCTTTGGTTACGAGTGTCACGCGCGTCTGTGGCGTGCGCTCCCTCAGCCACGCCAAAGCTCCGCTCGTCAGGGCGATGTCACCCAAAGAGCTAAAGCGTGCGACAAGGATATGCTTGAACGCCAAGGTTGCCTCTTAGAGCAGCTGAGCGGCCATGGCCGCCAAACGCGAGCGTTCGCTGCGCGTCAGCGTGACGTGTCCAAAATTTGTCTGCCCTTTAAATTTTTCAACAAGGTAGGTCAAGCCATTGCTCTCAGAGTCCAGATAGGGATTGTCAATCTGATAGGGGTCGCCCGTGAGAACGATCTTGGTGTTTTCGCCTGCTCTGCTGACGATGGTCTTGATCTCGTGGGGGGTCAGATTCTGCGCT
>JANLXT010000200.1:0-3938 GCA_031365225.1 candidate division FCPU426 bacterium
GCTTGTTCAGCTTGTACGCTTCGCGGTAGGTATCGGGACCTATAGATCTTTCGCCGGGCATAACAGTAGTTTACTGGTTTTTTGGCCGCTCAACAAGGCAAGTAATCCGGCGACACTTGAAATGTTTTCTTCTTTCTGGTATCCTGAGCTGGCTTTCAAAAGTAAAAGTTCATGTGAGAAGTGATGGTTCGTTCGCGGGAAGCCTAGGAAATTACTTCGGTAACGCGAGAAAACTCAGCCTCAGCCGTCATTGAACCCAGCATTTCTCCTTGGTGTGAGCCTAGGTAGCTCATCGGTAGAGCGCTGCCCTGAAGAGGCAGGCGTGGCCAGTTCGACTCTGGCCCTAGGCACCAGGGAAAAAGGCTGGGTACTGTTTAAAAAGTACAGGCCGGGAGCGTCGGCCCTAGCAGCATTTGTCAAAAAAATATTCCGTGAGGTTCTGGCAATTTGCTATGAACCCGAAAAAACGCCAGGTTCATGGCCCGATAGCTCAATGGTAGAGCAGCTGCCTCTTAAGCAGCGGGTTGGAGGTTCGAGTCCTCCTCGGGTCACCAGGCGAATTTGCAGGACAACTCCAGCTTGAATGGATTGTTTTTCGTGCTGTACTCCATGAAACACTTAAGAAAAAGGCGTCCAACCAGATTGCCATTGTCGAAAGACAAACCATGCAAAAGTCATCGCGCCACCGACAAACAACAACGTATCAATTACGCCCCCAGTTCTGACACGCAAAAATCGGGGTAACAGACTAACCGGTGTATTTATGGGTAAAAAAAATTGGATACCGTGCTTCGTTAAGGCGTCGCTAAGAAGGTGGCTGGTATAGGCGGCCACGATAATGACTGGATAAACAATATTTTCCGGCGGGAAGATAGCGAAACTTGCGGCGGCGACGGCTAGGATCGCGACCCAGGAATGTAACCACCCGCGATGTTTAAAAATTTTACTCAATACTACGGCAAATATCCAAAAGGGTTTGATGGAAATACGATGTCGACTGGTGCCAAAACTCACCGATAAATTTTTCGCCATGGATTCCGAAGCATCCAGATCCGGTAGCAAAGCCGCGATAGCCGCCACGGGGATTACCAATGGTGTAAAATCTAACTGGGTTATGGGAATTAACCAAAGGGTGTTGAGGCCGATTATGGCGTGAGTTTTTCCGGTCATCTGAATAGAGGTTTAGAGGCTTGGTGGCTTAGAGGTTTGGCGCAATAAATTATACCATGGGGCTTTACTAGACCTTGACAGTTGTGAAATTATAGGTTAGACCTAGTATATCGACTTTGTCACTGCGGAACTGAACTTCGGAGGAGAGTCATGCGACGGTTTGAGGTGAGTAACTGGACGATGGGCCGCTTCATCGGGGCCTTACTGCTCTTTTCCATGATCGTGCCGGGAGTTATTCAGCGGATCAAAACCCATCGGGTTAGTGTCGATGGGAGTCAGTACCAAGTCCTGGTTGACGCGAGCGCCCGCCAGGTCCAGATTATGTCCACCCTCGGCCCGATCTTCGTTTTTCCGGCCGAAGGGGGCAAGTTGATCAGCCGACAGGCCGTGCGTTACGGACAATCGTTGGTTCAAGTCGTTGATCATCATCCGACCGAGATGGAACAAAGAATATGGACCCATTACTATGGTCCAGCCGCATCAGCAACCGAGAGAAAGTAATTTCTCCGGTTTTTTTTAAATAATGATAACTGACGATTCCCCGTTTAGCGTTCGACCTGGTGGAGATTCATCAAACCAAAGGATGTGACATTCAAACCGTGCAGTGACGGAGCGAATGAACTAATCATGCCTGGTATTACTATAGCCTCTCGACTGCTCCCTTACTTCGTCGAAGACTAGATGGCGGTATTTTTCAGGTGTTAGTTTCCAGTATTCGATCTTCGTCAGCCAAGCGAGCACCAAAAAACCCTCCTTAGTGGTGGAGGGTTTTTTGGGAGAAACATGATATGAAAATGTTCTTACATCACTGGTGTTTCCATCGGAGCAGGGGCTGGCGCTTCTTCGGTAGGAGCGGCGCCGACACCGGCTTTCAAAGCATCTTTCAAAGATTTACCGGCTTTGAATTTCGGAACAGTCACGGCGGGGATATGGATCTTTTCTCCCGGCTTCTGCGGATTTACACCCATGCGCGCTTCGCGTCGCTTCGACATAAATGTGCCAAATCCGGTTAAAGTCACTTCGCCGCCGGCTTTGAGGGTGGTGGTGACAAGGTCTTCAAAGGCATCGAGCATATCTTCCGCTTGCTTTTTTGTAACCCCGAGTCGCTCGGCCATTTTATCGGCTAATTCAGTTTTGTTCATCCAACTCACCCCCTTTCAAATGTAAATTCTGTAAATATGAATAATTGGGAATCGATCAAGTTCAATCGCCAGCTAGCCAATCTCCACTTCGCGATGGATCCTGGTGATCTTGGTGGCTTTACCGTCAACGATACTGACGGCGACGGCGTTGACCGCTACGACGCCTTGTTCGGGAATTTCAAAGCGGACTTTTTCGTCCGTCAGGAATCGTTGGATCGCGATATCTTTATCAACCCCAAGTGATGAATCGCGGAGACCAACCATGCCGACATCGGTAATATACGCGGTGCCACGTGGCAAAACCCGTTCATCAGCGGTGGGAACGTGGGTGTGCGATCCGATGACTAAACTCACCTGCCCATCGAGTAACCAGCCCATTGCCACTTTTTCACTCGTGGCTTCGGCGTGTAATTCCACGATGACGGCGTCACTGCTTGAACGTGGATGCGCTAGCCACCGTTCCATAACTTTGAATGGACTTTCCACAGGCGGGTGCGACATACCGAACTGACCCAACAAGTTTATCACAACTACCTTTTTTCCGCTAACCATAAAGGTTTTTTCCCCGCTGCCCGGAGTATCCGCCGGTAAATTTGCCGGTCGAACGATGATATTTGGCTCCACGGCTAGAATCTCCAGGGCTTCCGGTTTTTCGAGTAGATGATCGCCGCCGGTACCAATATCAACTCCCCCATCAATAACTTCTTGAAGGGTGGAGCGAGTGATACCTTTGCCATGGGCCAAATTTTCCACGTTAGCTAAGACAACATCAGCTTGGAATTCTTTTTTCAAAGTTGGCAGAATTTTGATGATGGCTTTGCGACCAATTTTGCCCACGATGTCGCCGAAGAAGAGAATGTTCATTTTTAGAGGCTTGGAGGCTTAGTGGTTTGGAGGTTTGGCCATGGACAGAGTTGGGGGCGCACGAACCCGCTCAACCCCCAAATCTCACCTTTTCTATCTGGCATATTCAATGACCCGTTTCTCGCGGATTACCGTCACTTTAATTTCTCCCGGATATTGCATTTCGGCTTCGATCTTCCGGGCGATGTCCGCAGCCAATTTTGTGGCGGTGAAATCATCCACCTGTTCTGGGCGGACAAAAACGCGAATTTCACGTCCGGCTTGGATAGCGAAGGCACGATCGACACCAGCGAAGGATTTCGTTAATGTTTCCAATTCAGTCAGACGTTGAACGTAATTTTCGTATGTGCCTTTTCGCGCGCCTGGGCGGGCGCCGGATAAAGCGTCGGCAGTTTTGACGATAGCGCCTTCCACGGTTTTCGGCATGTCTTCGTGGTGGGCGATGGAAATATACGCCACTTCCTCTGGTAAGCCGTACTTTTTCATGATGTCATAACCGATTTGTGGGTGGCCGCCTTGGACTTCATGGTCGATGGCTTTTCCGATGTCATGGAGTAAGCCGCCTTTTTTAGCCACGGCTACGTTCGCCCCAATTTCTTCGGCTATTAATCCGGAAAGAATGCTGACCTCGATTGAGTGTTGTAACTGATTTTGGCCATAGCTGGTGCGGAACTTGCATTTGCCGAGCAAGCGCACCAATTCGGGATGCAAGCCGGTGATGCCAAGACGGAAGGTAGCCTCCTGCCCCGCGCGCCAGATTTC
>JANLXT010000227.1:0-14824 GCA_031365225.1 candidate division FCPU426 bacterium
CTTCGCCGTCTTCGGCGCCTGGGGGAAAGAGCACGATCTCGAAGATACCGCCGCCACGGGGGGCGTGGTTGTTGACGCCGTTGGCGTGCAGACGATAGATGCGCTCAGTGAAGGTTAGTTTAAACTCGCGCGCGGGCTTGCCGGGTAATCCTGTGTCTGACATCAGTCGCCTCTTAATCCATGAAGTAGTTCTGAAAAATTATCAAAAATCCGGTCCGGTCCCGCGGCTAGCATCGCGGCGTCATCCCCAATGCCTCCCTTGAGCGCCCAGGTGAGGGTGCCGGCGGCTTTGCCCGCTTGAATATCCACGTGACTATCCCCGATCATCACGGCGTCGGCGGGGCTCACTCCCAGTTGCTGGCAGGCCAACCACAGGGGCTCGGGCGCGGGTTTCTTTTTAGGCGCGCTATCCCCGCCCACCACACTACCAAAAAGGGACGCCACCCCCAAGCCGGCCAAAATACGCCGCGAGACACGTTCGGGCTTGTTGGTGACAATCGCCAAACGAGGCGTGTGCGCGTGCAGGGAGCGCAAGGCCGCATCGACCCCATCGTACAAACGCGTCTGATCCAGGCAATGCTCGCGGTAATGCACTTTGAAAGCGTCCACGTGCTCACCAAGCTTGGCCTCATGCTCCGGCCCCAGCAGGCGGCGCACCAACGCCTCGACGCCGTCACCGATATAAGTGGCCACCATGGCCTGGGTCAAGTCTGGCAATCCCAAACCGGCACGCAAAAAATTACCACTGGCGCACAGATCGGCGCTGCTGTCGATGAGCGTGCCGTCTAGATCAAAGAGCAAAGCGCTGGGCCGTGTCAAAACACCACCTCGGCCCGCAAAAGTGTCGAGCCATCATCGGACGCCGCAATCCCGCGCGCGTTGAATGGCGCGCTGAGATAAGCCGCCAAGAGCGTGAAGCGTGGCAAAAAGCGGAAACGCATCCAGACGCTAGCCACTTGTTCGCTTTCGCGGCTCGCGTCCAAAGCAATGCCTTCCACGACCAAGGGAGCACGCCAATGCTGTCGCAGCTCTAGCCCCAAGCTATGCCGCGCACTTTCGTCCACGTGCCAGTCCCAGCCCGTCAGTGCCACAATCTCGCCCCCAAGACGCGGTTCGATGTAGACTCGCCCCGAAGGGTAGACCAGTGGCCCCGACGAAGTGTAGGCGTACGGGGCGTTACCACTGATCTCAGCCTGGCTGCCCGCCAAAAGCTCGATGCTCCCTTGCACTCCACTAAAAAATTTGTCGCGTTGGCCCAAGAGGGTGGCGTGACAGTTTCCCATCCAAACACCCTCGCCTGTGGCCACCCGCGGATGCGCCCCGCTCCATGGGCTTTGGCCGGTGGGCCCTCGCACGCCCGCGCCCAGCCCAAGATCCGCCTGACCCTTGGCGTCTTTCGATTGCCAGGCGGCCCAGCGCCACGCTAGGCCAAGATCCCCCACCGCATCCGCCCGATTGACCAGCGGATCGTTGATGGCGTAGGTCGGCGCGACACCTGCGCTAGGAAATTCTGGACCATGCTCAACAAACTTATACGGCAGCAGCAACTCAAAGCCGTGCCGCGCTTGGGCCTGCCAGCGCAGTGTGGTCAGCAATTGTAGAGACCGCGTCTGCCTCACTTGCCCATCTGGATCAAGCATGCGAAGACCGCCGTTCTCTCGCCACGACTCCTGACTGACAAGTTGGCTTTGAACGCCTAGCTCCCAACTCCCGACAACCGAGCCTAGCGGCGCGCGCAACCAGAGGCCATCGTCGCTGGCAACCAAGGGGGCGCTTCCGCCCACAAAGCCAAAAAGGCCTGCTATTAATATCAAACATCGCATTGAAATGGCATGATACGAGCCCGCTTGGTGCGGGTCAAGGCAACGCCTTGCGCCCAGCCTAAGCCTGTGGTAAATAAGAGATACAGCTTTCCCTGCAGTGTTCGTCGGGCCGGAGATTTTTTGATCCACAAACCGATGTCAGGGAGCCTTAAATCGGCGACCTTTCGGGGTCGTCCTTGCGGGCACCCACCTGATCTTCTGGTTCAAAAACTCCGGTTCTACGGCACAGGTGGGGTATTTATCAGCAAAAGGGGTCATTCCTACGGGGGTGACCCCTTTGCATTTTTACACCCGCTGGCGTATACTCTTAAAAATTAACGCTTAAGTCCCACCGGGGAAAGAACCCGGGCAAATGCTAATGGACCCGCGAACGCGGGATAGAGATGTATCTTCTAAACACGCTGATAAAATTTATGTTCGTAAGCCAGACACGCTTTTTGGTTGTTCGCGACGACGCGACCACCAACCCAAGCGTGCTCACGCGCATCCTTGCGCTCTTTCTTCCACGGAATCTTGTGGTAGCGAGAGATCGGTGGCGTCGCGTGACTGGCTCTTTAGCGCGTTCCGCTTAGTCCTAGCCCACCTTTCCCTCCGGGACACTGTTTCGGAGGATCCATGTTGCTTTCAGTTGTTATCGCCGCACTCACCGCCGGTGTCCTTCTCGGTGTGCTATTTCGTTTAGGTTATGACCGCAGCCGAGCCAATGGCCTGGTACGCGCCGCGCAAGAACAGTCCAAACGTTTGCTCGAATTGGCCGAACGTGAAGCAGGGGCCCGTAAAAAAGAGATCGAATTTGAGGCGCGCGACCGGCTCTTTCAAGAGCGCCAAGAGTTTGAGTCCATGGCCAGCCGCCAACGTGAAGAATTTAACGAGTCGCAGTCCCGGCTGGGGTCGCTTGAACGCGAGCTAACGCAGACCAGCCGTGCGCTCGAAGAGTCCGAACGCGGCCTTGAGGCCAGACGTAGCGAAGTGACTGCCCGCGCCACCGCCATGGTCCGTAAAGAAGCCGAGCTAGACAAGCTGATGGCCGACGAGCGCGGCCGCTTAGAGCGTGTCGCTGGCCTCACCGCCGAAGAAGCCCGCGCCCAACTGCTGCGCGGCATGGAAAAAGAAGCGCGCCGGGATAGCGCCGACATGCTCAAGCGCATGGAAGACGAGACCCGTGAGCTGGCCGATCGACAAGCGCGCCAAGTCATCGGTCTGGCGATTGGACGCTGGGCCAGCAGTCACACCGCCGAGACCACCGTCAGCGTTGTGCATATTCCTAGCGAAGACATGAAAGGCCGCATCATCGGTCGTGAAGGGCGCAACATTCGCGCCCTTGAGAACGCCACCGGGGTCGACCTGATCATCGACGACACCCCCGAGACCGTGGTCCTGTCCAGTTTCAACGCCTTCCGCCGTGAGATCGCGCGTATCAGCCTTGAACAGTTGCTACATGACGGGCGTATCCACCCCAGTCGCATCGAAGAAGTCGTCCAAAAGACCCGCGACGAGATGGAAGGCCAGTTGGCGATCATCGGCGACCAGGCCTGCGTCGAAGCGGGTGTGGGCCGTCTGCACCCCGAGATCAATCGCCTGATGGGCAAGCTCAAGTACCGCACCAGCTTTGGCCAGAACATCCTGCTGCATAGCCTAGAAGTGGCCCATCTGGCGGGCACCATGGCCGCCGAGCTGGGCGCCAACGCCGACGTGGCGCGGCGCGCTGGATTCTTGCACGACATTGGCAAGGCTTTGGATCAGGATCGCGAAGGCACCCACACCCAGCTAGGGGTCGAAGTCCTCAAGCGCTATGGCGAGCATCCCGCGGTCTTGCATTGCGTTGAGGCGCATCACAACGACGTGCCCATGGAAAGCGTGGAAGCCTGCTTGGTCCAGGCCGCCGACGCGATCTCGGCCTCGCGCCCGGGCGCCCGCCGTGAAAGTGTCGAAGCTTATATCAAGCGCCTGCAAAAACTAGAAGAGATCGCGCATAGCTTTACGGGCGTCACTCAAGCCTACGCCCTGCAAGCTGGTCGCGAAGTGCGCATCATGGTGGCCCATGATCTTGTCAGCGACGCCCTCGCGGCCCAACTGGCCCGGGACGTCGCCCGCAAAGTCGAGGCCGAATTAGACTACCCTGGCCAGATCAAGGTGCAAGTCATCCGCGAGACACGGGCCGTCGAATACGCGAAATAAGCGTCGAAGGCCCGTGCCCTGAGCGGTCACAGAATTCTTATCTAGAGATCCAGTCGAAGGGAAACCATGAAGATCATCTTGATCGGTGACATCATCGGCCAACCAGGCCGCCGAGCAGTGCAACGCTATCTGCCGTTGCTCAAGACCAAGATCGGCGCGGCACTGGCCATCGCCAACGTAGAAAATCTTGCGGGTGGCTTTGGAGTCAATCACAGCAGCTTGACCGAGCTTAAATCCTACGGCGTGGATGTCTTTACCAGTGGCAATCACATTTGGGATAAGAAAGAGGTCGAGCAATGCTGGGCCGACTTCCCTACGCTCTTGCGCCCCTGCAATTATCCCAGTGGCGTGCCCGGGCGCGGTGAATGCATTTTTACCACCCGCGACGGCGTCAGCGTTGGCATCAGCAATGCGCTCGGCCGGGTCTTTTTTGCCCATGTCATCGATGACCCCTTCAGCGCAGCCATGGCGTCGCTCAATCGCCTTAAAGACCAGGGCGCGCGCGTCTTGATCATGGACTTTCACGCCGAAGCCACCAGCGAAAAGATCGCCATGGGCAAATACTTGGACGGCCATGCCAGCATTGTCGTGGGCACCCATACCCACGTACCCACCGCCGACACCCGCATCAGCAAGGCCGGCACCGCCTACCAGACCGATCTAGGCCTGACAGGCGGCTACGGCGGCGTGATCGGCATGAAGCACGAAGGTATCTTGCGACGCTTTTTACAGGGTTTGCCGACCCGCTTTGAGCCCAGCGAAGAGCAGATCGAGTTTTGGGCATTGGTGGTTGAAGTGGACGACAAGACAGGCAAGGCGATCCGCGTGGAACAAATCAGGGAGTGTTTTCCAAATTCTTAATCATCAAAAAAACACTTACAAAAAACCCGGAGCCTTGGCTCTGGGTTTTTTAATTTAAGAACCAAGTGATCGCAACCACAAGCAAGAGTGTCCCAAAGACCAACAACAGGAGCAAGACGCCCGGCGTGACTTTGAGGCTGGATCCCAAATCATAACTGCGTAGCAGCTCGCCCACCTGCTCGCTCTCTACAAAAACCTCGCCACAACGTGGGCAGGTGGCCACATCCAGGGCAAAGGGCTCGTTGCAGGCTCGACAGACCCGTGTCTTAAGCTCTGCCATGGGCTAAGCCTGGTGGGCGGGACGCAAGAGATCATCCACGGTTTTGACGGGATTGAAGGTCTCCAGCGGCACCTCTACAAAAAGAGTGTCCCACAGCGCCATGCCCCCATTCCACAGACCCGGTAGCTCAAGCGCTAAGAGCTCGCGGTCTCCATGGCTTTTTTTGCTGATAAAGATGGCGCTGGCATCACAAAAACGCGATAGCTCAAAGGGCTTGCCCGTGCCGTCGCGCAAGGCGCAAACAATATCGACAGGATTAAAATGGGTGGCCGATCCAAAGATGTTTTTTTGAGTGGGATCGTTTAGGTCAAACTGAGCGCTCTCGATGATCTGCAGTGATTCGGCACCGTGGGCGTCGCGCGCCCAAAAGGGCCCCCCGCCCGGCTCGCCCATGTTGCGCACCACCCCACAGACCCGCACAGGTCGGTCGGTCACGCCACGCCAGGACAAGAGCCCCAAGAGTATTTTTTTCCAACGCAGGGTCTCAGCCCAATGCGATTGATGCGCGATGTTGTCGATATTCTTGATCACACAAAGATCCAAACCGCTGGCCTGCAGATTTTTTAGCAGAGCCCCATGTCCCCCAGGCCTAAAGACCAGCTTGCCTGCGTCGTCACGAAAAGCTTGGCCGTCGCTTTGCCCCGCCAAAGTATCGGTCGCCGGGTCTTGCGTCGAAAGATCGACACGCAATGGCAGATCAAGCTCTTTGATCAGGCTTTCAAAAGCCTGCTTGTGCTCTGGCGAATAGGTGAGCTGCACCCGCCGCAGCCCCAATGCCTGCGCCTCACGCAGCTGTTCTTCGAGCGCGGTGCGATAGCCTTGCGGATAACGGTGGAATGGATAGAGCGCTTTAGCGAGCGTGCGCAGCTCAGCTTCGGCTTTGGTCTGGGGAGCGGCCTGGCCTTGAAACATTCGCGTCGCCGCCCCACTGGCGGGCACAAATTTGCCTACCCGCCCACTCGCCAGCAAAGCCTCACCCTGCGCCAACGCATCCGCCTGGGCGGCCAGATCTAATCGCAAGATGCCATCGCTCACCGTGGCGGGGCGCAACACCAGCGCGGGTCGCGGCGGATTTTTAAAAAGAGCCAGCTGGCGTTCCGCCTCTTCTAGCGCAATGCCATGCCCTTTGAGTTGATCCAGATCTGAGGGATTAAACATACGGGCTCAAAAAAGGGGTGCCCGGGGCGCCCCGTTTGGTTCAGGCCTTAAACACAGGCAGCTTCCCGCGTAATTCTTTCAACAGAGGCGCCACCATGTCTTTTTCGGACAAGAGCGGGGTTTTGACGGGCCACGGAATGCCTAGGTCGGGGTCATTCCAACGAACGGCAAGCTGGTCATCGGCCACATAAATGTCTGAGCATTTGTATTCGACCTGGGCCCATTCGCTGAGCACCGCAAAACCATGGACAAAACCTTCGGCGATGTACATCTGCTTGTAGTTGTCCGCGCTCAACTCGGTGGCAAAATATTTTCCAAAGGTCGGCGAGCCCTCGCGAACGTCCACGGCTACATCCCAGATCGCGCCTTCGATGCAGCGTAGCAATTTGGCCTGGGGCCGTTGTGACTGAGCGTGCAAACCGCGGATCGTCGCGTGATTTGACGAGGAATGGTTATCTTGCGTAAAATGCGCGGTGATCCCCGCGGCGCGATAGCGCTCTTCTTGGTAGGTCTCAACAAAAAATCCGCGGCTGTCCCTAAAAACTTTGGGCGTGATCACGAGGACCCCCGCCAAGGGTGTTTGTTCAACGATCACAGGCGCCCCTCGGCAAGACGCAGCAGGTATTGGCCATATTCATTCTTATGCATGGGCTCGGCCAGCTCTTTGAGCTGCGCCACATTGATCCAGCCCTCACCAAATGCGATCTCTTCGGGACAGCAGACCTTCAGTCCCTGGCGCTGTTCGACCGCCTCGATAAAGTTGCTGGCTTGTAGCATGCTCTCATGCGTGCCGGTGTCCAGCCAAGCGGTGCCCCGGCCAAGAACATTCACGCTCAATTTATTTTTATTTAAATACACCCGATTCAGATCCGTGATCTCAAGCTCGCCGCGAGAGCTGGGCTTGAGCGCGGCGGCATGCTTAGCGACGTTGCCGTCATAAAAATACAAGCCTGTCACCGCCCAGTCACTCTTGGGTTTTTTTGGTTTTTCTTCCAGGCTAACGACCATGCCGTTGGCGCCGATCTCGGCGACGCCATAACGATCAGGGTCGCGAACTTTGGTGACAAAAACTACCGCGCCAGAATCAGGCTTGGCAACCCATTCCGCCGCCTTTTTGAGCGCCTGCGAAAATCCTTGCCCAAAGAAGATGTTGTCTCCCAGCACCAGCGCGCTGGGCTGACCCGCGCAAAAATCGGCGCTAATGATCATGGCCTGCGCCAAGCCGTCTGGCTTGGGTTGCGTCGCGTAAACCAACTGGATCCCCCACTGGGACCCATCTCCTAACAGGCGTTTAAACTGCTCAAGGTCCTCAGGTGTGGTGATGATCATGATCTCGCGGATGCCCGCGAGCATCAGCACCGACAAAGGATAGTAGATCATGGGCTTGTCATAGATGGGCATCAACTGCTTGCTCACCGCCTTGGTCACCGGAAACAGTCGGCTTCCGGATCCACCCGCTAAGATAATACCCTTCATGATTTATCCATCCCTAAGCGCTCGCGTTGGTACTTGCCTTCTTGCACGCCTTTGCACCAGGCGCTATTTTCGGCGTACCACTTGACGGTTTGGGCCAAGCCGCTCTCACAATCATAGGTGGGTGCCCAACCCAATTCTTTGCTTATCTTGCTGGCGTCGATGGCGTAGCGCCTATCGTGTCCTGGTCGATCTTTGACAAAGGTAATCAAGTCCGCATAGCCGACTTTGCCACGCGCCTTCAACGCCGGGTTGTGGGCAGCAGGCCGCACCTTCTCTAGCTCGGCGCAGATCTGTTTAACGATCTGCAGATTGTTACGCTCGTTGTTGCCACCGATGTTGTATTTTTCGCCAGCGCGGCCCTTGGTCAGCGCCATCCAAATGCCAGCGCAATGATCCTGCACATGCAGCCAGTCACGGATGTTGCCGCCATCGCCGTACACTGGCAGATCTTTGCCTTCTAACGCGTTCAAGGTTACCAGCGGTATCAATTTTTCTGGAAATTGATAGGGTCCGTAATTATTAGAACAATTGGTGATCACCGCGTCCATGCCATAGGTGTGGTGGTAGGCGCGCACCAAGTGATCAGCCGCGGCCTTGCTGGCCGAATAGGGGCTGTTGGGCGCGTAAGGCGTCTCTTCTTCAAAGAGACCCGTCGCCCCGAGCGAACCATACACCTCGTCGGTGCTGACCTGCAAGAATCTAAAGTCCGGCACGCTCTTCATCAACGCGCGACTGGCTTCGAGCAAGACAAAGACGCCGTTGATGTTGCTGCGGATAAAAGCCTCGGGTCCGTCAATGCTACGGTCCACATGCGTCTCTGCCGCGAAATTAAGCACCGCATTCGGCTGCTGTTCCTCAAAAACTTTATTCATCGCCACGGGATCCGCGATATCCGCCTGCACAAACACCAAACGCGGATCCGCCTTCGGCTCAACCAAATTGAGCAAGCTTCCCGCGTAGGTCAGCTTGTCCACCACCACCAATTTTTCGACACCAGGCTGGGCCAGCGCATAGCGCACAAAATTGCACCCAATAAACCCGGCCCCCCCGGTCACGACCAGCGTCTGAGTTCTCATGTGATTATTCTACACTTTGAAAAACGTTTATTTAATAGGGAAATTGGAGTGTGGAAAAAATGAAGAATAGCCCTTGAATAGGCCCCAAAAGGGATGAGGTCTCCCCGAAAGAAGCCGAAGAGAATGCCGGAGGAAAATCCCTCTAACGGACCTGAGTGATCCCCAGTGCGCCCAAAAGGATCAACAACCAGACCGTAAAAATAAAGGTCTTTTCGACGGCTTTGACAGTCGGGGCGATCTTGGTTTCAAAAGCAGTCGGTGTCGGTACCAAAGGGGCATTCAGGTATTTTTTGAGCTCATCGGGCAAGCCCCGCCGTTTGGCCCGGACCACAAAGGGCGCTGCGTCCCAAGTGGAAGGGTCGGCGAGGAGGTCCGGAGTCACGACAACGTTGGGGCGCACGATTACCGTCTGCGTGACCCCCTTTGGGATCGCGACTTGGCTTACAGATCGATCGTTGAGTTCGGCACGCGCCCCCCACAATGCGCCCGAGAACGTAATCGCTAAAACCAATTTGATCAGGCCCGCCTTGAAGAATCCTCCCTGCATGTTGCCCTTCCCTTGATGTGGATACGTCAAGGTGACGGACCAAGGCCAAAGATGTTCCTTGCGACTTTAAAAAGCTCGCCACTCGGGCGGCGTAAGGAACAAGAGCGCTGTCGGGAGAATAAACGCATCCAAGGTGCCAAGCAAATCGCCGAAGCGGCCAAGCCGCTTCCTTCAGCGCTACGCCCCAGGGGAATTTACACCAAAAAAGTTGCATAACCGCAACATGTAAAGAATTAATCTGTTTTCTATGCACGTATCCACCTGCATGTATATTTTTTTAGGTTTTTTATACACGTTGTTTTAGTTGCATCAATTCCACCCTGCCCTTGCATCGGGAACTCACCGTCCATCTCTAATCAGGCCACTTTCTTATCTTCGACCAAATCAAAGCGCAACTGCAGTGCTTCGACAATCTGCCAGATGCTATGTGCCTGTGGGCGTCCTTTGCCGTCCAAGATCTTATAGATAGCCTGACGGGTCAGTTTGGATTTTTTTGCCAGCTTGGCCACACCGATGCCTTTGGCGACGTGGCGGAGGCTCTCTAAAAAATCATCCAGCCCACCTTCTCGCAAGGCAACGCAAAGATAATGGCGAGATACTTTCCAATCGGAAAGTATCTCATCCCTGATCGGCTCGAATGGAATCAAGCGCGATTTCGCCACGTGTTTTGCAATCATGCCAATACCTCAATGCTGTTATGATATCTCGCTTTTGGCTGGATTTATCTCCACCTACAAGCAAGATGACCAAGGTTCTGTCTATTTCACCGAAATAGATTCGGTAACCAGGTCCGACATCGACCCGTAGCTCTATGATTGAACCAACTCGCTTCCAGTCACCTAGGTTCCCAGCCTGTAGCTTTGCAATGCGCCGGGTAATAACCGCTTGGACGAATCGATCTTTCAGCGAGTGGACCCATTCTTTAAAAGGTGCCCGGCCATCAACGGTGCAATAAACCATGATATGCCTTTGTCTTGATTCACCCGTATTCATTGTAAACGACAGTTTACAATGGTCAAGTTGCCTCCTATTTTCTATGGTTGAAAGAAGTCTGTGTTTGCCAAAGCCAAAAGCTATTACGCTATATTTACAAGTGTATTACCTAACACACAACATATATAACCAAAAATAAGTGCTTTTTTTGTCTATTATACTATATTTTGCCTAATATTTTATGCTATTAATCTTCCCCTGTGCAAACTTCTAGATTCACCCAAAAAGGCCAGGCCTTGGTCGAGTATCTGCTGCTGGCGGCGATGACGGTGTTTGCCGCAAGCGCTTGCATACGAATCCTGCGCGTTGGTCTGACACGTTCTTGGGTCGAGCTTTGCGCTTGGGCGGTTTGGCCCACACTTTAATCACCAGGGAGCATTCATGAAAAAGATAGGGCAACAGGGACAGGGCATGACCGAATACATCTTGTTGGTGGCATTGATCGCCATCGTCTGCATCGCGGCGGTGCGACATTTTGGCAGCAAGGCCAAGGATGGTTTTAACAACGCCGCCGAAGCGGTGGGTGGTTCGACGGGTGCCCAAGGGGGCACGGGTGCCGCGGGCGCGCTCAACACGGCAAGTGGCGTGATCCAGGCGTTGCCGGGCAAGTGAAGCGATCACAAGACGGGCAAGCGCTGGTCGAATTTGTCTTGGCCTTGCCCGTGTTCTTACTTGTTCTGAGCTTTATCTGGGATATCGGCCTGCGCGCCTGGAGCGCCGTCAGTCTGCAACACGCCGCGCAGGTCGCCTGCCGTGCCTACGCCGTCAACTTACCCCAAGAACCCGATCAAGCATTGAACATCGCCCTGAGCGCAGCTCGGCGCGCTTGTCACGGCCCAGCCGCTTTGCGCATCACCCAGCTCAGCGAAGTCGGCCCCTTCCGTGGACAGGCGCTTAGCGATCACAACGAATACCGCGATCACGGACCAAGCACCCGCCAACTGCGTTTGACCGCCAGCTTACGTCGCGTCTTTCGCCTGCCCGGCATGCCCGCCGTAAGCACCTTGGTCGCCCATGCGAGCATCCTAGATGAAGACACCCAAGAACGTGCCCGCGCAGACTGAACGCGGTAGCTTGCTGCCTATGTTGGCACTGACGCTGTTAACCGCAGCCTTGCTCTTTGGCTTTATGCTGCGTAGCGGCCAATTGCTCGTCGCCCACGCGCGCGCCCAGGCCCGTACCGATGTGGTTGCCTTCAGCGGGGGCGTCAACTACGCACGCGCCTTGAATGTGCTGGCGGCCTCAGACCAAGCTTTGGCAGGCGCGGCTGGCCTGGCGCTGGTGACTCTGGGTACTCAAAGCCAACCCTTTTTTTACATACAAAAGGCACAACGCGCCGGGATACAAGTCTTGCCATGGGTCACCGCGGCGAGCGTGCCCCAACTGGGCGCGCGCAACGGCATGGCCGCGCTAGCCTTGTGGAACACCCAGAGTCCCCTGCCCGACCCAAGGGCGCTCAAGCCAGACATTCATGTTCATCAAGCAGGTGTGGTCGAAAAATTGCTGGGCCTCTTGGGTCCCTTGGGCAAAGCCCTGCCCGAACAGGCGGCTAAAGACCAGCTAAACAAAGTACAAGGCCAGCTTAAAGAGAAGGTCCCCCAAGCCGCACGCGCGTGGGTGGCAAAGCAGTTGCCCGATGTGGATCTTGATCGTTTGGTCAAGATCAGCTACTCGTACAAGAAAAAAGGAACAAATCAAAAAATAGACGTGGATCCAAAAAATGTTTACCACCGCAACGAGCGTCAACCCAATGGACGTATCAAGCGGCGTGCCCACCAACGCGGCACGGACAAATACCTTCACCAAGAAAAATCCTTTGACTTAGATCTGCCTCTCGATCTCGAGGACGACGGGGACCACGCTTTGCTAGTCGCAAGCTGGACACCCGCGCCCAAAGGATTGGGCGGCCCGTGGGGCCTCTTGGGGCCACCCGGCTTTGCCAACCTTGCTTGCGTGCGCGTGGCAGGTGGCAGCATGGACGCCTTGGATGAGAACGCCACCGAGTACGGCGCTTATTTTGTGCCGCTCGACGCAGAATTAACACTCGAGGCCCAGGGAGCGTCGTTTTTGCCTGGACCGCTGGTCTTGCATTGAATCGCCGTGCCAGGGGACAAGCCCTGACCGAATTGATGCTTGCGCTGCCACTCTTTGCGGCATTGATAGCCTTGATCGTTTTTGGCAGCCAGCTCTTTGTGGTCCGCCTAAAGCTGATCGCGCTCACCCGCGACTACACTTTGCTCTTAGCGCGCAACGAACCCAGCCTGCACGCCACACCCGCAGTTCAACTGCTAGAACTGCGGCGCTTGGCAGCAAGAACCCCTGGTCTGGATGCTAAGAACATCAGTTTTATCTTACGACCGCTTGGCTTACCGGGCTTGCGTGACATCGACACAGGCCCCGTCGCAGGCTTAGTTCAGGCGGCGCTTTTGGGCCAAACCGTCAGTGTTCGCTACACCCTGCACTGGCGGGGCTTGTTGGGGCGCCTCTTTCCCGCAGGACTGACCCTGCAAGAAGACATGGCATTTCAAGGCGATCCCTGGAAGCACCCCTGGCAACGGGTGATACAACGTTATCTGCTAGCCCACTAAATTGAGAGGACACGGACATGCGTTTTAGCGCTCGACAGACACGCTTAGGTGTCGCCACGGGCCTGGGCCTCTTGGCTGGGATATCCGCTTGGACCTACCTTGGCATTCGAGAACGCGACCTACTGCGTTTGGGCGAAGAGATCGAGATCGTCGCGGCCAATCGCTACATCCCTGCCTATGCCCGCATCGAAAAAAACATGCTGGGCCTACGCAAAGTGCCCCGCATCTACGTCGCGCAAGGCAGCGCGCACGATTGGCGCGAATTGATCGGTCTACAAACTCTGGCGCCCTTCACCGCCGGCGAACCCTTGCTCTTTAATAAGTTGGCCGCGGCAGGCCAAAGTCTCGCAGCGACCGTGCCCGAAGGCAAACGCGCAACAAGTTTAGGCGTCGATGCGATCAGCGGGGTCGAAGGGCTCTTGCGCCCGGGCGATTTAGTCGATGTCTATAGCTTGGATCTACGGGCTAGCTCTGTGCTGACGCTGTTGCAGGCGGTGCCTGTGTTGGCCGTGGGACAACGTTATGGCCCTCAGGATCTGGCCACCCAGAACGCGCCCACCAGCGTGACTCTGGCGCTCAGCCCGGACCAAGCTCACGCAGCGCTCTTAGCCGCTGCGCGTGGCCCCATCCATCTGGCCCTACGGGGCGCCGGCGACAATCGTTCGTTGCCCGCACAAGAGACTCGCTGGAGCGATGCCCAACACCGCGCCCGAGTTTGGATCGCCGAAAAAGCCTCACCCTTGGATACGACCGAGAATTTTGTACCTCAAAAGCGATAGGGATCTCATGCAAATCATTAGCTTGGTAATTCTTGCGGGCCTATGCGTCCATGCACCGCTGATCGCGGCCCCGGAGCGCGTGACGCTGGCGCCAGGAGAAGCGCGGGTCCTGCAAGCCCGTCGGCCTAAAAAGGCGCTTGTCGGCGACAAGGGTGTGGCGGACGCCCGGACTCTTTCGGATGGTGAAGTTCTCTTGAGCGGAAAGGCCTTGGGCCAGACCAGCCTGACTGTCTGGGATGCGGACGGCAAACGCGTCTGGGAGGTGGAAGTAAGTCCGTCGGCCAGCAAGCACCCCATGATCCAAATGGATGTGCAGGTCCTAGAACTGCTCGATGCTGGCGACTGGGATGTCGGCATTGACTGGGCTAGATTGGCCGCGGGCGATGGCTCGGCAGTGGCGGGCACCCCTCCGTCGGCGCTAAACGTTCGCGAACAGGCCAATCCTTCTCTGCTGGCATTTGGCACACTGAACCGAGGGCCCTTAGATCTTTTGCTGCGCGCGCTTGTACAAAAAAACAAGGCTCGTCTCTTGGCCAAGCCTCGCTTGCTAACTGTCAGCGGGGGCACTGCCCGCTTTCTATCGGGTGGACAGATCCCCGTGGTGCACCAAGACAGTCAAGGGCATAGCAATACACAGTACAAAGACTATGGGATCTCGCTCGAGATACAACCCCGTGTCAGCGAGGGCTCCACGGTGCATAGCAGCGTCCGCGCCGAGGTGAGCAATCTGGACAACGCCAACGCCGTCACCGTCGGCAACGGTGTGGTCCCTGCGCTACGCACCCGTTGGGTCGAGACCACGGTCGATATACGTAAAGACGCCACTTTGGTGATCGCGGGGCTCTTGCAAGAAGAAGAAAGCGAAGTGACCCGCGGCGTGCCGATCCTTTCTGACATTCCCTTGCTTGGCTTGTTGTTCAAGAGCCACAAGATAGAGCGTCGCCATACCGAGCTGGTGATCTTTCTCACGCCAAGGATCTTGTGATGGGTCAACGACTCTTGCTGCTCTCCGAAAGCCCGGGTGGAGGCAGGACCTTTCTCGCGGCTAACCTGGCGCTGCTTTTG
>JANLXT010000228.1:0-11718 GCA_031365225.1 candidate division FCPU426 bacterium
ATCTGGCCGCAAACTAAGCGCCGCATTGAAACGGGCGCGCGAATCCTCAAACTGACCACTGCGATACGCAAGCACACCCAATAGATACTCGGCCTCAGGCTCACCCACGCCCTGCAAAGGGGCCAACACGCCATTAGCTCGACTGTCTAAGCCAGCTTGAAAAAGACGCTGACCCAAACCAAGACGTAATCGCTTATCCTGTGGCGACAAGGCGAGCGATTGCTCAAGCGCGGCGACCGCAACCACAGTATCACCAGCGGCGCTGGCAGCTTCAGCAAGCCCGGTCCAAGCTTGCTGATTCTTGGGCGCTAAGTCCGTCGCTTTTTTCCAGATACCAATCGACTCTTTTGGTTTGCCAGATTTTAAAAGCGCCAACGCCAAATTTTGATGCGATTCAGACGATGGCGCCATGCGCGCGACATTCGCGAAAGATAGCGCTGACCCCGAAAAATCGCTTGATTGGAATTGAGCCGCCCCAAGATTTGAATAGAGGTCTTTCGCGAGTTTTGGGTCGTTCTTTAAAAAACTTTCAGCGACCCGCAGAGCTTCAATGGCCTCTTTAAATTGTTGCTTGCGATTAAGCACAATACCTAAAAGTAGATTGCCTTGCGGATGTTGGGGCTCGATTTTGATCAATCGACGCAAGGTGGTCTCACTCTCGGGCAAATGCTGTTCTTGAAATTGTTTCAACGCGGCGTCAAAAATCAAATTTGTCTGGGCAACATCCACGGGTTCCGCCAACAGCGGACGACAGGCTATGCCGACCAAAAATAAAATAAAAAAACCGGCACCCAATTTACGACGGGCACCGGCAGGTACAATCTTATCCACGATCAACCCTCCGCGTCCAAGGCGGCTTTCGCTTGAGCGGCAACCGAGCAAGGCAATAGCGTCTCGACATTCATGACTTCATAAACTCCGCGAATTTCATCCTTCATATTAACCAAGACCATCTTGCCACCAGCCCGCCGTAACATTCGCGACTGAGACAAAAGCACCGCCCAACCCGATGACGCGATATAACTCGTGTCGGCTAAATCCACCACCACACGATTTTCGTCACCTGGCGCCAAAAGATCCTGAAGATATTGGCGGAACGATTGATAAGTGAAGATATCCAGATTTCCACTCGGCTTCACCACGGTCGCTTTTAATGTCTCATCTTTGCGGTGACTTAACTCCAGACTGGCCATTGCGCTCTCGCTCCCAAATGAACGGCCTTGTTAGGCCCAACACTTACTTAGTTTGCCACAAACTAGGGTAAAAAAACCGCCAATTTTAGGTCAAACCGACCACCAAAAGGGTCAAATCATCGGATTGTTCAAAACCTGCCGCATGCGCATGAACGGCATCCAAAAGCCTTTTTTGGGTATCGGCCGAACTTGTTCCTTTAGAAATAGCCTTTTCGAGAGCGTCCCGACCAAATTGACCCTGCTTCGAATTCATGGCTTCAGTCACTCCATCTGTATAGAAGACAACTCTATCGCCCTTCTCTAGGTTGACCGTTACTTCTTTAATAATGGTGTCAAAATCCTCAGGCTCAGCGATACCAATCGGCATGCCCCTGCCGCGCAGCTCCTCAACTTTACCGCCAGCTCGAACAATCAATACTGGATCATGCCCTGCGGATACCATTGTCAATCGACGCGTGGCGGGATCTAAGACGGCGTAGACGACAGTGACAAAGCTCTCACCCTTTAAATCAGGCCACGCGTGAAGATTCACTTTCTTGATCGTATCTGCTGGGCCCGTCGCATCCTTAACAACAAACCTAAAAAGATTTCTTAGATTTGCCATGTGCAATGCAGCAGGAACGCCTTTACCCGATACATCGGCGACGACAAAGCCAAGACGCCCGCCTTCCAAAGGAAACCAATCGTAGAAATCTCCGCCGAGTTCTTTCGCAGGCGCGCAATAGAAGCAGACATCCACGCCTTTCGTTTTAGGCGATTCGGAAGGAAGCAGTCCCGCTTGAATATTACGTGCAACATCCAGTTCACCGCGCATACGCTGCTGTTCGGCTTTCGCATCCTCCGCCTGGCCAAGACCCTCAACCATTTGGTTGAAGGCTCCCATCAATTGGCCGATCTCATCTTGACTATTCACCAGCACCCGTTGCGAAAGGTCGCCTAAGCCAACTTTTCTTGCCGCATCGGACAATGACCGCAATGGCTTGACCATCACCCCCACAGACACCACTGAAAGGATCGCGCCTAAAAGCAAAAGTATCACGGCGGCGATCAAGAGTTTAGTCAGGGCTTGTCGGACGCTTTGCCGAACAGCATTGGCCGACATAGCGACATGCGCCACGCCGAGTGGTCCCTTGCCCCCTTTTGCTATAATTTCCGCGCTCACATCCCAAGCTTCTTTATCGCCAGAACCGCTACGCCGCACATCCGCACCAAAACCAGGCACCTCAAGCGGCGTCTCCAAAGCAAAAAGCTTCCCCAGTGCTTCGCGCTGATTGTGTCCCCGGGTGATACCTTTTCCATCGACGATGGCGGCGTAGACGACATCACGACCATCTTCGGTGGCGGCAACCGCAAGATTAACCAAAGTCAGAGGATCGCCAGTTAATAAAGCTTCCTGGCTGCCCGCGGCTAGGTTCTTTGCCATCGCTTTGCCACGCAGAACCGCCTGTTGTTGCAAGGCGTTGGATTGCTGATTGACCGAGAGAGCTGTCACCGCACCAACGCCCAAGAGCAGCAGGCCTAAGACTAAGAGAGAGAATTTTGTCAGAATCGTCATAACTGCACCGCAAGGAGGTCTTTATTTATGGATTATTGTAAATCACGCAAGAAAGAGACGCAAGGATTCAACGCTTTGTAAAAATGCGTCCCTAAGAATCAGATAAACACAAGCGTTGTCGATAAAACGCTCAGAACAATTACCAAACTAACACTAGAGCCCTTCGGCAACAGCTTGGAGAGCCGCATAATAAGAGGCTGGGCCGAGACCACAGATCTGTCCTTTCGCGACAGGCGCAATAAAGGAATGATGTCGGAATTCTTCTCGAGCATAAATATTAGAAAGGTGAACTTCGATGGTCGGTATGGCGCTTCCTGCGATAGCGTCGCGGATAGCCACAGAACTATGCGTGTATCCTCCTGGATTAATAATCAGTGCCTCAGCCCAGCCCATGGCTTTATGGATAGCGTCTACAATTTCGCCTTCGCTATTCGATTGCTGTATGCGCAGTTCTATTCCCAATTTGGACGCGCGAATGTTGAGCTCGTTGTTGATTTGCTCTAAGGTGGTCATCCCATAGACAACCGTTTCGCGTTTACCAAGCAGATTGAGGTTGGGTCCATGAATCAGTAAAACGTGTTTCATGAGTCATCCGAGTGACAGATTGAATACCTCGCTATTATAACCAAGGTTATCTAGCGTTTTCCAGCAACCTTATTGAATTGGCCATGCTTGGATTCTCGATCCCCGCTGGCATACCGTGCTTCTAGTTGGTAAAGGTAGCGCCCCGATCGAATGGGTCGCCCTTTTTGGTCCAGACCATCAAAGGCCCATTGGTGCTGACCCTCTCCAAAGGATTTCCACTCACTCTCCCAAAGGATGCGTCCAAGACCATCATAGACTGACAAATGGAGGCTTCCGGCGACTTTTAGACAGAAAAAGACATAGCTGCCACCTTCCGAAAATGGCTCCGGCGAACTGCGCAGGCATCCCAAAGCGTTTGCTACGCTACGCCCTGAGGGTGTGACCATCGCGACTCCTGCTCCACGAGGCGTTCTTGGAGCAGGCAATGGAGTGACAGCCACCACGGTTGTTACCGTGGGAAGGGCACGCTTCGGAGTCGGGGCGAACGTCGGTGCTGGCAACGGGGTCGCTCGACGCGTGACGGTTGCCGTCATACTTGGAACCCGTGTGGCAGGCACCTGACTTGGCTCTTGCGTCGGGCTTTGGGGTGAAGCTTGTGGCCACGGCGTAAACTCAGATGGCAATAGGATCTCACGACGTCCACTAGAGACTGGTGTCGCAGTTAGTATGGGGGTGTTGGTCTTTACTGCGGTCGCCGTGACAGGGAGCGTGACAATCTGGCTTGACTCAGGGATTGGCGAGACGGTCACAGTGGCAGTTTCAGTGGGCTGAACAAGTGGCGTCCCAGTAGCAGTGGAAATCGCTGTCCAGGTAGGATAAGGGGCAGCGATGCCATCGGCACTTAAACGACGAGCTCCGGAAGCAAGCACCAAGTTTAGAAGGACACGCAGCGATCGACCCGCCAGGCTCTCGTCTTGGTCAAAAGGGTGAAACGCGAATCCAGCCACCAACCCAGGTCCCCCGCTTGGGTCGGCTGCAACAAACGCCGCGTAAATCGGACGCAGGATCCCATCCGGAAACTCAAAATTTGAGTTTTGAAAAAGGACAACGCGCTTGGCCAAACGCAGTTTTTCGGCGGCAACACCTACCGGCGCCAAACTAATACCGCCCTCACGCGAGCTTCCCAACGCCCTCAATTTACTTACCTTGAAGGGTCCTAAGGGTGCTAACCGTAAACTTGTCGGCCACGCCTTGAGAAGATCCCATTGGGAAATATCCACAAAAATAGCGGAGCCCCCCGCCTTAGTAAAAGCCCTCAGCGCCTGCGCAACTGGTTCTGCCATTCGGGAAGGGCCTGCGGGGGGATTAGCGAAATCGCCCCACCAGCCTGGAGACCCTAGAATCACCACATCAAAACGCCCTGCATCCAACCATTGCGCTGGGGACGCTTCAATTTCAGCGTAGGTACGCATCTCAGTACGCAGCCCCCACGCTTTAAAGCCTTTCGACCAAGGTGACACAGTCGAACTATTCTCAACCGTCAGCACGCGGGGCAAACCCTGGGCTCGCAACCAATGCGCCGATCTTTGGTTTAGCGGACTGTCACTAAGCGCGTTTGTCTCCGCAATTCCAAGCGGGCCAGCGGCACCCAACACATTCATTAACGCCACCTCTGACCAAGCTCCTTCGACAAAAGCTGTAGAATCTTCAATCGGAAAAAATACTTCGGCTCCGCGATCCAACGCCTTGATTAGCGGTGAAACGCGCGAAAGAAAGCTTTCTTTCGTCCCAGGGAAATCCCACCGAAACGTAGGGCTGGTCGCTGCCTCCGCCACGTTAACGAGCGCCATACCGGCAAGGATCCACCATTTACGACGCATTATCGGTCCCACCACGACAGGCGCACAAAGCCGAGCTTGTCTCCACGCCGAACTACCCACCGCTCACCATTACCAGCAACACACCAATGATCCGGATTGTTCACAAAAAAGGCCTCCGTCACAACTTTGCCATCCACGTCTCGCCACACTAGGCACTGCCCCTCAAGGCACAAACTTGCCCCGCTCTCGCCGACGCATTTCCAACGAATGGGCCCACTTGTCTTTAATGTCCATCGCTTCGACTTCTCTTTCCATTCCGTTAAAGTCAAACCTTCCAAGGGGTTCTCCCACAGCATCCAAAGCGCGCCTTTATCAAAGACAGGGTGTTCGCCCGATCGCTTCCAAACCGCTTGTCCTGTTTGATCAAAAAAGCGCAATTCATAACCCTCTTGATAAACTTCAGCTAAATACAAACGTCCATCACCAAGCGATTGCAAGCCTCGCAAGTGAGTGTTGTTGTACGACTCGTACGCGCCATTCCACGCGAGTGTCCACTCGCCACCTTCTTGCTTGTGATAGCAGGTCCAGCGCGCCTCAATACCCGGGCTATCCTCAAGCAAGAGAGCGCCAGCCACCAGCGCGGTTGTTCCATCGGGGCTGAGCACCAAGTACTTTAAATAATGACTGGCCTCCTCCCATTTTAAAAGAAAACCATCCGCCGAAAGATCGCTGGGCATAATCTTGACAAACCAAGGGGTATGCAACGCGAGCGTCAAGCCGTCCTGAGATAGCTGAAGTTTGTAAGACTGGCGATAGAGCGGCGGCGCAAAACGGCGGCGCGATCCACCCTGTCCTAATGGTCCCACCCGCACCACTTCATCTTCGAGCGCATAAATCAAACTACCATCATCAAGAGGCAAAACCGCAAGTGGAACGCCATCCAAGGGCCGTTGCCAGGCCACAGCCGCAGTGGGCCATCGCAGCATCGCCGCCCCTCCACTTCCCCAAGCCAAAAAATAATCCCCTTTAGGCGAAGCGGTGACTGTGACCACCCCTGGGGCGTCGATGATTATTTCGGATACTCTCGGTCCCACCAAAAAACGAAAGCGTTGGCGCAAGTGTGTCTCGACAGCGATCCAAAAAAATAGACACAAAAAAACAGAGCCTGCCAATCCATATTGACCAGCAAGTCCCGCAGCGAGATTAAAAAAAAGTGCAAAAATAAAAATATATTTTTTCACGCGCCCCTCTTTAATGCGCCTAAAGCATGCACTCGCCTAAGAAAGTTTTGTGCAACCTTATCCCAGTTCAGCTGCGACCGTACCCAACGCTGCCCTGATCGTGATTGAGGGCTGCGTCGTAACGCGGCCCGCACACATTTTGAATAGTCCAGTCCATCCCCGCGGGCGACGTGTATATACCGAGCAAGCGGACCGAAGCCAGCGACAAGATTGCTGACGACTGGCAATCCCATCGCCAAATACTCGGCGATCTTCATTGGCACCCTATACTGATTTGCCTCGTTCACGCCATAGGCGGACAACCCAAGATCAGCGCCACCCATCGCTTGCGCTACTTGATGCGGTGTCATTGCACCCAAGAATCTCACCTTGGATCCCAGGGGCGCCGCCAACTCTTTGTATCTCGCTAAGTCTGGCCCGCCGCCCGCGACGACCAACACGACCTTGCGCTGTTTTGACAACCAAGGCGTGAGCCACTTTAGCGTTAGGTCCAATTGGCATGCGACATTCAAATGGGCGGCAAAGAGTAAAACGCGTTGTCCCTTTAATCCCAAAGCTTCACGCCACTGATTCCTACAACCGCGCTCGCGCAATCTTGGGTCAAATACAGTGAGATCGACCCCTTGAGGTAGATCGATAATCCGCTCAGGTGGCACCCTGTGCGCTGATCGCATATGCTGGCGCAAAGCTGGGTGGTGCGTGCTAAATAGAATGGGCAACGCAAATGCTGGCGCCTGAATCATGCGTGCGATGCTGGCGGTCACCCCTTGTCGATAGCCACTGTCCAAATCATCAACGTCAAGAACGACACAGGTCCCGCGCGCTTGAGCGATGGCGGCAGCCAGCCACGCGTTAGGATAGGGCTTGATCGCGACCAACAAATCAACCTTGGCCAAGGCCCTCAAGGCAAAGTAGGGCGCACTAAAAAATAATTCGGACGAGTATGGCAAAGGGCCAAGTCCGGGCGAAATGAGCGAGGCCTCCCAACCCAAACGGATCAATGCGTTCGTCAAATAATTAGCGCGAAGCCCCGAACCCGTGCCTAAGCTTATCGAAGAAAAAATCAATGCGCGTGGTCGCTGTGACTTCACGTGCGTTTTCGCCGGGGCCACGGATGTACCGCAACCCGAACCTTGGAGTCAGCTTTTTGTGGCAAGGAGAAAAATCCCAGGCCGAGACCTAAACCATAGGCAAAATGCCGCGCCGGAAAAAGAATGACTGCGCTAAAAGCGGTATCCCATTTATTTCCACCCAGGCCTAGTGCCAGGCTTGCCGCGAATGTCAAAAAAATATAAATCGCCGCCGGTAGACCCGCCCAAAGACTCACTCCCACCAACCACGGCCAAACAAAAAGCGACACCAACAACGCGGATGGAGCTAGATTGGGAAGATCCGACACACTCAAGCCTGCTAAGAGCAACTGGCGTGCCCGTCCACGACCATAACGAAACGCCTGCCAAACAAACTCCCTCAGGCTGGCTCGTCGTGGGCGCCTTACAAACGCCATTGGATCGTAAGCCAAACCATGTCCCGTTTTTTTTAGCCGAACTAAGAGTTCGTTTTCTTCGTTGGGATACATATCTTCGCGCAAGCCGCCACCGCGTAAGTAGGTGTCTTTTAGAAGCAAAAGATTACAGAGTATAAGTTCCTTTTCGGTACTTTGCCGGCGAACGCCCACGGACGCATAGCGTGCGCACGACGCACCACTCCCAAATCTAGAGGCCAAAACTGTCGAAAACGCCCGCTGAGGCCACGGCTCGTCCACAGGCGCTAAATTGGGGCCGCCGACCACCTGGGCGTCCAAAGCACGTGCGCATGCAAACAAGGCAGTCAAGCTACCCCTCTGTGGCTCGCTGTCGCTATCAAGAAACCAGATCCATTGTCCTCGAGCCCGCCGTACCGCCAGATTGCGTTGGGCAGAAGGATTTTTTCCAAAAACCACAAGGACATCGACAATCAGGGCTTTTTCAGGCCCCGAAAGACGGTCCAAAGCGTCTAAGCAGCTCTTTGGACTGACGCCAGGCTCAGACGGGACCACGACAGAAACACTCGCCGTAGCCCACGTTGACAGGCCCACGGCCCCCGTGGTATATTTTTTTCTCTTTGAGACAGATCGCATGTTTCGAAAGCACCTTTATTGTCAGGAGTAGAACGTGCCCATCAAGCGCTCTTCCATCAAAGATGTCCGCCGTACCAAGACACGACGTATTCGCAACGTAGCTATTTTGAGCCGTTTACGTGGTGCTGTCGCTAATGTTGATAAAGCGAAGACTGCCGACGAAGCCAGCATCGCCTTTAAGGCTGCGGAATCCCTCTTGGATAAAGCTGCCCGCAAAGGCTACATCCATAGCAACGCGGCGGCGCGCAGCAAGAGCCGATTGGCGGTCCGAGCCAAAGCTAAAGCAAAAGCTTAATAAAAACAAAATATGTTAAAAAAGGACGCCTTGAAAGGCGTCCTTTTTTTATTTTTCGAAAATCGAAGACTCGCGCATCTGCAAAGGGGCTGCTGTTGGAGTGCGGCCAGTCGCAGCTGAAGTTCTCATGATGCGAAAAAAAGCGAGCCCCAGTGCTTCTTGATCCACACTCAAACGTATCTGATACTGGCCCACCTTATCAGGAATGCGTGTTTGTCCAGCCGCTGGTCGAATGTCGCGTATTCCAATCGCCATCGCAACGGTATGCGGAACATAGTCTTCGCCAGCCAACCGTAAAACATCCGCTGTCGAACGCGCCGACAGAGTGACGTGATACATGCCTATCTCTTGACCATCTGGATCAAGCCACTGAACCGTCGCGGCATGCTTATCTGCGATAAAAACTGTGGACTTGGGCGCGCCAGAGTCCTTTTGAGCCCCCCCCGAAGGCGGCGCGCTTAGTGGCGCATGCCAATCATCTCCTGCCGCAGTCAAGGCCTTCTGACCCAAAGGAAAAAGCAGGTGCGCAAAAAAGACAACCTGATTATCCTTCGCCGCGTCAAACCAATTGATGGTGTCGGATGGATAGGCGCCACTTTCAACACCCAATCGAGCGCAAGTCGTCAATATCGCGACCACGGGTCTTGCGCCAGCGAGTGCTCCCCAAAAAAACAATCCGACGAAAAGTGCGATGCGTCGCATCAAAACCCCTCTAACACTCGACGAACGACCCGTCTTGACATTTGTTCTAGCAAACGGTCCAACGCAGCCGGCTCATCCTCAGGGGCGACGCCAGCAGTGTTAAGAACATAGTAACTAGTGAATTCCTTTAAACTACGTGTGTTGGTACTGTCAAAATCATCCACCGTATCCACGCCTGGGGTCAAATTAATCGTCCGGCGAGTGGTCCAAATCTCCACCCCCGTTTTAGCGTTACTAAACTCAAGATCGACTACCACCTGTAAACGATACTGCTGGGGAATTTGATTGGCGTCGCGCGTTAGGACCAAACGATCGTATCGTTGAATCGTACCTTTAAGCGATACATCTGCGGCCTGATGACTTACCACACCCAAACGACCATCCGTGATAAAGCTTTGCACTACTTTTGCTGTCAACTGCTGATCAATGCCAGGTTGGCCAGTTTTGTTATCAAAAGTTGAAATCCCAACTTGACGCACGTCATCCCCCAGTGCCCGTTTCACCGGCATTTCACCACACGATGCCAAAACGACCAAGGTGCTGAGCGCAATCAAAAAGGCCCCCGATCTAATCTTGTTTTTCATACTCCCGCCCCTCCAAAAAAATTAGCTATTTAGAAAACTAGATGACGATACTGACCATCTTGCCTGGCACCACAATTACCTTCTTAGGTGACTTGCCCTGCAAATGCGGAAGGACTCGCTCGTCGCCCAGCGCAAGGCGTTGCAGTTCTTCGGCAGGCGTGTCGCTGGCCACCTTCAACACCCCGCGCACTTTTCCGTTCACCTGAACTGGGATCTCGCTGTGACTTTCTGTGAGCAGATCAACTCGAACTTGAGGCCACGTTTTGTAAGCCAATGTCTTGGCATGCCCCAAGCGCGCCCAAAGCTCCTCGCCTAAATGTGGAGCAAACGGGGCGAGCATCAACACAAACATCTCCGCTTGAGCTCTATTCAAGTTCTTTCCCTCGATCTCGTTGATCAATATCATCATCGCCGAAATCGCTGTATTAAACCTTAGGCCTTCGAGGCAATCTGTCACAGCATGTAAGCACCGATGAAGAGCACGCTCAACGACTTCATCCGTGACGGCGTTGTTCATAATCTCTGGTTTAGCGCCGCTTTCCAACCCGCCCGTCACTAATTGAAATACGCGCCTTAAGAACCGATGAACACCATGCACTCCATGGCTGTCCCACAGCTTCCCTTGCTCAAGCGGCCCCATAAACATCTCATACAAACGCAAACTATCCGCCCCAAATTCATTCACCACTTGGTCGGGATTAACTACATTACCCAAGCTTTTGCTCATCTTGGCTTGAGTCGTCAATAGCGCTTCCCCATTTTGAGGATGCGTGGGCTTGCCTGCCACCCACTTTACGTCGGAAGTCTTGACCACGGCGCCGCTCGAGCTTGTATACGAGGTCCCGACAATCATCCCTTGATTGAATAATTTTTGAAAAGGTTCTTTACCACTCACAAGACCCAAATCATAAAAGACTTTATGCCAAAAACGAGCGTACAACAGATGTAGCACTGCGTGCTCAGCGCCACCAATATACAAGTCCACAGGCATCCAATAGTCCGCTTTGGTCTTATCCCAGGCGGCGCCTTGATTCTTAGGGTCTAGATACCGCAAAAAATACCAACACGAACCAGCCCACTGAGGCATAACGTTCGTTTCGCGAGTTCCACCAGGGGTTTGGCCCCATTCTTTTGCACGGCTCAAGGGTGGTTCGAACCCACCGGTGCTTTTGAACGAGTCCATGGAGGGCAAGGTCACTGGCAGATCAGCATCGCCTACCAACATTGCTTTTCCCGTTGAATCAAACACGATGGGAAATGGCTCTCCCCAATAACGTTGGCGACTAAAGAGCCAATCCCTCAATTTGTAGCGCACCACGCGCTTGCCTATGCCTTTTTCTTCCAAAATTTTAAGCATCTTCTCTTTGGCGTGGGCAGTCATAAGCCCATCCAAGGGACCGCTCGAAATCGCAACTCCGGTTTGCGAAAAACAAAAATGCCGCACACCTTCCTGCTCCGCCTCACGCGAATATTCTGGCTGCACACCATCGGGCGCCACCACCACTTGCTGAATGCCGAGTCCGAAAGCGATGGCAAAATCAAAATCCCGCTCATCGTGTGCTGGTACGGCCATAATCGCGCCCGTGCCGTAGCTCGCCAAAACATAGTCCGCAACCCAGATCGGAATATCTTGTCCGTTGACTGGATTGACCGCAAAAGCCCCAGTAAAAACACCGCTCTTGAT
>JANLXT010000249.1:0-1030 GCA_031365225.1 candidate division FCPU426 bacterium
CACTCGTGCGCCAAGAGCTGCAAGCCCCACTTGGTGGGGATGACATACTTGTCGCCTTCGAGCCGTTTGAGCAGATCCAACGCAAAAACTGCGCCGCTGGCGCCCGTGATGCCGATGATGCTTCGCATGATTAAGCCTTTAGACCAAGACACCAAAACCGATGAACGCAGCCACTGCCACGCTGATCCAAGCATTGATGGTAAAGAAAAGGGAGCCGGGCTCTAAGCTATAACCAAAATGTTGCTCGAGCGCTAACAAGACACCCGCAGGGACCAGTGCCAACCAAACAATCCATCCGTGAATCGGAAAAAAATGCTGATGCGCGATCGCGGCCAAGCAAAGACCCGCAGCGCCGTGCAACATGGCGCCTGCATCCATCGCGGTCGAGCGGCCAAAGACCGCAGGGATCGAGCGCAGTCCCTCGCGGCGATCAAAGTCCTCATCCAGGATGGCGTACAGCACATCAAAGCCAGCCACCCAACAAAAAGTAAAACCCGTCAGCCACCAAAGCGCCGAAGGCAGATCGGCGTGACCCACATACCCGATCGCGCCACCCAAAGGTGCCAAGGCCAGACCCAAACCAACGCCAAAATGGCAGGTCCAAGTAAAACGCTTCATCAGGGGATAGACTATAAATATCAAAATGGGCAAGGGCGCGAGGCGCAAACAAAACGGGCCAAGTTGTGCGGCCGCGTAAAAATAGATGCCCGTGCTGACGGCAATCACGGTCCAGGCGTTTGCAAGGCTGATCGCGCCACTGGCAAGTTCGCGAGATTGAGTACGGGGATTGCGGGCGTCGAGGGCACGGTCCAGCACGCGATTTAAGGTCAGGGCCGCCGCGCGTGCGCTTACGCCAGCCAAAAGGATGGCGCCCAAACGCCCCCACAGGACCCCGGCCCAACCCGTCCAAGGCTGGGCCAAAAGGGCCCCGGCAAAGAACAGCGGTAGGCTGAAAAGAGTGTGCTCGAGCTTGATTAATCCGGCTAGCGACCTGACTTTTAGCATGAGGGCCATTGTAGGCGTATGGCCT
>JANLXT010000270.1:0-15482 GCA_031365225.1 candidate division FCPU426 bacterium
AGACGCTGGCCCGCCTCGGCGCTAAAGAGCTTAAAGCCGCACTGTGTGTCCCCTAAGCCTGGCAACAGCAGCAAGCGCGCCAGTCGATTGAAAACGCGACCGGCGGCCTCACGATAAAAGGGTTGGCGCACGCGGATCAGGCCACGATCCAAGGCCCGCGAACCGATCACCACCGGAAAGCCGCGTTGGATCCAAGGGCGCATGCGATCCAATTCTTGGATAGGTGTCGAAAGATCCGCGTCACTAAAAAGGATCTGTTCGCCGCGCGCCAACAAGACGCCCGCCCGTATGGCCGCTCCCTTGCCTAAATTTTTTCCAAGACTAAGGACGCGCAGGTTTTTCCAGGTGCGCGCCATGCGGCGCGTCATCGCCAAGGTGCCATCCTTGCTGCCATCATCCACCACCAGCACCTCGTAGCGCAGGCGGCGCTTGACAAGAAACCGCCGCACTTGATCCAACGTGGGGCCCAGGCGGCGCTCTTCGTTGTAAGCGGGGATCACAACACTGAGTGCGATCTTCGTTGGCTTTGAGGTCATTGTTTTAGAGATGAGGAATCACGTCGGAACGGTCCGCGTCCTCAATACGAAAATACTCGCGCCGGTGATAGGCCAAGAGCCCCGCGGCCACCGAGTCAGGAAATTGCTCAATGCGGGTATTAAAGATATTAACCGCGTCATTGTAAAGCTCGCGGCGACCCGCGATCTGGTCCTCGAGAACGCTGATGCGTGACTGCAATTGGCGAAAGTTCTCATCGGCTTTAAGTTGAGGATAAGCCTCGACCACCGCGAAAAGTCCGCGCAACGCCATGGTCTCCGCCTGGGCGCCCGCCATCATCTCAGCACGGGTCGCGGCGCCGGCAAAAGCGCCACGCGCGGCCACGACCTTTTCGAGGGTCTGGCTCTCAAAATCGCGCACCCCTTTGACGACCTCGATCAACTTGGTCAATTCGTCATGGCGCTGCTTGAGCGCTACATCGATGTCGCTCCAGCACAGTTCGACCTGATTCTTAACGGCCACCAAGCCGTTGTAAAGCGAGACGGCCCACCCGGCGAGGGTGAGCGCCCCAAGCATCAATACCACCAAAATCACTAGGCTTATCGCCATCACAGCACCAACAAAGTGATAGGAATGGTGAGCGCCAAAAGGCCCACCACGATCAAGAACACGCCGCCCACAACCCGCCAAAAGACGCTCCAGCCCAGGCGGCTGACAAGCTGCGTTTCGGAGCTGCTTGAGATAAAAAGAGCTTGGTTTGGATCCACCGCGACCAAGCGCTTTTGCAAAGGGGCACCTGGCGTCTCGCGCACGGCGTCCATGCGGCCCAGAGCGTAAAGCGGGCGGTCCACGTCCAAACGCCACTCACGAAAGCGTCGCCGACGCGACAACCCACCCAACCAAGCTTGCGCCCGGGATCCCGCAAGGTCGGCGCGTGGTCCGCTCCAAGCGGAGACCGTCACATTCAAAACGCGAGGACCATCCAACGTCGCGCCCGCGACGCTCACTTGGATCAAAGCACCACTGTCATCTAAGATAAAATCAGCGACCGAGACCCCTTGATCCACGACGTTCCAATGGGTCTGTGTCTTGCCGTTGCTCTCAGTCGAAACTTCTTCTTCGACCTGCCACCGAAACCAAACGCAGATCCTGCCGCTGAGCGGCGCAAAAAGGGGCGCTCCCAAGGGGCGCGCCAAGCCTTTAAGCTCAACCTGCCCCATCGAAGCGGAACGTAGCCTAGACGTCGGGGTGTTTTGTATCCGCTGACGCAAGCGCCAAGCCTTCCACGCACTCGCGTAAAGAACCGATCCACCGATGGTTCCGAGGGCGGCCAGCACCGCGCGCGTCATTTGCTCAGTGTCCATCGAGCCGACTAAAAATAGATCTGCCAACCGAGACCCACGCTGGTGCTGACCCCGCGCTCGCCCAAGCTAAAGATACCGCGCGTCAGCAAGCTCAGGCTAAAACCATCGCTGTACATCCATTCGCCACCCAAAGTCGCGCCCAAGCCGATATAGCTGTAGGCGCTTTGCTTTGATGCCGCGGGCACGCGCGCCAGCGCCCGATCCCCGCCCACAAAATCGGCGCTCAAGCCCACCAAGGGCCGCAGGGTCTTGGTGATAGGAGCTAAGTAGGCGACGCTCAAACGCCAGTCATTCATCTGATAGGTATAACGCTGAATGCCCGCACTCGCGTTTTTGGCGTCGGTATCCAGGCCCTCGTAATAAAACAATTCTAATCCTGTGCTCACACGCAATCCGTTGGCAAATTGATAACCCAGCTCGATGGGGCTGTAGGCCAGCGGGTCGCCATTGGACAGGCTGAGCGAGCTGATGCTGGCGGCATAAAACATGGTGTTGCGCTCCCAGACCGCGACCTGGACCGGCGTGGGCTCGGGTGTGGGCGCGAGAGTGGGCTCTGCCGTGACCACCATCGTGGGCGCAGGGGTGGGCGCAAGCGTGGGATCAAGGGTGACGAGGGGCGTGCTCACCACCGTCGGTGCGCTTGTGACGATAGGGCTAGGTATCTCGGTGGGCGCCACCAGTGGCGTGGGAGCCATCGTCGCCGCGCTGGGCACGTCCGCCTTTGGCGCGGGCGCCGGGCGTTGAAAATTTGGAACCATGGGGTTTGTCGCAGGTCCAATGTCCAAAGGCCCCGCGGCATAGCCCTCGGCTATCCCGCTCAAAAGAAACGCCAAACAAAGCGCGAAGAGCCTCACGGTTTTTCTGCCGCCGCGCTTAAGTCCACGGGATCGTAACGATAAAGCACCGAGGTGCCCGCGCTGGCCACCACTTTGCAGAAGCGCTCAAATTTTATCAACGACCCCGGATTGTAAGAGCGGCGCTCGATCGTGCCCACCACGATCCACCGCACCTGGTAAGCGTCCAAAAGCCGGCGGGTCGCGACATCGTCCATGCTGTCATACATCAGTCTGGCGTCTTGCAAGCGCCGCTGCAAAATGCCCCCCGCGCGCTGGCCCAATTGCTGGCCGACTTGGTATTCCCAGCCCAACAACGTCGGCAATCCTGTGTAGATGGCAAAGCGATCGTAGCCCTTGTAAAGCTCGACCCCGGGCGCCTCAAGCACCACTTCGGTGCGCTCGGCATTTTGGTTGAGCCAATCGATCAAGACGGCATCGTCCGAGTCATAGTCTTTGGCGTCACTGTTGGGCCTGGCTTTGCGCTCTTTGATGAACGCGATGCCATCCAAATGTGGCTTGGTCCAGCCACTGGTTTGATTGATGCGTGCGATGATGGCGCCCACAGGATAGAGCAGGCCCAATCCAAAGAACGCCACAAAAATACCCTTGGCCACACCCCGCCAACGCGCCTGACCCAAGGCATAAAGTAAAGCTGGCGCGCTTATGACGATCAACATCAGCACCGCGCTCAACTCATAGCGTCCACCCCGATCTTTAAATTGCGCGTCAAAATAGGCGGCGCCAAAGAGCAAAGCGACGCAGCCCAACGCACCCGCCAACGCATACACGGCCTCTACGGACAAACGCTGTTTGCGCCGTGGACGCGCCACTTCGGGCACGGGCCACGCCCACACCCGCGCGGCGGCAGCGGCAAAGACCAGACCCATCAGCACAAAGCCATTGAACCAAAACTTAAAGAGAGTGTTCATGCGATCAGCGACAAAGTACCACTCCGACCCGGCCACCATCAACCAAGTAAAAGCGCCCAGCATCCACAAGAAAGCTTCTTCGCCGTCTTCCCAAGCGCGCAGGCTAAAGAAGAACAGACATGCGAGCCCGAGCAAGAGCCCCAACGCGAGCACGCCCCCCAGGCCTAAATGCGTAAAGACCCAGATCTTGCACACCACGATCGCCGCTAACGCCAGCGCCCATGCAGTACCGCCCACGGGCATGCGCGTCATCACACGCGTCGGAATCTCTAAAAGACCTTCGATCCAACCACGCCGTTTGACCAAAGCTTTCACACCCAAACGTTTTTCGTTCGCGGCAACCCACCGGGCCACGCGTGGCGCCGCGAGCGCGCCCAAGCCCAGCAAGCCCAAATAGAAAAAGCCCAACGGCAAGTACACGGGCATCTGCCATTCGTTAGTAAAGACCCGACCCACACGACTGCCGCCATCTTGTAAAAAATAACGACGGAAGGGTTGCATGAGCGCATAGCCAAACGCGAACGTCGCCACCCACGCGGTGGCGCCCCAGGCCATGGCGGGTAGGCGTTGATCAGCGCTCATGGACTTGCCGACCCAAGGCCCTAAGGTCAAACCCCCAAGGCTTAAGCCCAAGAGCACAGGCCAGGACCAAGTGTTGATGGCGTACTGCGAATCAAGCACCAAACCAAAGACCGCCACCCATAAAATACGCTGGCCCCAGGTCTCACCAAAAGCGTTCAAGCCGGCTTTGGGTGCTTTAAATAGGGCCAACAAAAGTCCGACCGCCAACAAGCTAAAACCGATCACCATGTTATGGGGATGCAAGTCGCCATAGAGATACGAGAAAAACGGAAACTCAAAAATATGTCCGTTGACCAGTTCTGGAAAACGGGTTGGATCCCAGATGAAGGCGTGCGAGAACCAAACACGCAGGCCCCCGGGAATGCCCGTGCGCATGGTTTCGCGAGCGATCATGGCCATGGCCCACAAAGTACCGACCATGCTGACGCTGACCGCGGCGAAGAAGGCGAACAGGCGCCGACGCGTCAACGCCAACCCCAAGCCCCAGGCACTGCTAAACGCTAACGCGAAAAAGAGCGCCAGGCTCAAGTTGTAGGTGATGGCCGGAGCAAAGCCGCTCAGCTTGGTCAAGGCGCCCGCGATCACGTAACCAAAATAATAGTAGCTAGAATCCGCGCCAGACAACCAAGGATCAAAAAGAGGGAAAGTGGACGCCCGCGTGACGGCGGATAAATAGGTCATGCCCAAAGGCTCACCACCGCCAAAATAACCTTGGCCGGTGATGTCGTGGATATTGGGATTGAAAGCCCGGATAACGGTGAATAGCAAAAACGCCGCCGTGAACGCCAGCTCTACCGCCAGGATCTCTTTGCCACGCGTTTTGACCCAAGCGGTCCAATCCTGGCGACGACGCCAAAAATTAAACGCGCTCACGACGCTGCCCACGGCCAACAAAAGCCAGAGCTTGTCTTGATGAAAAGCCAAGACCTTGGACCATGCCAGCACGTAGGCCAACCACGCAAAGATCAAGAGCCCCAAAGGCTTGGACAGCGCGTAGCCCCCATCCGGAAAACTAGAAAAGAGGCGGGCGCTCAAGGGCATTGCCATCCAACCCAGCACCGCGATCAGCAACCACCACGCCAACCACGGTTGTCCTAACGGCACCCGCGGACCGCGCTCGGTCCCAAGGTTTGGGTTCACTCGACCCGAAGTCGCGCCGGCCACGGCACTCGCGCCCCCGGCTTGGGACTGCCGCCTGTTTTGTTCAGGCGAAAATCCTTGGCGCCAGTTCTCGGACAAGCCTAATTCGCGCACGTGCGTTTCGAGCGTGGCACGCGCCTCTTCGGCGCTGACGTCCCGTGTGCGCTTAAACAAGAACGCGTGCGGTCGGTCATACAACGTGAACGACTCGTCCGCCCAGCGCCAGCGCGGCACGTCAGGGATGCGGCTGTCGTCGAGATGCACGCCAAAGACTTGGATAGGATTGCTGGCCTCAAACGCGCGGGCCCAGCCCAAACGCGCGGGGTCCTTGAACATCAGGTCGTAGTAAGCGTGCGTCAGCGGAAAGCGCGAGGGTAGGCGCAAGTAGGTGCCGTAGGCCCGGGCGTCCGCCATGACGATGATGTCGCCTTGCGAGAGCACTTGGCTCAGCTCGTCCAACTTTCGCAAACTGTCCCACTCGACGATGTTGATCTTGCGGCTGTCATAATAGCCCGCGTCCCGTCCGCCAACTCCCACGGGCAGATCGTCACCCCAGGTCTCGTTGTAAACGCGCGTACGCCGAGGCCCTTGGGCCGTGTTGACCATGGCGGGTTGATTGGCAAAGAGCCAGCGTGAGGATTCTATCCACGGATGGGGTCGGCTGTAGGTGAGCGCATAACCCAGACCGTGGCCTAAGCCACTGAGCACGCACAGCAATGCCAGCCCAGTCACCACGCTGGACCGCGCGGGCCAATGCTGGCGCGCGGCGCGCAAGGCCGATGCCAGGCAAAGCGCTAACACCGGCAACATGGGCAGCATGTAACGAGCGAATTTAGCGAACGAGAAAGTGCCGACAATTAAAAAGTAGGGCAGCGCCCACGCGCTCAACAAGACCGCCAGCAACCAAGCGCTCTCCGGCGCGCTGCCAACTTTGGCCACCGCGCTCGCACGCTTGGTCCAAACCGTCAGCGTGGACCAGCCCAACGCCAGCAGTCCCAACAGCCCCACGGGCAAACCAAGATAAAAGAAGACGATGCCTTTTAGATGAAAGCCCAGCCCTGTATCCCAATACTGTCTGACAAAAGGCGTGCCTTCGGGTGAGCCGACGACCAAGATGTTGCGTTGTTCGGCCTGGTTGCGATTGAATTTTGCCCAATCCAAGATGGCCCACGGCATGCAGATAAAAAAAGTGGCGAGAGTAGCCAGCACCGCAAGACCCAAGCCTTCGATCACAAACGCCAAACGTGGATTGAAACGCCAGCCCAACGCATGGGTCCAACCGCGGCTTGCTTTAGGGTGCGCCAGCAGATGTGCCAACACGATCGGCAGCGCCAAGGGCAAGGCCGCGCTCTTGCAGGCCAAGGCCATGCCAAAAAATACACCCGCAGCCCCGGACCAAACCCGTGAACCCTCGCGCGCTAAACGAAAACTCGCGTAAAGCGTGCCCATCGCAAAAAAGGTCATCCACGGATCAACCGTAAAAAAATGCGCCAATTGAATATGCAACGGCGCCGCCGCCACCAAGAACGCGGCAAAGAGGCCCCAGGCGCTGCCCAGCGCGAGCGCGCCCAATAAAAAGGTCAGGGCCACCGTGCCAAGATCGACGACCCCGGTGAGCGCGCGCGCGGACCAACGCACAAAATCATAGACGGGTAAATTAGAGCGCACGGCCTTGGCAAGGTCTTTGACGGTCGCCGCGGCATACAAGGGCAAAGACCCGTACTGCAAACCCGCGCCATCGTTGCGCCCAGGTTCTTGGGGGTAGCTCAGCTCGCCGACGCGATCAAAGAGCCAGCGCTCATCGGGGTGGAACATACGGCTGTCGTACCAATCTGGCTGTGCCAGACGCGCGAAGGCCGCCAACACAAAGACCACCGCAAAGCCGCGCACCCAAAGGTCGTTACGCAAGGCCACGGTCCCCGCGCGCCAAAGCTGCACGGCTTTGTCCCAGGGCCACAAGAGCCAATCAACGCTGTCTGTCTTTGCGCGTGCGCGTGATGATTTACGTGCCACTGCGTAGGCTCCGGTGAGGGATCAAGGACGGGTCAAGAGCAAGATCGCCGCGCTGCATGCGGCCCATAAAACTAGATTGACCTGGGTAGCGCGATCACCCAGCAGGACATTCTCGGGCGTCTCGCCCAGGCCATGTTTGTGCACCAGGTAAAGATAACGCAAGATGCCGTAAAGCACGAACGGCACCGTCAGCATCATCCACGGTCCACGCTCGGCATGAGCGCTGACGGCATACAAGGCATAAGCCACCAAGGCCGCCGACGCCACCACCGAGAGCATCTGGTCTAAAAGAGGCAGGCTGTATTCGGACAAACTGCGACGTGTGCGAGAAGCTTTGTCGGTCATCGCTTGCAACTCGCCCCGGCGCTTGGCCAAACCTAAGAACAACGCCAGCAAGGTTGTGCACGCCAGCAGCCACACCGAGATCGGGACGTTCAACGCGAGGCCACCCGCGGCCGCGCGCAATACAAAGCCCGCCGCTAGCACCAGCACGTCAAGGATGACTTGATGCTTGAGCCACAGCGTGTAGGTTGCCGACACCAACAAGTAGGCGCCCGCCACGGTCAAGAATGCGTTGCCCAAGGCCCAGGCACCGAGCAGTCCTAAACACGCAAGGGTCGCCCCAAAGATCAAGGCGCTTTGCGGACGCAAACGCCCGGCAGCAACCGGGCGTTTCTTTTTTATGGGATGACGGCGGTCCTGAGACGCGTCGACGGTGTCATTGACGGCGTAGACCGAAGCGGAAAGGAAGACGAACACAACAAACGCGGCAGCGGCTTTGAGCAACGAATCGACATCCGTGAAACGAGCCGAAAAGACCAGTGCCGCGAGTACCAAGAGGTTCTTGGACCACTGGCGTGGCCGAGCCAAGCTAAGCAGGTCGCGCGCGGTCGTGATCACTTGATCAGCGGGTCGCGGCCGTGGCACTGACAGCGCTGGGGGCGGCGGGCGCGCCAGGGCGCGAGACGCGCAGCTCTTTCTTGACGCCCTCTTCGTCCTCGCTGTCCCAATCCTCTTCTTCTTCGGCGCTCTCGTCACCTTCTTCGGTGGCGGCCTTGATGCGTGCTTCGATGGTGGCTTGATGCAGCCCAAAATTGTCGATGATCAGAACGGGGTCCACATCCTGGCCAGCGGTATCAAGATAAAGCGTCAAGCTCTTGATGTCGGCGGCGTTCAAACGCGCGTTGGACAAGATGCTCAAGGGCAGCTCTAAGGTGCTGATGCCCTCGGTCACCGCGACCGCGGTCTGGGTCACGTTGCCTTGGCTATCGCTGATACGCACACGCAAGTTCTGCGACAGGGCCGTGGGATTGTAAACGTCCAAGCTCATGTAATTAAATTCGCTCCAGTTAGTCACGGTCAAGGGTGTCTGGCTGTCCACCGAAAGGGTCATGCCGGTTTCCCACGTCTTAGGAAAACGCTCATCTTTCTTTTTATAATCTTGAGGGATAGAAAAGCGCACCCGCGCGCCGCCCTTGCCACCCAGCATCTTATAAAGTTCTTTGTTCTTTTCTAGCTTGGCTTGGTCCTTGGTATACGCTTCCATGCCCGCGTAACCCGCCGTCGACCACCTAAAATCATGCACCGGATACTGCGGCTCTTTAAGCGCCGTCGCCGGATCAAAGTGCGGGCTCTCTAATTTTAGATTCGGCCGCCTCTCAAAGTCGCATAGCGAAACGCTCTTACCCGCGCTCGCTTTTTTGCCACAAGCCACCAAGCTCAACATAAGCGCGGCAACGATCAAAAAGGCCTTACGATCAGAACCAAGCATAGCAACCCCATAAGCCATATTTAGGCGTAGTTTCAATAGCGAGACGCCATTCTAGACGTTGATTATATGGCTGTCAACGCAACGAAATATCTTTATAAAATAGGTATATTTCCAATTTTTGTGAGTAAAAAACAGGGGAATTGAGTCAAAATCGCAAACATCCTATATACTCGACACAATTGGTAATTTTTCTGGAGCAAAACATGAAAATCGATTTTGGAGATCTGGACCCAAAAGTTATGCGGGCTTTAGCGGCGCAGGGTGGCAAAAAACAGGTCGACGCGTTGTTAGTGCTGTTTAAAGAGAACGCGCCATTACGCGCAAAAGAGATCGCGAGCGCGCCAGATCTAGCGGAAGCGCAGGACGCCACCAAGGCCCTTGGGCGAAGCGCGAAAATCTTGGGACTCGTCGCTCTTGAAACCGCTTGCGACGAGATCGCCTCGCTCAAAAGCTGGTCCACCCCCAGCCCTCAGGCTGTAAAAATAAGCGCTTTGGTGCCGAAGGCTATCGCCGCTTTAGAAAAGTTAAGAAAAAATCTTTAGGTCCGTCCGTAAAGCACATACGCCAAGGGCGCGCGATCTTTGACCAAACGCCAGGTCGGCGCGTTTTTTGAGTAATACATGGCGGGATCGTAGACCCATTCTTTTTTAATCTTGTAATGCTTGTTAAACCAAACTTCGTCAAGATCCGCCCCGCAAGTCGCCAAGCTAAAAGGCCGCACCCTAAATATAAGATCCGGGTGCTTGTCCTTTAAAAAAGCCATCAACCAGTTTTTGCCATGCTGCTTTTCGTAGTCCGTGATCAAGGGGGACGTGATCCCAAAACTATCCCACGTGTATAAATTAGAATAAAAGACCGGAGCGCCCGCAGGCTCGAGATAGAGCGTGTCGCCAGTTCTGGCAAGCTTGGCGATGTCTAACCCAATGTCCTTCATCTGGCGCTCATTGCCGCCTTCTTTAAATGCCTGCGCCCATTGCAAACACGCCAACACCGCCACAAGTATCAAAACAAGCCGCAGCCCTTTGCCTTGCCAGCGATCAACAAACCAAGAAAATAAAAGCACATTGGCAAAGTTGGCGGACGGGAGCAAATACCAAAAATAGACGATGCCGCCCAGCGCATAAACCGCCGGTGGCACGAGCGCCAAGAGTATAAAAATCAGCACTGCCGCCCGAGTCGCTTTAGTACGAAATCTAAACCAGGCCAAACTAAAAATGGCGAGCACGCTCACCAAGACGATTTCGCGCACGGGCACTAAAAAGCGCGTAAAAAAAGGACTGAAGATCCCAGGGTTAAAGGCGTTCTTGCCCGCAAAGACCTCGCGCACGCTCTCGGCGATCGCGCCAAGCGTGTGCGACGGATGGTGGCATAAGGACTTGCCGACGATGGTCTGATGCAGCCATTGCCCAAAATAAGCATGATTGAAGGCTAGCATCGAGCATGTCCCGGCGAGTAAAGCACTGCCAAAAACAAACGGGAACTTTTTATCGCGGACCCAAAGCCAGAGAAAGACCAAACCACCATAGACCACCGCGTCAGGCCTGGCCCAGGGCAAAAGAAAGGCCGCGCCAAGCGCGAGCCAGCCCCAAGCGCCCGCGCGAGCGCTGAACCAGACCGTCATCGCGATCAACAGTATCAAGAGCGCGGTTTCCATGCCCATCGTGCTGGCTTGAAATGACACCGGCATCAACGCCGACAAGGCCCACACGGCCCGCTGTTTTTTAGGGTCCTCAAAGAACACGCGCGCCAGCAAGCCTAGGCCCGCGAGCATAAAACCCGCGCTCATGACAAGCTGCGCCACAAAAAAATAGGCGCCAAAGAGCTTGAACAAGCCCGCGCAAAGAAACACATACAAATGCGAAGTGGACGCCGAGCTAGCCTCGCCGGGGTTATAACCATAGACCCCCGTCTCGACGATGTTCTTAGCGCAACGCCACGAGATGAACGCGTCGGTCTGAAGATGCCCGTTAAAGAAAAAGGGGATCCTTAGCAAGACCAGACCCATAAAGATCCAAAACGAGATAGCAAAAAATGACTTTGATGACTGAGTGGACACTGCGGACCCTAGAAAGAGTTCAAAACAATCCCAATTCTTGCGCCAAACTATCCGCTCTGAACGTCTCGATGGCGAACGCGCCGCGTTGAAGCAGATCGCGAGCGGGTGAGGGGTCGGGGACTTCGTAGATCACTAATTTTGATCTTCCTGCTAAAGACTTAAGGCTTCCCTTGCGCGGCAGAAGGCGCGACGAACAAAAGAGCCACTCGGGGCGCAAATTTTTATGGCGCGCGTCACGCGCTTGGGACAAGCGCCGTAAGACGGGGCCCACGGGCAGGTCGGTCGTGACCCGCGCCAGCTCTAAGACTTCTCGGTCAAACGAGATCAAGACACATTGCCGGCGCGCACGCCCAAGGACGGCGAGGACCGCGTCCAGCATTTGAACGCGGCCAAAGCGTGTGAGCGATTCTTCTTTAAGCTCGACAAAGAGGGTGGCCCTCGGTGTTTTTGCGATCAGTTGGCAGAGCGCCTTGAGCGTGCTGATCTTTTCGCCAGCATAGCGTTGGCCAAAGCGGATGGGCTCGTGAGCGCTTATTTTTTTTATTTGCGCCCAGCGCATCTTTCGAATGTCACCTTGGCGACCGCTGACACGTTTTAGGTCCGTGTCATGATAGACCACGGGTACGCCGTCGGCGCTCAATTGCACATCGATCTCTATGTAGCGCAACCTAGCGCGCAGGGCGCCCCGCACACTGGCGCGCGTGTTCTCAGGAAATAGTCGGCTGAGGCCGCGATGGGCGACAACGACCGGTTTCATTTAAAGATCTCGGTGAGCACACGGCCTTTAGCCCAGGGGATATCAAAGCCTAGAATGGCACCGATCGTTGGTGGCAGGTCGACTTGCTCGCCCACCGACTCGATCTCGACGCCTTTTTTAAAATCCGGTCCCAAGGCCAAGAGCGAGATCGCCCTGCATCCAGCGCAAGCATCGCCGTGATCTTTAAAGCCCGTGCTGATGCCGTCTAAGTGCCGGCCATGGTCGTGCGTGATGATGAAAGCGGTCTTGTCACGGTAAAACGGGTCCGCCTGCACGGTGGCCCACAGTTCAGCGGCGTAGGCATCCGACGCTTCTAGGCCATCGATGTAATTTTTCCATACGCCTGTGTGTCCCCCAGAATCGGGATGCTTGAGATTGATGAGCACAAGCCGGGGATGATCCCGCGTCAAGATCTCTTTGACCGCCGCGACCGTGTCGGGGTCTTCGCCATATCCACTGCCTAAACCTTTACCTTTAAAGCCCGCCCAGACCTTGGGTTTATACTTGCCTTGCCAAGCCTTGTCGCGGGTGTCCCCCAAGATGGCCAGCTTATCTTTGGTGACGATGACCCAGGCTTTGTTGGCACCCAGCCCCGACGCGCGCCTAAAAGCTTGAAACATGCTGGGGTGCGTGGGCAGCTCACTGCCCTTGCTGTTCTCTAGGTCTTCGTAAATGCCGGTGCAAAGAGCAGTGTGTCCCGAGCTGGTGTAGGTCGGCCCATTCGCTTTAAAGTCGATGAGCAGGGTTCCCTGCGGAGCCAGTTCTTTATTCAAATGGGGGATGTGCGCGCGCTTAGGGTCGCGCCAGGTCTCGCTCTCGCGCGGACCATCCAAGATCAGCACGATGACGTTCTTAGCTTGGTACGCAGTGGGACGCAAGCCTGGCGCGCTGGCGCAAGCGCCGACACCCGCGAGGATGAGTGCGACAAGCAAAAAATTCTTTAGTCGACGCATGCGAGAGCCTCTTGGATACGTGTGATCCATAAATTGGGTATTTCAGGGGTGACTGGCGCGGTGAACTCGGCGGCACGCGACCATGGATCGCGCAAACGGGTGAGCTCGGATTCGTCCGCCTGACGCGGAAAAAGATGCCAATGGCTGTGGGCGACCACGTTGCCCAAGCTGGCGATGTTGAGCTTGGCGCAGCCGCTGGCGCGCTCGACCGCCAACGCGGCCCGGCGCAGGTCCAGCATCAAGCTTTGATATTCGGCCAACGGCAGCTCGTGCGCTTCGCGGCAATGCGTTTTAGCGACCAACACTGCGTAGCCGGGATAGGCTTGATGCTCACCCAGATACAGTGAGCTCACAGTCAGATCGGCGATCCAGCGCGGTTCGCTTGCGCGGGCGTGCCCTAAAAGTTGACAGAGCGGACAAGCAGTTTGGGTCATGGCTTTGGCAACGCGAGCGCGCTGAAGAGCGGCGCGAGCTCGATATTGAGCGTGGTGCGATGTGTCAAACCCAAGTCCCCCAAAGGGATAAAAGCATAATCCAGTTGCATGCCCCGCAACCTAGCCCCCATGCCTAAAGTCAGATTGCCTGTGTCCGCTCCCACGCGATAACCCACCCTAAAGGCCACCCGTTGCGCCACCCAATACTCTAACGCACCCGCCAAGAGGATGGGATCGCTGGTGGTCCAGGGGCGATCCAATTGCAGGGCCGCGTCCAAGCGCACTTCGGGCGCGTCAACCAATCGTCGGCGGACACCCGCCCTAAAGACCGTAGGCAAGGGATCGGCCTGCTTGTCATAGGCCTCTTGCGTGCCCGCGTTGACAAAGGCCGCGGCCAAGGTCCAGCGGTCCCCCAAACGTTGCTGCAAGCCTACGTCTACCGCAAAACCGCGGCTACGGTATTCGGCCAAGCGGCTATTAAAAGTCTTGAGCCCGATGCCAAGCGCCAAGGTCTCGGTGAACGGAGCCGCCAACGCCGCGCCTGTCACTAGGTCAAAGTTCTCGACCTGTCCCTTGACCGCGCCACTGGCGTCGATCTCGGCAAAGTCGCTGGTGCTAGAGTGCTGGATCCAAACGCCCGCGCCCCAGGCTTGCTTGCCCCAATGCAGCGGTTGCGCTAAGACAGCTTGATCAAAATTGGTCTCGGCCACGCTTGAAAAATGCGTGGCGCCCAGCAGGGGTTGCCCCAGCCACGCCAACGCCGCTGGGTTCCATAAGAACGCGTGCACATCGTCGTCAAACGCGGCGAAGGCGCCCGCCAAACTCGCGGCACGCGCGGGTATCTCGGCTCGCAAAAAATCCGCGCCAGCGATCTGCGCGCTCAAGCGCGTGACCCCGCTCAGCAACGCCAGCCCCAAGACAAATGTTCGTCCGCAAAATGGCATCAATGCAGCACCGCGATATGCCCAAAGGCCTGGGGCCTGGGCAAGATATCAAGCGGCGCCCAAAGACGATACACATAGACCCCACTGGCCACGCTCGCGCCCGCTTCATTCTTAAGATCCCATTCAACCTGGCCCTTGCCCGTCACCAGCGGCAGGTCAATAGAACGCACCTTTTCGCCCGCGATCGTAAAGATATCTAGGCGCAGGGGCATGTCTTGATTGACCTCATAGACGACAAAGGCGCTTTGCGGCAGACCGGGCTTGTCCGAGGGCGCCGGATTAGGATAGACCCCCTTGACCAGCACCACCGGGTCCGCGGGTCGCAAAATAGTAAAATCGGCCTGCGCCTGCGCGACGATCGCGCCCGCGGCCCAGCAACGAGCCACATTGGTGTCACGTTGGCCATCCGATCCAAAAATATTACCCCACAGCGTAAAGACGCGTGTCTCTCCTGGCGCCACGCTACCGGCACTAAAACGCCCAGCGCTGACCAAACTAGGATTGGAGCCTTTGACGACATAGCCCCCCGGCAAGAGGTCTTCGATCTCGACCGAGCTTAAGGTGCTGGCGCTATTGTTCTCAAGCGTGATGACAAACGTCAGGCCCGAACCCGAGACGACAGTGCTAGGTCTCGCGCTCTTGCGCAGCAGCACCCCCGGATTGCGAATCTTGACGCTAACACGCTCACTGTCCGCCACGCCTAAAGTATCGCCACCACTGGCTTGATTGACCCATTGCCAAGGTGGGCTGGGGCTCAATGGCACCGTCGCGGCAAAGCGCAGCGTGCCCGTGCCCGCCGAAGGCGCCGCAAAATTCCACAGGACCCTGCCCGCGCTTAAACTGCCCCCGTTGTCAGCCCAGATCAACGCTGCGCCCGCTGGCAAGCTATCCCAAACGCTCAGGCTACGTGGCGCGCTATCAAGGCTGGTCCAAACCAAGCTATACGTGACAGTGTCGCCAGGGGCCGCGAGAGTTGTGGCCACGCTTTTTTGCAGCGCCAAGGCACCGGGAGGCGCTGAGCCAAACGCGATATCATCGAGAGCCCAACCAAGGTATCCATCCAATGCAGCATCCGGCGGCCCACAAAGCAGGTCGCCCCCTTGCGACGCGCTCGAGATAAATCTAAAACGCGCCTGCCATGTGCCACCCACAAAAGCGCGCAAGTCGATCAAATGAAAGGTCCACGCGCTGACACCGCCCAAACCGCC
>JANLXT010000174.1:0-5203 GCA_031365225.1 candidate division FCPU426 bacterium
CCAGCAATCAGGATGACGTGGATTTGGTGCGCCGCCCTATGAGCGAGTAAATCTCACCCACCTCAGCACCATCCGATTCAAATTGCACATCCTCTCTCCAGTTTGTTTATCAAGCAGCGTTAAGCTCACAAAAATTTTGACATAAAAAAAGTTTTGTCCCGCATTCTGGACCGCGAAGCGTTATGTGGGTGAATAGATTTGAATGTGCTAGTCATCTATGGAATAATTCAAACCATCTAAACGCTTTAACATAACGTCGACGTAGCTTCCTTGGGAGGGTGACTGCATATGGTTCGTTCATCTTTGGTCCGCCCAGAAAACCGCTTTCAATGAAAACTCGCGCTTCCTTGCTCCGCACCGCCCTCTGCCTCAGCCTGGCGCTGCCTTCGCTCGCCCTCTGCGCGTCTCCCGATGACGCCGACAGCCTGATCCTGCTGCGTGAGGCGCAGGCGGACAAGCTGCAGCATATGGACGCCATCGTCGAGCAGCAGATCGAGTTCACGCCCAACGAGGCTGCCTACCGCGCGGCCGGGCTGACGCCCGCGGCCAAGGACCTGCTGCCGAGCAAGCGCCCCAAGACCCGTTTCCGTTTCGTCATCGACAAGGCCAAGGCGCAGACGCTGATGCAGTCTCTGGGCGAGAGCGATAGTGAGATCAAGGGCCAGATCAAGGTCGAGGGCGGCATCACCTATATGCAGGGCCCGGGCCTGCCCGATTGGAAGCGCATCGACGCGGACCCGACGACCAGGGCCACGCTGGAGCAGCTGGGTGTCGACTTCAGCGAGGCCAAGCAGGACCTGAGGGATGCCAAGGCGGGCAAGAAGCTGACCCCGGCCGAGCGCAAGCAGCGCCATCTGGCTCATCTGGCCAAGCTAAAAGAGAAGTTCGACCTGCGGCGCGAGGCTTCCTTAGATAAGGGCAAGCAGAAGGCGGTCTCGCTACGGCCCAAGGTCGGCAAGTACCGCCCCAAGGGTGCGGCTGCCGATATGCCGTTGCCGACGCCCTACGACGAAGAGATCCAACTCATCGACGCCGAGACGGGCGTGATCATGGAACGCAGCACGTTCATCCGTGCAAGCCGCTGGCCTGGTGGGGCGAAGTTCCTGCCTGATAAAGCCGCCAAGCGGAGACCCATGCCGGAAGGGCTTGTGGGTGAGGCGGGGGATGAGCTGGTCGAGCAGAATACGCTGCGAGTCACAAAGACGATGCAGTCGGGTGAGGCGGTGCTACCCCAAGAAAGCGAAAGCGTGGGGCATAGCGCGGTGGGGATGATGAAGGCGACGGTGAAGTGGAAATTATAAAAATAATTTTCAAGATAGTTCAAAATGCAACCTTTCTTTGAAAAAAGAGGGAATAATGAGAAATAAAATTCTGGTGGCAACATTATCGTTCTTAACAATGATGACCTCGGGAATGGCAATGGCAGTGATGCCATCCGCTACACCCGCCAGCACACTGCAGGCCACAGATGCAGTTGTGGCTGCCGAGGGCGGATTGTGGGTGGACGAGGCTTTTGCCTTTGGCATGAAAAATATTAGACGATTAGCAATAGCGGATGAGCATACTAAATTTATCGAATTGAGGATATCACCTGATGACTCTGTGGCGTTGATTGATGGCGCCTATGATAGTGGTTCTGCGGCATGGATATATTTTATCAAGAGCAATCAGTTGATTCGAATTGGCGAGTTAACTGGAAGGATAAAATTGGTTGGATTTACTCACGACAGTCGCACGGCGCTTTTAAAAATTGGCGCAGCCGACTACTGGAAGCGCGTAAATGGTAAGCCGATGCGGATAACCGAACCCACATATTTTTACGAAATAAATCTGAGTCTTGATGAACATACAATAAAAGACATCAAGCGTCACGAGGGTAACTTTAAGACTGACGATCAGTTCAGGTGGGTGCCGACATTGAATAAAGTGGCGTGGGAAAGAAAAGGGAAAAAAGTTGAATATCTCGATATTAGCACCGATGGTCGGCCAGCTAAAAAACTGGATTTCAATCCTACGCTTCAACCTTTGGAAGGATGGAAGAGAACCACGGATAACCTAAGCTTTCTGCCGCGGAAATATCCTAAACCTTTTGGGTACGAGGATTCATTTTTAGGGCGAAAGGTTAACTTGTGTTTTGGCGCCGAGATAATGGAAACCGGGGAGCTTACATATAGAACAAGTGATAATTGGGCCGAGCTAGACTCGTTGCGAAATATTGATAATGGGATTGAAATTTCGCAGTACTCGTTTTATTCCTTGGCATCAATTGGGAGAACTACTGAAGGTGAATTTCGCTGGAGACGATCAATTTCGCCAGATGGTCGCTTTGAGCTCATACCGTACTCACCGCATGACCATCATGATAAAAGCGATAAAATGGGAAAATTTGTTGTATATGATCACCTAAATCTCTACCGTCAAAAATGGATGGAAATTAACGGGATGTTCCCTTACGCCTTTTTTTTCGCGCATAGCGAACGACAAGTTTTTTTTACCGACTTGAAGTCCGGTGATTTCTGTGTGGCTGACTACAATGATTAATTCGTCGTTTGAAAAATTTTTATATTTTTCATATTTGACTTTAATGGGGGTTTTCGTCCCCGCATTTTTAGCAAGCGCTCCATTGACCGGTATCACAGTTACCATTGATCCCGGTCATGGCGGTGTGGAAGGGAGTTGCTATGACTTGCTTTCAGGGGATAAGCAGCCGAATTCATCACCATGTGTAAGTCGTGTAAGAGATTTTGGTTGGGGTGACTCGGGAAACTTAGGATACCGTATTCGCACTAAACAGACGGGCGGACTTAAAGAAGCCGAGGTCGCGCTGGATATTTCACTACGCTTACGAAATCTGTTGCAGGCCCAAGGTGCTAACGTCGAAATGACACGTCAAAACGAAGATAAGCGATTGGATTTACTACCGCGCGCTCTTTTTGCCCAAGCTGTTCAGTCGAATTTATATGTATCAATTCATATGAATGCAGCTGCAGAAATTAATATCGCAGGTACAGAGGGTCTATTCGTTGTTGATTTAAAAATGGGGCCTGGTGCTGACCTGGCAATGGTACTATCAAAAAATGTTAGTGAAAAAATGGGGTCAATCCATCGTGGGTTGAATCATGACACAGATTTTGGGGCGATTTATAATGCCGTTAAGCATCCTAAGATACCATCGACTATTATCGAAACGGATTTTCTCACAAATCCCGACGTTGAATTGATCTATACCGACTTGGCAAATCGCCAACGAGCCGCCGAAGCTCTTTTGGCTGGTATCCTGGATTACTATTCACCACCATATGTCAAAAGTGTCGAGCTCAAACAGTTTGATGAAGGAAGTTTAGTCACTAAATTTCATCGTGTGGTTAGCCAACAATTGGATGGAAGTCGCAGTGAAACAGTTTTGGTGAATACTCCTATGGTTGTAATGAAACCAGTGGTGTTGGAGGTTGAGTTTTCTGATTCGGTTTTCGACAAGGAGAATAAGTCGAAGAAAAATAAAGTGGAAGTGTATAGAAAAACAATTGCATCAGCTGAAGCGATGATAGGTCAGGTGAAGCTGATTGATTTTAAACCCATTGATGAATCAAAAAGAAAGTGGGCTGGTACAATTTTTACGAAGTATGCTACGCATGGAATCAACAGCATCAAGATTAGTGCGCAAGATTTTTCTGGAAATTCACTCGATCAAACCCCCCTGGTCCCGGCGGTATTTGTTGGAGTGGACACTGAAAATGCACCGATTTATGCAGCTGGTACCTACGATTCGGGGGAAGAGCTTCGCTCTGATTATGTTTTTGATGATGACTTTGCATTAGCAAATATTGTTGTCGCGAGTCCGGATGACGAGCGGGTTGAATACACATGGGAACCTGCGGAGGATGGTAGCGGCGATATGGTTCGTGTGAAGAAAAAAGCAGGTGCACCCGTAAAGGGGCATCATGAAATATTTGTGAATTTTACAGAAGGGATGCGCACGGCTACTGCCAAAATCTTGAATGGCGCCGAAGTGCTTTATGCCATTGCTCTTTCGACTTCAGATACTGCACGACGAAACTGGTACGGTGATGTGACGATTAATGCTCATGGCGAGGACACACTCACATTTTCAGTCGAAGGTTTTGATTTTTCTGGAAATCCTACACCTTTAGTTGCGCCGGGTGAAAGTCGCATCCTTGCACCCAAAAAGTATGTTTCCAATGGTATTCCTGGAGATGATCGGAGCGTTTCTTTCGCGTTCAGATTGCCTTTTGAGTCACCGGGCGTTCCCAATCTCACCTCCCCTGACACGCAAGTCGGCGGAATCAACTTCGGCCAGCCTAACTCAAGTGGCTCGCTCTCATCCGACTTCAACCTCCGCCCTGACCTGCAGATCGGCGGCAAGCCCTTTAGTGCGCCTAATCTGAATTTTGCGTGGATGGGGAAGGGGTATCAGCCGGATAAGCTGATGTTGCCGGATTTTCAGCCTAATATGGCGGCGGCGTTCGCTAAGTTGGGGAATAGCGGGATCAAGCTGAATGTTTGTCCGTTGCCTAGCCAGAAGACTAGCACCGATGCTGGGGCTACCACGGCGGCGATGGGTGGGGCGGTGGCGGGCGGTGTGTCGGGGCAGGCTTCGGCTATTGGGGCTCCGCCTAAAGCTCGGGCGGTGGCTTATGGAGAGGGCGGGTCGTCGTTGTATGCCATGGCTTCGGGGCCTGGTGGCTCGGCCCTGCGGCAGGTGACTGGGATCAACGTGCCCTTTGGGCAGAAGGATGAGTTCACGCGCAAGGCTGAGGCCATGATGGCTAGCTTTGAGGCGGCGGCGCAGGCGTTTGGGGCGGGGATGGCGGGGTTGGGGGCGTTCCAGGCTAGCTATGGGGACGCGCTCAGCTCTTTTGATAGCTTCTCGAAAGCCTTTGGGTACGTGCAAGAGGCCGGCATGGACTACATACGCTGCCAGGCGCACCAGCTGGCCGATCGCGCAAGCGCGCTCAGTCCTCAAGTTGGTGGTTTTGTGCGTCAGTCGACAGATTCTGCCTTGGAATGCGCGGGCATGGACGCCACGGGGAATGCCAGCTGCGACATCTTGGGGAACCTGGCCAATAAGACCGGCGTCAGCGGCGTGATCACGGCGGTGCAGAACATCCAGGTCGGGACGACCCAGCTGCAGTCGGGCATCGAGGGCTTCAACAATATAGGCAGCAACGTCAACGGCTTCAGC
>JANLXT010000345.1:0-4028 GCA_031365225.1 candidate division FCPU426 bacterium
CCAAGGCGCTCAGCATGCCGGGGTCCACTTCGGTATCATTGGCGGTCAAAAAGAGCAGCTCACATGTCGGGGCCAAGGCTTGAAGTCCAGCCGTGGACGCGCCCGCGAATCCCAGCTCGCGCGGGTGGGCCAAGACCCGCACTGTGGGGAATTCATCGCTAAGCATCGTTAAGGCGCCGTCCGTCGACGCGTTATCGGATACCAGCAACGACAGCGCTTGGTAGTCGCACGCCATCCAACTTTTTAGACATGCTCTTAGCAACGCTGTCTGATTATGATTGATGATGATGACGCCCACCGTGGGTCGAACTGGATTCACGTGTCGCTCTCCTAGCAAGACAGTCTTGGGCCCAGCATAGACCAAATAAACAAAAAACAGGAGCCTCACGGCTCCTGTTTTTTTATCGTCGGATCACTCGGACGATTTTAGTCTAGGCTGGCTCGACATTGACGGCCTGAGGACCCTTGGCGCCTTGTTCGACGTCAAAGCTCACTTCTTGGCCTTCGGCCAACGTCTTGAATCCGCTGGCTTGGATAGCCGAGAAGTGAACAAAAACGTCCGCTCCACCAGGCTGCTCCAGAAATCCAAAACCTTTCTTTTCATTGAACCATTTCACTTTGCCTTTGACCGCACCCATCTTGTAGCCTCCGTTTAGCCGTACCTTTGGTCCCGAGCGCTGCCGTGCCCCCGTAATAAACCAAGGACATTGTCAGCCCAAATCGCCAAAATCGCGAGAAAAAAGCACCAAAAGACGAACGCTTTAAGGTCACAAATACAGGCCTGTTTCGGAAAGCTCAAACTAAATCGGGCTCTTGGGTGGCAACATTGGCCAAAACTAATCTTTTTCGTCTTCGTCATCCTCTTCATCCGAGCCGACCTCTAAGACTTTGCCGTTGCCCGCGTCGACGACCACTTCCATCACTTTTTTGTCAACGCTGAGTATATCAAAGCTATAGATAAGCGCGTGCTGTTCCACTTCGATCTCACCCTTGATCACCGAACCCGGCGCCGCCTTCAGCGCGATCTGCATCGCCTTGTCAAACGAGATCTTGGCCAAACCGACCAGATCTTTCTCATCAGGGCATTTAGGGATAGCCACGCTCCCTTTCCATTGGCTCTCGTCTTTTTCTTTAGCATCACCGGCAGATCCGATGACGGGGATTAACACTAGGGCCAACAGAGCCGCGCTTATCTTTTTTGACCACATAGAAAGCTCCTTGAATGATGTCGGCCAGCATGGCGCGACATTGTAGCTATCTTAACCCATGCAAAAATCTGCGTGCTTGCCGTTCGATTACATTTTGGCAAGGATTGCCGCTGCGCGTGGCAACAACAATGTGAACGTCGAGCCCGTCCCCACATGGCTGGACACCGACACATGGCCCCCGTGTGCCAGCGCAATCGCCTTAACCAAGCTAAGGCCTAGCCCCATGCCGCGTTCGCCGCGACTGCTGTCCCCCCGGTAGAGCCGATCCCAGATGTGTGGCAGATCCGCGGCAGCTATGCCCGAGCCAGTGTCGCGCACGACGATTGTCAGTCCGCCGGGAACGCTGGATGCCCTTAATTCGATCTCGCCGCCCGGTCGCGTGAACTTAAGAGCGTTATCCAAAAGATTGGCTAACGCCTGACGCACACGTTGCGGATCCACATAGCTATGCAGCCCGGTGAGCGCAAGCGGAAAGACCCGCACCCCTTTGGCTTCGATAGCGTGCTGGTAGAGCTCAAGGCTCTCTCGCAAAAGAGCGTCTAGGCTGACGTCCCGTCGGTTCAAGCGCATAGCACCGCTCTCTGCTTCCGAGATATCCATCATCGACTCGAGCAGCTCGGTGATGCGCTCGGCTTCTTCGCTGCATTCGGCCAGCGCTTCTCGGCAGGCAGCCTCTGAATTGCCGTCGTTAACTTGTAAAGCGCTCTCGGCGGACAAACGCAGACGCTGCAACGGAGTCCTAAGATCGTGCGCAATATGATCAAGGCTCTGCCACGTGCCGGTGGCAAGGCGCTCAATACGCTCAGAAAGCTTGCGGTACGATGTGGCAAGGAGCACGCCAACCAACGACGCCAGTAAAAATAGCCCCGCCACCGAACAGGCCAGCACCAAACGGTAGCGCGTCAATCGCCCTTGAATCGCTTCGGGGTCATGAACTACCTGCAAGCGAGCGCCTTTGCCCAACGAAAGACTATAGATCTCCAGCGGTCTATCCACGCCTTGATCTTTGATCTGGATCCATCCAGCGCTGTTCGAATCCCGCAAGGCCGATTCGAGCGCCTTATCATCAACGCTATCGATCCCGCCCCACCAGCGTTGGGATCCATCAGGCCGCGAAAGACGCACCACGGTCTGACGCATGGTCTTAGCGACTTTTTTGAGACCCGACGTCCCCGTCCGGTGGTAGGCCAGCGCAGCAGCGTTAGAAAATTTTGTCACAGAATCCCGGTCCGCTTGCCTTAAGGCCCGCGCCAACGTGGCGTAAGACACGAGCATCGAAATAGCGATACCCGCCGTCAATGCCACGGTCCAGGCCAATACCGATTTGAGTGGCCGCGGACCGCTAAGGTCGTTTAAGGGCATAGCCTACCCCGCGCAACGTCTGGATCAATTTTTTCGATTCTGGACGATCAACCTTGGCACGCAGCCTCGAGACCAGCACGTCCACCACATTGGTCTGCGGATCAAAATGATAGTCCCAGATCTGTTCAAGAATAAGGGTTTTGCTCACCGGCTTGCCAGCATGCAAGAACAAGAGCTCGAGCAAAGCGAATTCTTTAGGCTGTAGATCGAGCTTTTTGCCCCCGCGCGATGCCACGCGTTGAAGGCGCTCGAGCGTCAAGTCTTCGCAGGCATAGTGCGTCGCTTCTTTGGTCCCGCTCACACGACGCAGCAGGGATTGCAGCCTAGCCAAGAGCTCTGAGAACGAAAAGGGTTTGGTCAAATAGTCGTCACCTCCGCCACGCAAGCCACGGATCCTGTCGTCCAGGCTGCGTTTGGCGCTCAAAAAAATAACGGGCACTTTTTTTCCCTGCTCCCGCAGACGCTCAACCATGGCAAGCCCATCCATGCCCGGCAGCATGATATCGACCACCGCAACGGCATAAGCCCGGTCATTGGCCATGGCCAGCCCCTCAATCCCGTCCACCGCGTGATCCACGCTGTAGCCAGCCTGCTGCAGGCCTCTGACCAGTAGCGCGGCGGTGCGCGCATCATCTTCGACAACCAATAGTTTCATAGAATGACTTTAGCAGTCAGGTGCGCAGGCTTAAAGAGCTTTAATTAAACCTTGCCAAGATGTAAGAGTTTGAAAAATACTTTTAAAAAATTACCCCAACATCTTCAAACTCATCATTTTTTTGTAGGCGACACTCATCGCTTGGCGCGCCTTAGAATTGTCCTCGTCCAATGCCAGCGCCTGTTGAAAGTTGTCCATCGCCAAAGTCATCTTTTATTGGGTGTAAGCGTCCACTCCCCGTCCTTAAAACGTCTCGGAGAGTTTTGTGTTGGTAGCCTGTTTTTCGTGACAGACAAGAAGCATCGCCAGGACCTCTTTGTCGCCGGGAGCGCGAGTGTTGTAGCGCTCTTAATGCTCCCCTTGTGTCGAATGAAGTACTTTTTCTGTATAGGCCAACATCAGCGTCGAGAACAAGAAAACAGCATGGATGATAATCTGCCACTTGATGGCGTCGTAGGGTCCCGTGCCTGGCGCGGCGCTGGCCGAGATGCTGTTGATGTTGATGAATGACTTTAGCAAATGAATACCCGAGATGCCTGCCAGAGCGCCGGCCAGCTTGACCTTGAGGGTTCCAGCACTGATCTTCTGTAGCCAATCTGGTCGGTCCTCGTGCCCGCTCAGGTCAATGCGGCTGACAAACGTTGAGTAGCCGCCGACGATGACCATGACCAGCAAGTTGGCCACCATGGTGATGTCCACCAAAGTCAGCACGCCCAGCATCACCACCTCTTCGGTGGCATGTCCAATCTCGAGCACCATATGGGCCAGATGCTCTAAAAACTTGTATGCGTAGAGCAAGCCAG
>JANLXT010000012.1:0-16126 GCA_031365225.1 candidate division FCPU426 bacterium
CTGGCTTGACTTGCCAGCGTTGAAGCACCTGGCGCCCCCCATAGGTGAAGGCGGTTTGGGCGGGCAAGTAGGTGGCCAATTCTGCGCCGAGGGGGTCGCTTGCCTTTTGCAGACACGCGGCCATCACCGCCATGACATCCATTTGGGCGTGGGTGTAGGTGCCTTGAATGGAGAGCCGCAGACCCTCACGCAGATCCTGCCAAGCCGCGCTGGGGCCCTCAAGGTCCAGGCGCAGCTCACCCAGATGGGCCAAGGTATGCACCAGCGTTGAGGCGTTTTGCTGCTGCCGAAGCGCGTCCGCCGCGTGCAAAAGAAGTATTTTTGCTTCGTCCTTTTGGTTAGCAAGGTAGAGCGTAAAACCCAAAAAGTCGCTGGTCCAAGCTTCGCCCCAGGCGTCACGCATGGACTGATAGGATTCGAGAGCCGCACGGAGCATGACCTCGGATTCATCTAATTTTCCAGCTACGCGCAGCGCTTCACCGATCTTAGCGTGAAAATAGGACCAGTTGGCTTGCTCGCCCAGCGAGTTCGTCAAAAGCAAGCTTTGGCGTAAACGCGTCAGGGCGCTGTCCAAGTCACCCGTCAATAACTCGACTTCGGCGATGCGTTGCTGGGACCATATCAATTCATGCCGTTCCTGAGATTGGCCAGCTCGTTCTAGATACTTTAGTCCCCATGCTTTGGCCTGGGCATAGTTGCCATCCTTCATCGCGCGTTCGGCCAGCAAACCTAGGCACTGGTCGTAGCGAGAGTGATCGCCAAGCTTTTCAAATAGCGCCATGGCAGGTTCGATGACCTTCTGTACCTCAGCCGCGTTACCGCGCAAATCTTCGAGGCGGCCAAGTTGAAAAAGAGTTTGGGCTTCACCTGCGGCATCTTGGTTGGCTTTGCAGTCCGCCAGGCGCTCCAAAAAAAGAGGGCGTATGTCTGTCGCACGACCGTAGAAGACGACGTAGGTGACCAAGTCATTCAAGACATCTTGGCGTAGGGCTTCTTGGTTTAACGCTCGGGCTTCGCGGGCCGCTGTTAATAGGCGCAACAGACTGTCGACGGGGCGGCCTAAGTATAATTCGGCGCCGCCAAGGCAACCTGTCAGGCGCGCCCACAAGCGCAACTCGGTGGGGGTCTCGCGTTTGGCGCCGTTGGCCACAAAAGTTTTGCTTGTGGCTTCTAAAAAAGCCGCCAACTCTTGATAACGCCCCATCTGGCGCAAGACTTTGTTGAGGGCGGCTAGATAGGCGTCCGCGGCATCGGGACCCAGATTGGGGAAAGCGATGGCGCAGGCTTGGGTCAGGTCCAAGGCTTGGCCAGTCATCGCCTTCAATTTTTTGTTATCATCTTCGTTGCTCGTATCAAGCTGGGATAGTTCGAGCAGCTTCCCCAAAAAATGTTTGGCGTGCGCTTGGCGGCTGGTTTTGGCTAGCTCGGGTTGTGCCGCAAGTTTTCGACTGACAAACACGCGCAAGAGATTGTTGATCTCGTAGCGCGCGGGCCCTTTGCGCAGCAGCATTGACTTCGAGGCCAGTTGGACCAATTGAGAGAAAGCGACGGTGGCCGCGCCCTCCGCGGAGTCGCGACTAAAGGTGCCAGGAAAAACAGCGAGACGTAGCAACGTTGATTTTTTTTCGTTGCTTAGGAAGCTCCACACCCATTCGAGGGCAATGTCGGACGCGACACCCTTTTCGACGAGGTCCGCTAACAATGCGGGATCTTTTAGGATCGCGCCGCAAACATCCCGCGCGTTCATAAATAGGATCAGCTGAGCAATGGACTCGATGGCGCTGGGTGTTTTTTTTAAGAGTGGTTCTAAGGCTAAGATGTGGGCGGTGTCAAAAGGCAAAAGACTAAAACCCGGATGGCTAAGCCGCGCGGTGGCGATGAATTGCGCCAAAAATGTTTTTTGTTCAGGGTCGGGGTGGCTTGAAGAATTTTGAGTGTTCGCAGTCACAAACGCACCACAGCAAGCGGAACTAGGATTCTTTAAAAAACCGCTAGAGCATCTTTTTTAACAACAACTGCTGCGTCGAGACCAGATCCAAACCGCGATGGCGAACACCTGCCAGCGCATTGAGTTTTGCTGCTGGCTTGACTTGCCAGCGTTGAAGCACCTGGCGCCCGCCAAAGGTGAAGGCGGCTTGGGCGGGCAAGTAGGTGGCCAATTCTGCGCCGAGGGGGTCGCCTACCTTTTGCAGACACGCGGCCATCACCGCCATGACATCCATTTGGGCGTGGGTGTAGGCGCCTTGAATGGCGAGCCGCAGACCCTCACGCAGATCCTGCCAAGCCGCGCTGGGGCCCTCAAGGTCCAGGCGCAGCTCACCCAGATGGGCCAGGGTGTGCACCAGCGTTGAGGCGTTCTGTTGTTGCCGAAGCGCGTCCGCGGCGTGCAAAAGAAGTATTTTCGCTTCGTCCTTGTGGTTAGCAAGGTAGAGCGTAAAACCCAAAAAATCACTGGCCCAGGCTTCGCCCCAGGCATTGCGCATCGATTGATAGGATTCTAATGCAGTGCGGAGCATTTGCTCTGATTCATCCAATTTTCCAGCTAGGCGCAGCGCTTCACCGATCTTAGCGTGAAAATAGGCCCAATTGAATTGCTCGCCCAGAGAGTTTGTCAAAAGCAAGCTTTGGCGCAAGCGGGTGAGGGCGCTGTCCAAGGCGCCAGTCAACAGCTCGACTTCGGCGACGCGTTGCTGAGACCACACTAGGTCAGTGCGTTCTTGGGCATGGCCTGCTCGGTCTAAGTACTTTAAGCCCCATTCTTTGGCCTGCGCATAGTGCCCGTCTTTCATCGCGCGCTCGGTCATCAAGCCCAAGCATTGGTCATAGCGATAGCGGTCTCCGAGTTTCTCAAAGAGCGCCATGGCGGGTTCGATCACTAGCCGGACCTGCGTCGCGTCGCCCCGCAGATCTTCTAAGCGTCCCAATTGAAAAAGGGTCTGGGCTTCACCCGCGACATCTTGATTGGCTTTGCAATCCGCAAGGCGCTCGACAAAGAGAGGGCGTATGTCTGTCACGCGACCATAACGCGTGGCATAGATGACCAAGTCTTCAAGCACGTCCTGGCGCAAGGCTTCTTGGTTGAGCGCGCGTGCCTCGCGGGCCGCCGTCAAGAGGCGCAAGAGGCTGTCAATGGGTCGTCCTAGATGCAACTCAGCGCCACCCAGGCAGCCCGTCAGGCGCGCCCAGAGGCGTAGCTCGGTGGGAGTCTCACGCTTGGCGCCACTGGCTTTGAATGCCTTGGTCGTGGCTTCTAAAAAAACTGCCAGCTCTTGGTAACAGCCCATCTGGCGCAAGACCTTATTGAGCGCGGCTAAATAGGCGTCGGCGGCGTCTGGACCCAGGCTGGGGAAGGCCATGGCGCACGCTTGGGTTAGATCTAAGGCGTGGCCTGCCATGGCCTTAAGTTTTTTATTGTCGTCTTCGTTGTTGGCGTCAAGCTGGGATAGTTCAAGCAGTTTCGCTAAAAAATGCTTGGCATGCGCTTGGCGGCTGGTTTTGGCTAGCCCAGGCTGCGCCTCTAATTTTCGATCTAAAAATGAGCGCAAGAGATTGTTGATCTCGTAGCGCGCGGGTCCCTTGCGCAGCAGCATTGACTTCGAGGCCAATTGCACCAATTGAGAAAACGCGACGGTGGCCGCGTCTTCGGCCGAGTCGCGGCTAAAAGTGGTTGGAAAAACCGAGAGGCGCAGCAAGGTTGATTTCTTTTCGTTACTTAGAAAATTCCACACCAGTTCTAATGCGATGTCGGACGCGACACCTTTTTCGGCGAGGTCCGCTAATAATTCGGGATCTTTTAAAATCGCGCCGCAGACATCCCTGGCGTTCATAAATAGAATCAGTTGGGCGATGGCTTCGATGGCGTTGGGGATTTTTTTTAAGAGCGGTTCTAAAGTTAGGATGTGGGCGGTGTCAAAAGGCAAAAGACTAAAGCCCGGATGGCTACGCCGCGCGGTGGCGATGAATTGGGCCAAAAACGCGTTTTGTTCGGAGCCAGGCGAGCTAGCAGGATTTTGCGTGTTCGCAGTCACAAGGGCGCCGCAAGAAGACGAAGGGGTATTTAGAAAGCTTGGCTTAATGTAGCACAGCCTTTTTGTATTTGCTCGATTGCGTGACGCCGTTGGGCACTTTCGTTGAGTTGAAAAATATTTAAGTCAAAAAACCCCTATTTTACTGGTGTTTTTTAAAAAAACTCCTTCCGAGGCCCTAAAAACGGGCCTTTTATGCCATAAGGTCTTGACAGGCCCATAAATACAGGCTAATTTGCGCATGTCCCCGATGCATCGACACCTTAGCCGCCAGGGACGGCGGCGTGCTTTAACATTTACCATAGGGGTGAACCAGTGCCGATGACCAAAAGCCAGATGCTTTCCGCGCTCGTTGAAAAGTGCGGCCTGAAAAAGAAAGACGTTGTGACCGTCTTGGACTCGTACAACGAGATGATCGCCAAGAACCTCAAGAAAGACAAAAAGTTCAAGGTCGACGGCCTTGGCATTTTCCAAGTCAAGAACCGCGCCGCCCGCATGGGACGCAATCCCGCGACAGGCGAAGAGATCAAGATCAAGGCCAAGACTGTTCTAAAGTTCCGTGTGGCCAAGCAGTTGAAGGACGCCGTCCTCTAAGCTACGCCTAGAATCAAGCCACCCTCCCCTCCCGGAGGGTGGCTTTTTTATTGCCTTATGGACATACAAAAACTCTATTCCCCCGAGGGTCCTCTACCGCAGGTGATGCCTGGCTATGAGCCGCGGCCTGGACAAGCCACCATGGCGCAGGCGGTGGACGATGCCATGCGCCAAGGGGGTAGCTTGCTGGTCGAAGCGGGCACGGGCACCGGCAAAAGCCTGGCCTATCTTTTGCCGCTCTTAAGAAATGTTGGCGAAAAAGAATCGCCTGTTCTTTTGAGCACGCACACCCTCAATCTTCAGACCCAATTGTTAGTCAAAGATCTGCCCTTGGCCAAAAAAGCTTTGGGCGCCGATGTGCGGGTGGCGCGCGCGATGGGGCGGGGCAATTACGCCTGTTTGTTGCGGCTGTCACTCTTGGATGGCGGCGAGGATGACCTCTTTGAGCCAGGACAGACTGACGCGCTAAGGCGGGTCCGTGAATGGGCCGAGGCCGAGCCGCAGCCCACGCTTGAACGCGTCCCTTTTGCCTTGCCCCCCGGCGTGTGGGAAGCGGCCCGCGTTGAAGCCTATGGATGCTTGGGCCCTGTTTGCCCATTTGCGGATCGTTGTTTTTTCTTGAAAGATCGCGCCGCGATGATGTCCGCCGATCTTTTGGTCTGCAACCATGCCTTGTTGATGGCGGACACGGCAGGCCGCGCCCGCGGTGGAGAAGGGATCTTGCCCGACGCGGATGTTTTAGTTTTGGACGAAGCGCAGCACTTAGAGCGGGTCGCCAGCGATCATTTGGGCCTGCGTTTTCATGGTCTGGCGCTGGCGCGGCCTTTGGCGCGCTTGGCCGGGGGTAGCAAGCGCGGGCGTGGTTTGGGGACGCGCTTGGACCCATCGGGCAACCTGCTAGGGATGGCGCGCCAAGCGCAGCTCGCGGCGCGCATCTTCGATGACAGCATACGCGCGTGGCTCCTGTCGCGAGGGGCGGGACGCGTGGCGCAGGCCGAGGCCAAAGGCCTGATCGAAGATAGTTTGTCGCAACCGCTGCTAGACTTGGTGGGTGCTTTACGTGACGCGGGCACCCGCGCGCGCGAGTTGACCGAAACGGCCGCGCTCTCGGCCGAGGCCGCTTCGTTGGGCGCGCGTCTCGAGGCGTCCGCCGCCGAATTGCGAGCCTGGATAGGGCAAGAAGAACCCGACGCGGTCTATTGGGCCGAAGAAGAGCGGGGCAGTGGCGCGACGTTAAGGTCCGCGCCGCTCGAAGCGGGGGAGCGCTTGGCCAAGACTTTGTGGCCGCGTTTCAAAACAGCGGTCCTTACTTCGGCAACCTTGACCGTGCAGGACAACTTTGACTTTACGCGTCGGCGTTTGGGCTTGGGCGAAGACACGCGCACCTTGACTTTGCCATCTGCCTTTGACTATCGTTCGCAAGTTTGCATGCACTTGACCGCGACGGCACCGGGGCCCAAGCCCGATGGCGACGCCTATCTCGAAGGCTTGGTCCAAGGGACGCGGGCCGCGCTCGAGATGTCTAAAGGGCGAGCCTTTGTGCTTTTTACCAGCTTCGAACATTTGCGCATGGTGGCCAATCGATTGCGGAGTTTTGTCGAGGAGCGTGGCTGGCTTTTTTTAGAACAGGGACGGGGCGCCAACCGGGATGTTTTGCTGAAGAGTTTTCAAGAACATGGACGCGCCGTGCTGTTTGGCGCGAGCAGTTTTTGGGAAGGGGTGGATGTGCCGGGCGAGGCCCTCTCGTGCGTGATCATCACGCGCCTGCCATTTCAACCCCCCGATGGCCCTCTCGAGAAGGCCAGGGCTGCGCGCCTGAAATCTGCGGGAGGAGACCCCTTCCGTCAATTGGCTTTGCCCGAGGCGGTGCTTAAGCTAAAGCAGGGATTTGGGCGCCTGATACGGCACGGAGAGGATGAGGGCTGGTTTCATCTTTTGGACTCGCGCGTGCTGACCAAGTCCTACGGGCGGGCCTTTTTGCGCAGTTTGCCTGCCTGCCGGCTTTACGTGGATGGGGTCGAATCTGAGGGCCCTTGGGCGGTTGAAAGCGGGGCCTAGGGCGGTTATTGTGGGGGGCTATGAAGGACGCAGTGCTGAGGTTTTCGGATGTTTTACAGTGGGCCATTCAGGCTTGGCAGTTGATCTTGATTGTGGCGGTCCTGTTGAGCTGGTTCCACGCTCCACCTGAACAAGCCGCCGTGCGTTTTTTGCGCGCGTGCACCGAGCCAGTTTTGCGAGGGCTGCGTCGACGCTTGCCAGTCTTGACCGATACAGGTTGGGATCTGACCCCCCTGGCCGCTTTTTTTATATCTAATTTTTTCTTGTGGGCGCTGGTGGGTGGGCTGCGTCATTGGGGTGCCCGCTTGTGAGGCCGCGATGCCAGTGATCGCGATGCTTTTTCCTGGCGCGGGATCGGCGGAGCCGAACATGGGCCGCGATCTTTATAGCAAAGTGCCAGCGGCGCGGGACGCCATGGATCGCGCGGACAAAGCGCTGGTCGCCGAAGGCGTCCGCGTCACCAAGGTCTGTCTTTTAGGCACACCCGCGGATTTACGCAAACCGAGCTTGGGTGGCGTCGCCATGCTGGCGCTGGCCTACGGGGCCTGCATGGCCTTGAAAGCGCGAAAAGTCTCGCCGCAATGGTTTGTGGGCGCGGGCAGCGGGTTTCTTGCGGCTTGCGCCGCCAGTGGCGCCTTGCCTTACGAGCAAGCCTTGCTCTTGGCGTTGCGGCGAGGCCGCTTGATGGAGAGGGTCTGGGAAATGTCGCCGTTTTTTGTTTGCGCGACGCAGGGCGTGCCCCTTGAACAAGCGGATCTAGCTTGCCAACAGCAGGGCTTGCGCCGCGTGGCAACGTTAGGGCAAGAAAGCTGGGTTTTGGCTGGGCCCGAAGCCGCGCTCCGCTTGGCGACAGAAGCTTGGAAAGGTCCGCGCGGGGTCAAGATCAGCGAACCCGTGCCAGGCTGGGATTGGCCCTCGTCTGCCTTGGACGAACATCGCGCCGAACTCGAGTCGCTTGAGCAAGGTCTCGACTGGGAGCGGCCGTCGCATCCGCTGTGGAGTGTAGGGCAGGGACTGGCTATCCGTGAACGGATGGCGGTCGCGCCAGCCTTGCTGGCCGAGAGCGGGCGCGACGTGGATTGGGCGGCGACATTTGTAGGATTGCGGGCCGCGGGCGTGGACACCGCGATCGAACTAGGACATGGTCAGGCGCTCGGGTCGGCTTGGCATAAAACCGACCCGGGTGTGCGAGTTTTGGCGGCTTTTGACGCGCCTTCTTTTGGGACAGCGGCCAAGTTGGCGCAATGATCTTATGAGCACACAAAAAGCACAACTGGTCGCTATTGTAGGCCGCCCCAACGTGGGCAAGTCCGCGTTATTCAATCGCATCGTGGGGCGACCCATCGCGATTGTCGAAGATCATCCTGGCGTGACGCGGGACCGCCATTTTGCCAAAGCCGATTGGGCAGGCCAGGGCTTTTGGCTGGTCGACACCGGTGGTTTTGAGCCTGATTTAGAGCGTGGCGAGAACACGATCCCCGAAGTTGTGCGCGAGGGCATGCGCCGTCAGGTGCGCATGGCGCTTGAAGAAGCGCAGCAAGTGATCTTTGTGGTGGATGCCAAGGTGGGTCTGCATCCTTTGGACAAAGTGGTCGCAGGACTTTTGCGCGGCGCCGGCAAGCCTGTGATCTTAGCCGCCAACAAAGTGGATGTCGAAGAGGATGAGGCGTTGCGCTGGGAATTTAGCGCCTTGGGCGCGGGCGAACCCACCGGCGTGTCGGCGTTGCATGGCCGGGACGTGGATGTGCTCTTGGACCGCCTTGTGGCGGGCATGGATCCCCACGAGCCGGAAGATGAAAATGGCGCGTTGCGGGTGGCTGTGATCGGACGGCCCAACGTTGGCAAAAGCAGCTTGGTGAACGCGATTTTAGGTGAAGAGCGTAGCCTGGTCAGCACGATGCCGGGCACCACGCGCGACGCGGTCGACACCCCCTTGCGAGCCCACGGGCGCGATCTGGTCTTGGTGGACACAGCGGGCCTGCGCCAAAAGGGGCGTATCGCTGACGAGATCGAGCGTTATAGCGTGGTCCGAACTTTGCGAGCTATCGAAGGCTGTGATGTCGCTCTCTTGCTTGTGGACGCCTACGATGGCGTCAACGAGCAAGACGAGCGCATCGCGGGTCTGGCGCATGAGGCGGGCAGGGCTTGCGTGGTGGTGGTCAACAAATGGGATCTGGTCGCTAAAGATAACCTGACTTTTGACAAGTGCCGGGATGACGTTCGGCAGCATCTAAAGTTTATGGACTACGCGCCCATCGTCTTTATCTCGGCGTTAACGGGCCAACGTCTGGGCGAAGTTCTGGACGCCGCGATCAAGGCAGGGGATTCTCACGCACGGCGCATCAGCACGGGTCTACTCAATCGGGCTCTCGAGGACATTTTGTCTTCGGGGCAGTTGCCCAGCTACAAGGGCCGCGCGCTCAAAGTCTATTACTTGACGCAGACGGGCACGCGTCCGCCAGCCCTGGCGCTTTTTGTCAACGAACCCAAGCTTATGCATTTTTCGACACAGCGACGTATCAAGAAACAATTGCGCGAGCGATTTGACTTAGAGGGCACGCCTTTGGTCTTGATGCTGAGGAAGCGTTCGTGATCCTGCTTGGATTGCTGGTCTTAGCCTATCTTTTAGGTGGCGTCCCTTCGGCGTATATCGCGGGGCGCCTTATGCGTGGCATCGACATACGTCAGCATGGGTCGGGCAACATGGGCGCGACCAATGTTTTTAGAGTCTTGGGGACCAAGCCTGGGTGTTTGGTGCTTGCCGCGGACATCGCCAAGGGAGCGCTTGCGGCCTGGCTGTTACCCCGCTTGTCGCCATTGCCGCTTAGCGCGTGGGGCGCGTGCCTTTTTGGCTTGGTGGCCGTGCTTGGACACAGCTACACACCCTTTTTGAGCTTTAAGGGCGGCAAGGGTGTCGCGACCTCCGCGGGAGTCTTTTTAGGCGTCGCGCCCATGGCGGCCGTGGGCGCACTGGGTCTCTTTGCGGCGGTCTTTGCTTTGACACGCATGGTGTCGGCGGGTTCCTTGCTTGCGGCGTTGGTGTTGCCGGCGCTCGTGATCGTGTGGGGTGAAACAGGCGGGGAAGGCCATCCCGTCTTGGTACTGGCGTTGATCCTTGCGGTTGTCGTGTGGGTGCGGCACATTCCTAACATCAAACGAATGCTGGCTGGCACCGAGAGCCGTTTTGGACGACCCAAGCAGGGGAGCGACTGATGCGCGCGATTGTTTTAGGTGGAGGAGCTTGGGGAACCGCGTTGGCCATGGTCTTGGCTGAGAACGCTGAGAGTGTCGCCTTGTGGGAGCACGAGGCGGATTATGCCATCGAGATGCAGACCAAGCGCGAGAACACCCGCTACTTGCCGGGAGTTCTCTTGCCAGAAAACATCAAAGTTGTGTCCGGCAAGCCTGACATGCTCGGCGCAGACTTGGTTGTGTTGGCCGTGCCCTCCTCTTTTTTACGCGCCATTTGGACCGAACATGCCGCGGGCATTGGGGCGGGACAATTGCTTGTGGTGGCGACCAAAGGGGTTGAACCCGAGTCGCTTTTGACGATGAGCCAACTTTGCGAGCAAGTTTGTCAAAAGCTAGGGACAGCGCTGCCGCGCGTGGTGACCTTGTCCGGTCCCAGCCATGCCGAAGAGGTGGGGCGTCGTTTGCCGACCACCGTGGTCGCCGCGTCCCACGACATCGCGGCCGCTCAAGCGGTTCAGACGGCTTTTAACCGTGATTGGTTCCGCGTCTACACCAGCACGGATCATCTTGGCGTTGAACTCGGTGGCTCACTAAAGAATGTCATCGCGCTCGCCGCGGGTGTGCTGGACGGTCTGGGTCTTGGCGACAATTCAAAGGCTGCGCTTATCACCCGGGGTCTGGCCGAGATGACGCGTTTGGGGTTGGCGATGGGTGCCAAGGCAGAAACGTTCGCTGGTTTGGCGGGCGTGGGCGATCTGGTGGTCACTTGCATGAGCCAACACAGCCGCAATCGTAAAGTGGGCGAGCGTTTAGGACGTGGCGAGCGTTGGTCCGCGATTCAACGGGAGACGCGCCAGGCAGTCGAAGGCGTGGTCACGGCACGCTCGGCTGTGGAGCTAGCCGCCAAGTATAAAGTGGATATGCCTATCGCCGCCGAAGTGCACGCGATCCTGTTTCAGGACAAGGACGCGAGACTGGCATTGCGCGATCTGATGCGGCGTGAACCCCGGGCCGAAGCGGCTGGAGGCGAGCGTGGCTAAAGACGCCTCTCAACAACCCATCAACATCGCCGAGGTCTCCGAGCTGACGGGGATCAAAGCGCATGTTCTGCGTTATTGGGAAACTGAGTTTCCCCAGCTAAAGCCGGAGAAGACGCGGGGCAACCAACGCCTTTACAAAACGCGCGATGTGGATTTAGTACTCAAGATCAAACGCCTGCTTTATGACGAAAAATACACCATCGCTGGAGCGCGCCAGCGATTGGACGAGGATCGTAAAGAGGCCAAAAAACAGGCGCAATTGCCGTTGGGGCTCGATCTAGGACACTCCGAACTTGTGGGCGCGCTCGTCAAGGCTAGGCGCCTGACGCGAGGCCTTTTAGACGCCTTGGATCGTAGCAACGAGGACGCATGAGGGTTGAGTTAAGCCCCGCTTTTTGCTAGATTCTCAAGCTGTTTCCGTCATCCTGATTCGCGGCCTTTTTGACCGGGACGTGGCGCAGGGGTAGCGCACTCGCTTGGGGTGCGAGGGGTCGCAGGTTCAAGTCCTGTCGTCCCGACCATTTGGCCGCGTCAGGAATGACGGAGACGCGCGCGCCGGTGCAAGCCGGCGCGTGTTATTTTCGGGGCATAGCTCAGGGGCTAGAGCGCTCGTTTCGGGAGCGAGAGGTCGCTGGTTCAATTCCAGTTGCCCCGACCAGATCTGTCCCGCCTCACGCGGTCGCGTGGGGCGGGACTTTTTGTTTTGGCACTGTGGGTTTTCGGCTGCAGGGCTGATACAATACCGCCGACACCATGCGCCTACCCACCCTTGACCCTCGTCCTCGATTTTTCGCCTATGCGCTCGCGTTGGCGTATTTGTTTGTACCGTGCCCATCCAAGGCTTGGGATGATGCCGCTTGGTTTGATCCGGCGTTTATCGAAGCCCATGCGCAAAGCGGCGGCAGCGGTTTTTTAGCAACCCCTTCCCCCGATGTTTTGCCACGCGGTCTTTTGACCGCGGGCATTCACCGCTATCGCCTCAAAGCCGGTTGGGGCGCATTGGATATCGCCGAATTGGGCATCAGCACCGAACTGGATAGCTGGCATCTGGATGACGCAGAAAAAAACAACTTGTTCTATGGGCGGGTGCGCTTTTTAGATCGGCTCAAGCACGGCATCAGCCTGAGCGTGGGCGCCGAGGGCATTGGGCTCGAGGATCTGGGCGCCGAGCGAAGCACCTTTATTGCCAGGGATGAGTTAAAGCACGAGGATCGGGTTTATGTCGTGGCGGGTCGCGAGATCCCGGGTTTGGATTGGGCATTCTTTTCGCTGGGCTATGGTAGCGGTGCGTTAGCGGGTCATGGCTTTGGGTCTTTGTCGGTGGTGGCGCTGCCTGGGCTCTTAGCGATCACAGAATACGATGGCGCTTGGACCAATCTTGGTGCGCGTCTTTTGCTTTCGACACAAATTAAACTGGACCTTGCGCTGATGGGCGTCCAAGACATTGATGGCAATAAACCCTTTGCGCGCGTTCTTGACCGCAACATCCGCTTTGGCGTCAGCTACACCGAGCGCTGGCCTTGAGTCCTGCGGGCCCTAAGCGCCGTGTCGCAAGCCGGGGCGCTGGCAACGACTTGCTCAAACAATATCTGACCGAGATCAGCCGTGTGCCGTTGTTGGACGCGATCCAAGAGCGCAAGCTGGCTAACAAGGTGCGCCGGGGTGACGAAGACGCCCGCGAGGCCCTGATCAGCGCCAATCTTAGACTGGTGGTCTTTGTCGCCAAGCGGTTTGCCAATCGCGGCATGGCCTTGCTCGACTTGATCGAAGAAGGTAATTTGGGCCTTATCCATGCGGTCTCAAAGTTCAAGCCCGCCAAGGGATTTCGTTTCAGCACCTATGCCACCTGGTGGATACGCCAGTCGATCCAAAGGGGCATGGCGACCAACGCGGGCAGCCTGCGTCTGCCGATCCATGTGGCCGAAGCCATGCAACGGATGGCACGAGCCAAGGGTGAGCTGCTTAGCAAGTTAGGGCGTGAACCCACCAATCAAGAGCTGGCAAAAAAATTGGCGGTCACCGAAGATAAAGTGCGCACCTGGCAAAACGTCACCAATTTTGGCGTGAGCCTGGACAGTCGGCTCGGTCCCGACAGTGATTCGCGAAGCTTGCTCGACACGCTTGCCGACACGAACGCGGCTGCCCCGGACGCCCCGGTGATGGCAGAACTGAGGGGCGCGCGTTTGCGTCGTCTTGTCGCGCGTTTGCCAGAACGTGAACGCAACGTGATGACGTTGCGCTATGGCATCGAGGACGGCAACCCGTTGACCTTGCAAGAAACGGGAGAGCTGCTCGGTTTGACCCGGGAGCGTATCCGTCAAATTGAAGTCGTTGGATTGCGCCGTTTGCGCGCCAGTTTGCGCGAGCGCGAAGATATCTAATCAGATCAAAGGAGAAGGGCATGCCAGACGAACTTAAGCGGCTTATCAGGGATATCCCCGATTTTCCAAAACAGGGGATCGTCTTTAAAGACATCACTACCTTGCTGGCGGATGGCCCAGCCTTCGCGCGCGCGATGGATATGTTGGCTAAGCGTTATGAGGGCAAGGGCATTGACCGGGTTGTGGCGGTCGAGGCCCGCGGCTTTATCTTTGGCGCGCCGTTGGCCGTGCGCTTGAACGCTGGTTTTGTACCCGTGCGAAAAAAAGGGAAGTTGCCTTACCACACCATCGAAGAGAATTATGAGTTGGAATATGGCACGGATACTTTGCAGATGCATCAAGACGCGTTGATCAAAGGGCATAAAGTTTTGGTGGTTGATGATCTGCTGGCCACCGGGGGGACCGTTGTGGCGGTGACGCGTTTGATCGAAAAGCTTGGCGCCGAAGTTGTGGAGTTAGCGTTTATGATTGAGTTAAGTTTTTTGAACGGACGCGAGAAATTGAAGGGGCACGAAGTCTTTTCGCTTATTAAATATTGAAATAGGGTAAATTTTTGTAATAAAGACGACTGTGGCAACACAGTCGTCTTTATTAAATTAAAATAGAACAAAATAGACAAGATGATATTAAGTACCTATTGACCCGCCTGCTTAATCTAATATAAGTTAAATACTGTATGCCAAAAACTAAATCTTACAACATACCTACAATTTTTGAATTGTGAGTTTCATGTCACGATACAAAAATCGCGGAGGATTAAGCTTTGTGCGGACCCGGATGGGGCTGTTGCTTTTGCTATGCCTGCTGCTTTCGAGAACTGCGCCAGCTGCGGTGGTCCTTGGAAGCGCAAGCACCATCGATATGGCGGCACCGGCGCTCAATGCATCTCTGGCGCATAGCGTTGGCAGTAGTTCGGCAAGCATGCTGATAGTGAACGTTGCCACGAATCTTGGCAACAGCCTCACCAGTTGGGTGCCGGTCGTGAGTGGCGTGAGCTACCGCGGTGTGCCCATGACCAAGCTGACAGGGATCTATCAAGTCGGTGGTTCGGCCAAGTACATCAATGCAGACGTTTATTATCTACAGGGCCCCAGCGCTGGCGCTGGGATGGTCTACGTCTCTTTTACAGTCAACACCTATGGCAATGCGGCGATCACGGCCGCGGACTGGTCCAATGTAGCGGCAATCGGCGCGACGGCGACTTCACGTTCGAACATGGCCAATCCTGATGTGAATACGGATAGCGCCACTGTCGTGAATAGCCTGACCACGACGGGCGCCAGCTCGACGATGGTCCACTTTGAGGCCAACGGTCGCTACAGCTACGTGAGCTCTAATTACACCCTGGTGACTCGCACTGCAACGGGTGCTAGCACGGTGGATGCGACCGCCATCATGACCACCCAAAGTGCTCTGGTGTCATTGTCTCTCACGACTTCGACCATCACCCTCAGCAACGCGGCATCCCAATGGGTGAGCAGCTTGATCGAGCTACGCGAACAACCCGCGGCAGGTGTCGCGATCTCTAATGTGAGCTTGTCCCCTTCGATTGTCGGCGCAGGTCAGGACTTGACGGTTAAGTTCGATATGGTGGGATCTGCGGTGGCCACGCAGTACTACAGCGTGCTCTTTCACGAGGATCCCCTCAGTGACGTAAATTTTTGTGACAAGGTTCAAAATTGGATGGTGCATTCTGGTGGGACCTATCCAGCCGTTGAGCCGCGCGGCTTCGCGTGGGAGATGGTTAACGCCGCCAAGGCGGCAAACCCTGGCGATACCGGACTGCGTAGCTACACCGAAGTGATACGCGTGCCCAACAACGCGCCCGCGAGCATGCGGGTCTCGGTAGTAGGGCAGCTCACTGGTTTTCAGTGCGCGACTATCGAATCGAGCATCAGCAAGGTGGTCACCGTCACCGCATCGTTAGCCCCGCGCATGGATTTTCAAGCGTGGGATCCGTTGATCTTGACGGAAGCCAACACTGAATATGTTATGGCTGGTAAGATTATTGTCCGAGATGGATTTTATGTGACTCTTAGTAAAGTCGCGATGACATCTTATGTTCGCGATGGGGCGGGTCTTACTTGGCAGAACACGCTGGCGTCCAATTGTTGCCTAGCTTATAACGCCAGTGCCTCCTATTTTGACAATATTAATCTACCGACAGATCCTGCTTTGAGCTTTAGCGAGACTGGGGTCAATGATTGCGGTAGCACCCGTACATCTAACTACGCTTTGCGTTGGAGCTTTAGCACCACGGGTTCGGCGGCCCGTATCCCACCTGGGGGTGGCTATTTAGCAGCCGCAACCACCAGTCAAAGCTTTGGCAGGTTTAATTTGCCTGCGTCTCCCGTTTTGGATAAGACCGACGACTACACGCGCATTAGCGATGTTGGCGCAGGTCCTGCTGGCGCGACCAGCGACCCTCGTCGCGTCTTGTCCTATGCGGGTGCCCAGTCCTGCGAATATGCCACGGTTAGCGTGGGCGACCCCAACACAGGGCTCATCCCCTGCGGCATCGATGCGTGCTCTACCGCCTGCCCCTACACTGCATCCGAGATCCTGTGCACGGGCGTGTGGAATGGAGCCACAGGGATCAGCTGGAACAATGCTTCCACAAGCTGGGGTGGTGGTTGGTTCGCGCGTACGTCCACCAACAGTTGGGATAACGCGGTCGCCGTGGCAGATCTGTGTTCTGGCATAAATACAGCGACCGCCACGAACACTTCGATGGCGTTGGGGACTATCGCGGCTGGATCGGGCAGCGGGACAATCACAGGCGTGAGCGCGGTGATCACTTGGTCAGACAACGGCGCGCCAAACACCAACGTTCTTC
>JANLXT010000190.1:0-10794 GCA_031365225.1 candidate division FCPU426 bacterium
CGCCTATTTTATGGACTTCTGCAGCATCTTATTCTGATACGACTAACTTTTTGCAGGGCTATTTGAATGTCTATCGTGTCTTGAGTTGGGCGCAAGACACGACAAGCACGACTTTTGTTTCCGAAGCATCGGTTCAAGTTCCGGCGTCGATGCCTGCTCCGCTTGGCTTGACATCAAATGCTTTTGTCGGTGGCGCGGTTTCTTTGACTTGGACACCCGCAGGGTGGGAACAAGAGAATTGGGTTTACCGGTCTCTGGCTCCATTAGTAGCGTATCCGCTTGTCAGTGATCGAGTGGCGGTGCTACCAGCCACGACGGCCTCGTATGTCGATACTGCCGCCATGGCTGGGCAGACGACATACTATGCTGTGGCTGGCGTAAGCCACCTTGGACGGGGACCGGCCGCCCTATTGACAGTTGTAGCGGCACCGGGGAAGGCAAGCTCTGTATCCGCGACGGCATCTTATAGCGCCGGCGCTGAGGTGCAGCTAGCGTGGACTGCGCCCACGGGTAACGCCGCCGCCGTCGGTTACAGTATCTACAGGAGCATTTCTGGACCGCCTGCGTGGCCATCGGGTGTTTTAGTTGGTTCTACCAACGGCGCAACTAATTTTGTCGATCCAGTCGGATCATCTTTGACTAATACTGCCTTGGTTTATCAAGTGGTCAGTTGGAATGGAGTGAGTGGTTCCGCGTCCAGCGCAGTCACGGTCAAGGCGTATGACCCTCCCAGTGCCCTTCTTGGCCTGAGCGCCACAGGATCAAACGGAATGATTTCTTTTGTGTGGCAGTCTCGTCCGCTTTCAGAGGGTATCACGGGCATTCACGTTCAAAGTTTAAGCCCGCTCGGTCCGACATCGGTGACGTTGCCCGCGTCGACACAAACAACCTGGGTGGGCCCCTTTGCCAATGGCACGCATGTGACTTTGACGGCGAATGCTATCAATAGCGCTGGACCAGGTCCGGCGACTTCTGTGTACGCCGAGACAAATCAAAGCGGCCCCGCATTGATCCCACTAAGTTTTACAGCCAGCGTAGGTGAATTTGAATTAACTTCTACAACCGCACGGGTGTTCTTGAATTGGTCAGTTTCCGTATCGGGAACTCAACAGTTGGTAATCTACCGATCCACTGCGCCCATAGTTATCACAGAAGCCGCGGGTGGGGCTGTGACGCCTCTTTGGTTAACATCGGTGGCAGGGTCTGCTCAAGGTGTGACAGACGCTGCCGTCACCGCTGGAACTAATTATTACTATGCACTCTCTGCACTTAGCGGACTTGGTTTTCCAGGAGGAGAGAGCCTCGCCGTACTGGCTCCTGTGGTTGCACCTTTTTCGTATCCCGCATTTAGCACTTTGACCGCCCAGGCGGGCTATTCGCAGGTCGACTTACAATGGCAGGCGCCTTTGTTTGGTGGGACTGCGGGCCTGGCAAGTGTGCCCTATCGTCTCTATCGGCAACAGTATGTTGGTTCTAATGTACCCACATTTGTCGCACTCGTTCCCGATAGCGGTTTTCCGTTGGATCTAACCGTCACTACCTACACAGACACAGCTGTGAACAACGGCAATACGTATGTGTACTATCTGTCAGTCAAAGATGGGTTGGGAAGAGAACAGCCACGGGCGGCATCCGCTTCTGGCATTCGGCCCTTAGGGCCACGGCGGCCACCGCAAACCTTACGTTTCATCCCTGGCAATAAAACAGTCACGATTCAGTGGGTTGTGACCCAGGCGGACGCGCTGGAATCGGTACTCTATAACGTTTATCGAAAAGATAGCATTGGCGTTTATGGGCCGCCACTCTCCTATCTAAGCGATGTGGGCCCCGGATCGAATCAATTCGTCGGCGTGAGCTTGGTCGCACAGACCCTCTATGACAACAACCTATTGAATCCGCTTAGTAACAAGACGATGTATTGCTATGCATTAGCGCCGGTCAATGATTATGGCGAAGGATTGAAGAGCACAGAAGTCTGCGTGACGCCCTTCGCACCGCTTGATCCTGACAATCGTGCGCTCAATCTTGATATTGTCAGCCGTAAAGATGTGCGATTGACTTGGCAATACTGCCCTGATCAAGCACCTGCGGAAGGCTATGCCGTGCTATCGTATCGCGTCTATCGCAGTAGTGATGGTGGTAGTAACTACACATTGTTAACTCAAATAGCTAGTTCGGGACTTCCCACTTCTTATACCTATATCGATACAAGCACCCTGTTTGGGAGTGGCTATGTCTACCGTGTTGTGCCTGTGGATACTCAATCCCAAGAAGGCTATTCGTATAATCTTGCCAGTACAATCATCCCAGGCAACGCCACAAGCTTGTTAATCTATCGTAATGCCTTCAATCCAGCGCTCGGACAAAAAGTGGGCGTGCAGTTTATGGTCCAGGCGCCCGGTCGCACGTGGGTCAAAGTTTATACATTGCAAGGGGAGTACGTCGCCACGCTCTTTGATGAACAGGTTGGCAGCGCCACACCGGATGCCCCGTATTTGAGTCAACGCGTGGAATGGGATGGCCTTAATTTTGCGGGCCAAACTGTGGCAAGCGGTGTCTATCTTTTGCATCTCGAGTCCCCGGAATTTAGGACCGATGGTCGCGTGGCTGTTATTAAATGAGGCGCGCGTCTTGGAAAAGGTTTGATCCGTGGGTCATTGTCTTGCCAGTTGTCGCGACGTGCCTACTGATGCGTGAATCAGGCACACTTGTCAGTAGTCTTTGGCGGTTTAGTGCCCTGTGGCGCGAAGTATGGTCGGGGGTTTTGGCAGGGGAGCTGCCTTTTTGGCAGCATACCTTGGGAGGGGGATCCCCTCTGCTAGGAAGTTTTCGTTTCGGCGCCTTGTATCCTGGAAACGCACTTTTTTTGCTCGGCCCTACGGCCTGGGCCGGAAGTCTTTACTTTGCGATTCATCTTTGGTTTGGTGGGGAAGGATTGCGGCGATGGATCCTGAGGCTTCAAGGCGATGTGTTCGTGGCTGGATGGGGCGCGATATTTGGACAAGCTCTTTTTTGCGGTGCGGGACTTTGGGCTCAGCCATCTGATTTTGCTGTGCTCGTTTGGCTTATTTGGGCCTGCGTTCTTTTGAGTCACGCATCCGAGTGGGTGGCGTATTTACCCATTTGGATGATAGCGCTTGCTGGCCAGCCCAGCGCCGTGATCGCGGCGTGGCTGATACTTTGGACAAGTCAAACGCGACATAACTATCTTGGTGGGCGCATTTTATTTAGTTTAACGGTATTTGCCCCGGTCGTTCTTCCTACTTTTTTTAATGCCTGGCATGCGTGGTCCAATGTTGAAAGCCTGTCGCCTAGTTTGAACTGGCTATCTAGTATTTCGCGCGCATGCGGGATGGATCCGGCTTCTCTAGTTTTGTTGGTGACAACATCCGTGTTGCTTTCCGTAGTTATCAAAAAGACGGAGAAAGTAGCATTCTACATAAAGCTGCATCCGATGCTTTTGATTTTGCTTGGTTCAATCTTGCTTGGTCTTGGTCTTGGGTCAGCAAAGAACTTGGTGGATTTGTCCCCAGAAATTTACGGAAAAATTCGCATGCAGGCTCGTCAAGATCGGGTGGATTTTGGCTCGCTTGGATTCAGTCAAAAAGAGACTTATTTTGCGCTCTCGGCGAAAGGGGTTCGATTTTTGAATAGTCCTGATTCGTTGGCAGTGGGTCCTTTGCCAAAACTGGCACCTCGAATACGAAGCCCGTTGCCAGAAGCAGACAACTTACGCTCGGTTGCTGATGTATCACTGACTTTGAATGGCGACGACGCTCAATCGCAGTGGACGCACTGGGCTAGTCCCATTGGCGGGGCGTTCGTTAGTGCGGCCGAGAATAGAGCGGGGCGTTCTGTCGCGACCATGACGCAACGATTATTTGAGCGAGCACTGTCGTTGGAGGCGGCCCCGTTATTGTTAACGAAGACCGCTGGAGCTACTTGGACCTTGCTTGAGACGAAGTTGGTACCGAATGGCATCGATGTCACTTTGCCGCATCGGCATGGCGGCGGTTGGATTTTTGCCAGCGCCAACGCTATTCCGGGGTGGACTTTTTGGACCGAGGGGAGTCGTGCTCCCGTTTATGTCGCTGAAACGGCGTTGATCGCTGCCCCTGTCTTGGCCGGTGTCATGCGCGCCCGATTCAGGTATATTAGCCATGGTTTTTGGTTAGGTTGGTTTGTATGTGCCCTAGCCTTGGTTGATCGTTTTCTTAGAATCCATCGTAAAACTCGTGATTAATCGATAATTTCGAAATCACTGCTTGTTGACAAGTTGTGCCCCGCCCCCTATAATTTCCCGATTTCTTTAAGTAATCCTTGGCTTTTTCGGAAACGAGCATGCGCAGACATACATGGGTTATCGCAATAACGGGTCTTTTGACCTTGGGGTCCCTTTGGGTCCTTTTTCCTCAGATTATCAAGGGTCAAAGTGGGGATTGGACGCCTGCATTGAACCTTGGCCTAGATCTTCGAGGGGGAACCTATCTCAAATACGAAGTTGAGATGGATAAAATCCCCTTAGGTCCCGATGGCAAACCAGTGGTCGCGGCCAGCGAGGCGGTGGATCGGGCTCTCGAGATTATTCGTAATCGCGTCGATGCGATTGGAACTAAAGAACCACTCATCCAACGCGAAGGCGAAAAGTGGGTTGTTGTACAGATTCCTGGAGACACGGATCCTGAGCGAACCGAGCGCACCGTCGGACAGACGGCTCAATTGCAGCTTCGACTCGTCGCAGAAGGCCTGCGGGCGACAGATTATTTAGCTGCCACTGGCAAAGCCAACGGAAAATTGCCGGACGGTGTGGATCTTTTAGTTGATCGTAAAACCAAAGAACCAATGTTGGTCGAAAAAAGAGTCTTGGTAGCCGGCGATAAACTTAAAGATGCATTTGTCGATTTTACGAGCAACCAATTTGGTAGCCCTGTCATCAATTTTGAGCTGACCAGCGAAGGGGCAGGTCTATTTGCGGCGCTCACAGAAGAAAATATTGGTCGGCGTTTGGCGATTGTGCTTGATGGTGTTGTTCAGTCGGCCCCAGTTATTAAAAGTCGTATCGGCGGAGGGCGAGGCATTATTGAGGGCACCTTTACCAGCCAAGATGCGACAGATCTAGCGCTTGTATTGAGGTCAGGTGCTTTGCCTGCCCCGTTGAAGGTGATCAATAAATACGTTGTAGGACCGACACTGGGCGCCGACACCATTCGCAAAGGGTTCATGGCTGCGGTGTTTGGAACGCTGGCAGTGTTGGTTTACATGTTGTTGTACTATCGGGTCTCAGGTTTTATTGCGGACATTGCTTTGCTTTTTAATCTGCTGTTTTTGCTCGGCGCGCTGGCGGCGTTTAAAGCTACCTTGACCATGCCGGGCATCGCTGCGATTGTGCTTACGATGGGCATGAGTGTGGATGCGAACGTTATTATTTTTGAGCGCATCCGCGAAGAGTTGCGCCGGGGTAAAACCGTGCGTGCGGCGGTGGATGCGGGCTACAGTCATGCGTTCTGGACCATCTTTGACAGCCACGTCACTAGTTTGATAACGGCCCTCGTGCTCTTTCAGTTTGGTACGGGGCCCATCAAGGGCTTTGCTGTTTCGTTGTCGTTGGGCGTGAGCATCTCGATGTTCACGGCGCTGTATGTATCCAAAGCAATCTTCGACACCCGCAAGTCTGCCGAAACCCTTAGCATCTAGGAGCACTTCATGTTCAGTTTGGTCCCCAAGACGAACATCGATTTTGTCGGTTTGCGTTATATCGGCTTTGGTATTTCGGCTCTGCTGATGTGCCTCGGCCTTTATAGCATGGTTCTGCTGGGGCAGGGCAAGGCCAAGCTTGGTGTGGATTTTGGTGGAGGATCCAATGTGACGCTCTTGCTCAAGCTACCAGTTGACGTCCAACAGTTGCGCGATGCACTTGGAAAACACTTTGCAGGAGCTGACATCCAGAGCGTCAAGGGTAGCAACACCTATCTTCTAAGATTGCCCGCTGTCGACCAGACCATAGAATCTGTCATCGCAGCCGCAAAATTGGCTATCCCCAAGGCCCTGCCTGGCAACGAGGTGACTGGCGTCAGTATGGAATACGTTGGTCCGGCGGTGTCGAAGCATCTGTGGCGGCAAGCCCTTTGGGCGGTTGTTGTATCGCTGATTGGCATTCTGATCTACATCGCTTTTCGTTTTGATTTTCGATTTGGAGTGGGGGCACTCGTCGCCACCTTGCATGATGTTTTGGCGGTCTTAGGGTTGATGGTTGTCTTCGGCCACGAGTTCAGCCTACTGATGGTGACCGCCCTGCTGACCTTGGCTGGATATTCCCTGACAGATACGGTTGTCGTTTTTGACCGCATTCGTGAGAACCTGAAAACACGCCGCACAGAGGGCATTGTCACTTTAGTCAATGACTCGATAAACGAGACTCTCTCACGGACGCTAAACACGTCGATGACCACCATGCTGACCATGGTGGTGCTCTATTTTTGGGGCGGCGAGGTGGTCCGTACTTTTTCGGTAGCCCTCATTATTGGCATCGTTATCGCTACCTTTTCTTCAATTTTTGTGGCGAGTCCTTTGGTTGTCGAATGGAATTTGCGTCGCCCACCTCGTCGGTGAGAACGTCAATTTCTGACACAACGCATGGGGGGCGGCTTTGGCTTGCTCCCCATTTTCTTTTAGTCGGCGTCGCACTGTTGTTATTTACTTTCGGCTGTCAGCGTCTACCCGCGCCGATTATTGTTGGATGGTTGCGTTGCGGAATGGGAGCACGATGGTTGGCGTTGAATCAAGCGGGCTCTCAACTTGCCATTGTTTGTGAGCGCAGCAATGACATTTGGCTGCATGATTTATCGGCCACTTTAGGCCAAGAATCAGTGCGCCGATTTGATACGGGGTGGAAACCGTCGGCCGCGATATTTTTACCAAACGATGACTTTATGTTGGTGGCTGAACGCGGTGTCACGAGTGTGGCTCAAGTTAGCCTTCGAGACTTGCGTGTGCGTCGTCGATTCACGCCAGCGGGCCCTCCCAACGGCCTTTGGCTTGACCGGCAAGGCCTAAGAGCGGTCATTGGTATGCAGGGAACCAATGCTTTGGAGATCCGCCGAGTCAAAGACCTTCGGCCGGAAAAGAACGTGGATCTTCCAGGGGCGGCTATCGATATTGTACGAGCGGCTGATACGAGTGGATTCTTTGTCAGTACGGGAGACGCTGATTCTATCAATCGCGTTCGCGCAAGAGATATGAATGTCGTCGCGTCGCTGAGAGTAGGTTTGCGTCCTTCGGGGATGGGAATCGATCCATCTGGCAAGTTTGCTTGGGTGGCGTGCCAAGGTTTAAGGATTCAAGCTCAAGAAGTTGACGAAGACGCCGTGCCGAACGAGGGGTCAGACGCAGCGTTGGTCACGAGATCCAAATGGGAGCAGGGCGGTTTGGCGGTTATTCGCTTGGCGGACGATCGCAAAACAGATTTTATAGCTTTGACGGGGGGGCCTCGTTTTGTCCAAGTCTCAAAGTCTGGAGCCTTTCTTTTTGTCGCAGCTTTGGATGGCGAGCTGAGAATTTTTAACAGTCATGATTTCAAAGTGGTCGCCTCAATGCGTTTTTCTTCTAAGCCGAGCGCCTTGCTTTTAGCGCCCGATGGCAAACGTCTCTATCTAGCTCAATATTCCGAGAGAAAAATCGCGATTATTGATGTTGAGAGTTATCTATGATTTTTGATCCCCTGGCGTACTTTGCTATTTTGCTAGCTTGCCTTGGTCTTGCCTGGGCGTGGTTGGCTGGTGATATGATTATCGGCGCGGCGTGGTGGGCGGTGGCGTTCATGTTTGTTTCTCTGGGGTTGGGGTCGCTACCGTGGGCGTGGATCGCAATGCTTGTGGCGATCTATTGGGGTTGGCCTCGGCTTGGACCTGGACAAGCAGGTTGGACCTTATTTAGCGGAATGGTTCTTCCCCAGACCCTTCTTTTACTTTGGCGAACCCGGTATAGCCATTTTCCTGATTCGCTACCAGGGGACATGGGTTTGTGGATCGGATTGGTGCTTGTTATTGTATTGTCGTTAGTTTATCCCGCGTTGGCGTTTGCTCAGGAGCGAAATGACGCGTTGGGACCTTTGGCTTGGAGTCAAACGGGGTGGTTTTTGTTAGCGCTATGCCTTCCAGGTCCTGCTCCGGCGTTGGGTGCTCTCAACTTAACGCTGCAACAGCTTTTGCTTCGTTTGCCGCTGGATCTATCCTTGCGCCATGGAGCGAGCGCATCGCGGTGGGTGGTTTTGGCGGCGTTGTTAGGATTGCTGGGATCGCCTCCTTTTGGGGTGTTTTCAGCCTATTTTCATATATTTATCCCAATCATGGGCGTCGGGGATGGTGTGGGCAATATGCGTGCTAAACTCTTCAGTGGGCCTGGTCTTTTGTCCGCTGTATGCGTGCTGGCGCTGGTTTACCAAAGTGCTGCTTTCGGGTACTTTTATTGGCAACGCATACTGCGTTCAGCGGATTCTCAGGGCAAGACGATTATTGCCTGGGCCTTGTTGATTGCCTTAGGTGCGGGAACCATGGTTGGACTGCGTGTGAAAGATTTAAATCAAGTCCTTTATGTGATATTGGAAAGTTCTGATATTACGCTTCCGAAAGTAACTCGATAAGAGGAAAACCAATGGTAAAGAATGCGTGGAATTTTATCATCCCGTTTTTGGTTCTCGCAGTTTCCTTTTTTTTGCTTGGGGGTCGCGATGGCTCTAGTCAACTTGGATGGACAGTGGCGGCCGGGCTCTGTCTTGCGCTCGTCTGTTTTTGCGCGTGGTTTTTTAGAGATCCAATTCGGCGCATACCCTCCGACCCACAATTGATCGTGTCTCCAGCCGATGGCAAGGTGATTGCGATCGAAATGTTGGATGACCCCTACGTTGGCAAAGCGATAGAAATTCGTATTTTTTTAAATGTATTTAATGTGCACGTGCAAAGGTCCCCCTTCACCACTGCGGCCAAAGTTGAGGCGACTCGTTATTTTGCTGGAAAGTTTCTAGCGGCTTCAGTCCCGAAAGCTAGCCTTGAGAATGAACAGCATCATTTTCGTATGCTAGCCAAAGGAGGGCGCCGAGCGGTGATTAAGCAAATCGCGGGATTAATCGCTAGGCGCATCTTGCCGTGGGCCAAAAGCGGTGATGTGGTCCCTGGGGGGGCCTTGATTGGCTTGATACAATTTGGATCTCAAGTGGACCTGGTTCTTCCAAGAAAGTGTAAAATCGAAGTTTCTATCGGAGACAAGGTTGTCGGTGGCGAAACTGTCTTAGGGCGTTGGAGTGGGCGTGGGCGCGCGTAAAACACCTTCGAAAATATGGTTTTTTTTCACCAACAGCCTGACGACAATCAATCTCGCGCTAGGCTTTTTTTCTATTTTGAATAGCTTGAGAGCCCAATCCGGACTGGACCCTAGTCCAATGCAGGCTTTTGATACAGCCTGTTGGTTGATCTTGTGGGCAAGCGTATTTGATGTGCTCGATGGAAAGGTTGCGAAACTGACCGGCACATCAAGTGAGTTTGGAATGCGGCTGGATACATTTGCGGATGGTGTCACTTTTGGCATTGCACCTGCGGTCTTGGCCTTTGGCGCGCTCTTGCGCAGCGCAGACGGGACCCCGCTTTTAGCGCTTTTGGGAGCGGGCGCCTATGCGCTCGCGGCCCTTTTTCGTTTGGCCCGGTTCAATGTCAACAGTGCCGCAAGCTCACGCTTTGGTTTTGTTGGAATTCCGACGCCAACGGCAGCATTGATTTGTGTTACCTATTATTTGTCAACGCGCCAAGTGCCGCCTTCGACGGTACTGGCAACCATACTTTTGACGCTACTGGCAATCGCGATGGTTAGTCCATTGCGGTATCCTGACTTGAAAGGGCTGCGAGGTCCCGAGAAAAAGATTGTCTTAGGCTTTGTCGCCTCGATGTTGATAAGCGCTATGATCTTTGGACCCGCACGAGTTCTTTTTTACTATTTCGGGTCTTTTGCTATTGTGTGGGGTTGGATGTGGATTCCACTTCGGCATTATTGGGTGCCGGGCGTACGAAAAGGGGATTAATCAATGGCGACGATTGATGTTATTTTGCCAGATGGCAGTGTGAGGCAACTCGAAAAAGGGAGCAACATCACCCAGCTGGCCGCTCTTATTGGGCCTGGTTTGGCTAAAGCGGCTGTTGCGGCGCAGGTAGATGGAATTGATCGCGATCTGAACTATTCCCTCGAAACGAGCGCATCGGTTCGCATACTTACATTGAAGGACGCAAAAGGTCTAGAAATTTTGAGGCACTCGACTAGCCATGTCATGGCGGCGGCTGTCAAGCGCCTCTATCCGACAGCCAAAGTGACGATCGGTCCTGCGGTCGAAAATGGTTTTTATTATGACTTTGATATGGATCGTGCACTGACCGATGACGACCTGGTCGCGATTGAAGCTGAGATGAAGACATTGATATCAGCTCAGCAAATATTTCATCGAAGCGAGATGTCCTCGGTTGAGGCGGAGGCCCTTTTTAGCGCTATGGGAGAGAGCTATAAAGCGGAGATCATCCGTGATCTTGGTCAGCCGAGCGTCAGCCTTTACAAGGTTGGTGATTTCACAGACCTTTGTCGAGGTCCGCATCTGCCAAGTTCTGATAGAGTGATTGCCTTTAAGCTGTTGAGTGTCGCTGGAGCCTATTGGCGTGGGGACGAGCGCAATAAAATGCTGACGCGCGTTTACGGTACCGCTTTTGGTAGCCAAAAAGAATTGGATGCGCATCTGCTTCAGATTGAGGAATCTAAAAAAAG
>JANLXT010000095.1:0-2444 GCA_031365225.1 candidate division FCPU426 bacterium
CGCCACCAGTTTCCGAGAGCTGCATATCCTGCGCAGAAGCGCTGGCGCTCAAAAATGTAGCCGCTGAAGCGGTTGCCAGCGGGCACCTACACCATTACGGCGTGGCACCCCAGCTTGCGACCCGAGCCTCAAACGGTGACACTTAAAGGTGGCGAGTCAAAAGCAATCGTGTTTGTCATGCACGGCAAAGAGGAATAGAGGATGCCAGCGATGAATCGCTTGAAATTTAAAATCGCTTTGATTACTGGCTTACTCTTGGCTGGATTGAGCCTTGTGACTTTGCATTTTGTCAATCGCGTGATCGATCAAGAAACTAGCGCCACCATTCGGGCAGAACTCAAATCAACTGAACGAGCCGTCAAGGGTATTCTAGAAGAGCGACGAAAAAGCATGACCGCGCAGGCGACGGTCTTGGCTGAGAGCGCCCCGCTGAAAGCCGCTTTGGATCAGCCGTTGAAACGCCTCGACCCCAATACCATTGTTGATTTGGCGCGAGAGACAAAATCTGAGCTGGGCTTGGACCTCTATCAGGTGACAGGCAAGCAAGGCAGCTTGCTTGCGACGTTGATACTGGACAAGAGTTTGGTGGGTGAAAAACCAAGCAAGGCAAGCAAGGCGGCAGACCCTATTTTTGCGGCGGCGGTCAAAGCCGAAGAGCCCGAAGATGCCTTTGGCGCCTGGGCTTCATCGGCCGCTGTTTTTGAGGTTTATACTCGACCCGTCATTATCAAAGATCATGTGCTGGGCGCGATTCGCCTTGGCTTTGTCATGGATGACACCTTTGCGCGCGCGTTGAAAGAACAGACAGGCAGCGATATCGCGATTGTGGCGGGCGGGCAAGTCTTGTCGTCATCTTTAAACCCTAGCTCTCGCGACAAGCTTTTGACGACTTTGGCTGAAATGCGGAGCATGGCGCAACAAAGTGCCGAAGGAAGTTTTCAGGCTGAGTTGGCGGGTATACCCTACCTAGGACAGTTTATTGCGTTGCCAGGTCCTCAGGGTGGGGTGCCAGCCGAGCTCTTGCAACTACGCAGCAAAGAGAGCGTGTTGGCGTTGCTCAAGACTATCCGTGGTAGCTTTTTGTTGATCCTGGTACCCGGCGTTGTTATCGCGATCCTGCTGTCGATTCTATTTGCGGGTACCATCACCAAACCGTTAGATGATCTGGTTGTGGGTACGCGCGCGGTTGAAAAAGGCGATTTAGATTTTAGAATCAAAGTCACCAGTGGCGATGAATTGGGTCATTTGGCGGAGTCTTTCAACGAGATGGTCGGTGACTTAAAAGAGAAAGAGCGGGTCAAGGCATTGTTTGGACGGTATTTGCCTAAAGCTGTGGCAGATCAGGCGCTCGCGCACCAGGGTGAGTTGGGCCTAGGTGGCGAAGAAAAAGAAGTGGCGATCCTCTTTAGTGACATTCGCGGCTTCACGAGCTTGTCTGAACGTATGGCGCCTCACGAAGTGGTGACCATGCTCAACAACTATTACACGCGTATGATTGACGTTCTTTTCGAGAACGACGGAACTCTAGACAAGACGATTGGCGACGCGATCATGGCTGTTTTTGGCGCGCCCGTGAATGACCCCGATTGTTCGGTCAAAGCTGTGCGGACGGCCTTGGGAATGATGGACGAGTTAAAGCGCTTCAATGCTGAGCGTCAAGTCCTGGGGCTAGAACCTATCCAAATCGGTATTGGGGTCAACACAGGCGTCGTGGTCGCGGGTAATTTGGGTTCCGTCAAACAACTTTCGTACACTGTGATTGGTGACGAGGTTAATCTTGCTTCGCGGATGTGTTCGTCCGCTAAAGCCGGTCAGGTACTTATCACCGAAGCGACTTGGCGCAAAGTAAAATGGCAGTTTGAATTTGAGCGCTTGGAACCGATCAAAGTAAAGAACGTGAGCAATCCTGTGCAAATCTACGAAGTGGTGGGTTACAAACAACAGCCCGGACAGGTTTAAGTCGCCGGCAATCCAATGAAAGGGAAGTCATGAGCAAAGATAAAAAAGTTAAGAAAAACAAAAAAGAATCCAAACAAACAAAAAAGAACCTAAAAAAGAGTGACAAAAAGGCTACCAAGGAAAGCGGCGCCAAGGCGAAGGCCTCCGCCTGGAAACCGGTCGCTCCCAGCGGTGGCGCGCCCATCACTGTTAAGAAGGGCGTGCTCAATGTTCCGTCAAATCCGATTATCCCTTTTATTGAAGGGGATGGTACGGGCGTGGATATTTGGGCGGCCAGCGTAAGAGTTTTTGACGCGGCGGTGCAAAAGGCTTATGGCGGCAAACGCAAAATACATTGGATGGAAGTCTTGGCGGGAGAAAAAGCCTTCAACCAAACGGGGGCATGGTTGCCAGAAGCGACCCTTGAAGCCTTTCGCGAGTATGTCGTTGGGATCAAAGGTCCGCTGACAACCCCCATTGGTGGAGGGATTCGCTCTCTCAATGTG
>JANLXT010000127.1:0-7107 GCA_031365225.1 candidate division FCPU426 bacterium
GTCAGACTTCTTTTTAGCGGCAGCCTCTTCGTCAGACTTCTTTTTGGCGGCAGCCTCTTCGTCAGACTTCTTTTTGGCGGCAACCGCGCCATCCGAGGCCTTCTGTTTCTCTTCGCCAACGCTGGCTTTTTTTTGCTGCACTTCACGCAACTTTTGTTGCGCCAACACATTTCCCGCGTCCGAGCTCAATATTTCTTGTAAAACCTCGATGGCTTCATCAAAGGCGCCTTTTTTTATATAGATCTCAGCGACCTTAAATGTCCCTGCCTGTTCAGCGCTGGGCGAAGGCGCGCTCGCCGCCGGACTCGGCGCAGAGCTCCCACCCCCTTCTTGCTGCTTGGCTTTACGCAAGCACTCTTGCAAAAGCTCTTGAGCGTTGGCGTCTTCGGGGTCAAGCGCTAGCACTTTTTGGTGCCGGGAGATCGCCTCGGCGTACTGGCCCTTGGTCATAAGGATCTGGCCAAGCATTCGGTGTGCCAGAATATTCTCAGGATCTGCGATCTCTATCTTTCGAAATTCCGCAGCGGCATCGTCTAGTTTTTCTAAGTCCAAATAGTTTCGACCCAGAATCGCCCGGGCAGTTGTGTACGTTGGATGTCGCTCTAAGCCTTGTAAGCAAACATCCACGCTTTGTTTTAAGTCCCCAGCGCGACGATAAGCATCGGCCAGCTGAACAAAGACCATCGAGTCCGGATTCTGCGCTAACTTTTTGCCTAGTTCCCGGATCTCGGCCTCTTCTTTGGCCATTCCTTCGCCCTGCCCTTGGAAAAACCCTTGAAAACAAAGGATTTATAATCTGCCACTTTAACAACTGCCCTTGATGCTGTCAAGCAAGCGCAACAGAACACAGCTCGAAGACAATCCTCGAAAGCTGTTTATTGATGAAGCTTTTTCAAAATTCTCTCCACAACTTTGCCTGGTTTATCGCTTGCGGAGACTTGCCATCGCGCGCGCTCATAAAAAATGCGACGACGGCGTAATAATTCTCGTAGTGCATGGGCTGTGTCTAAGCCACGTAGTAGAGGCCGACTTGCCGTGGCCGCTTTACCCAGTCGCTTAGCTGCTGCCAAAGGCGACAAGCGCAGGTACACGGTTTGAGCCTGGCGTCGAAGCCCGACCCTATTTTCTGCGCGCTCAACCACCCCGCCACCGGCGGCAAGCACCACTGCGCGTTTTTTCAAAACTATATTCAGGGCTACACTTTCGATGTCTCTAAAAAAATCTTCACCATAGTTCTCGAAGATCTTGGCAACGCTCATGCCCATGGCCTGGGCGACCAAAAGATCTAAATCGATAAAACGCCACTGTAGCTTTCTGGCTAAGAGCCGACCGACCGTGCTCTTTCCACACCCCATCAAGCCCACCAAAACTATGACCTGGTCAGCTCTCATCGAGTCTTGAGGTACCGCTGATAACTTTGCCAATGGCGTCGCGTTTCGGCAAGGCTGTCGCCGCCAAATTTTTCTAAAAAAGCGTCCGCCAAGGTGAACGCGACCACGGCCAAGCCGACCACGGCACCCGCAGGCACGGTGCAAACGTCGCTTCGCTCATACTTGGCGCGAAAAGCCTGGTGTGTGCGCGTATCCACTGAACGCAATGGTTTGAGTAATGTGGGGATCGGTTTCATCGCCGCGCGAACGCGCAACTCTTCGCCATTGCTCATACCGCCTTCAATGCCACCCGCGTTGTTGGTCCGATGGCCGTAGGCTCCACGTCGATAAAATATCTCGTCATGCACGCGTGACCCCTGCAATCGGCTGGACAGGAATCCTTGGCCCACTTCGACGCCCTTGACGGACTGAATGGACATCAACGCTTGAGTCAATCTCCCGTCTAGTTTTCGATCCCATTGCACGTGACTCCCCAGTCCGATGGGCAAGCCTTTTGCGCGTACTTCAAAGACGCCCCCCAAGCTATCTCCTGCGGACTTAACTTGGTCAATGCGCTTGATCATCAATTTAGCCGCGCGTGGATCCGCGCAACGCACGGGCGAATCAAACGTTCGGCTTAGGATCTGTCCAAAACTAGCTTGGCCTTTGACGTCCACTCCGCCCAGGCTAACAACATGCGTAGCCAATTCAATATCAAACTGTCCGAGGAGTGCCATGGCAACCGCACCCGCCGCTACCCGGGCGGTTGTCTCGCGCGCACTGGCGCGTTCTAAGATATTGCGCAGATCCCTCTGGTCGTATTTAAGCCCCCCCGCCAAATCCGCATGCCCAGGCCGGGGACGAGAAATACTGACCACCCGCATATGATTCGGGGACCCCAGTTCTGGGTCCATAATCTTCTTCCAGTTTTCCCAATCGCGGTTCTCAATTAATAACGCCAAGGGGCTTCCCAAGGTTTTTCCATCGCGCAGACCCGAAAGGATGCGTACTTGATCCTTTTCGATTTTCATCCGTCCGCCACGCCCGTGACCTTTTTGTCTCTCCGCCAACCAAAAATCAATATCCGCTTTACGCAAAGGGATATTGGCTGGCAAACCTTCAATCACGACTGTCAAAGCTGGGCCGTGCGACTCACCAGCTGTTAGATAACGCAACATGAACCCCTCGAAACGCACTCCGAAAATAAACCCGCCCCCGGCGTCACTGCCAGGGGCGGATCCGTACCAAGTCTAAACGCCTAATCTTCCACGATGGTCGGAGTGATAAAGATAATCACTTCTTTTTTCTCTTTGGACTGACTCTTTTGCCGGAAAAGCATCCCTAGCAAAGGTATGTCACCCAAGAACGGCACCTTCCGTTCTTCTTCAAGATTAGATTGCCGGACTAGGCCGCCAATCACCGCGGTTTCGCCACTGTTCACGTTGACATTGGTGTCAGCGCTTTGTTGCGAGGTGGGCGGCGGAACACCCGCGGCAGGTTGAGGGCCCGATGCTGACGTGAGCTTGAAGGTGATTTTCATGAGCACGCGACGATCCGCGCGGCTTATCAGGGGCGTGACTTCTAAACTAAGCGGAATAGAGAAGGTCGATACCACCTGATCTGTTACAACAATACCGTTGGTAATCGTCTGTTTTGCTTGGACCAAGGCCAAAGTATCGGTCGTCTCAATTCGAGCGACGAGATTGTCGTTGGTTGTGATGTTGGGGCTCGACAATACTTCGGCGTCTTGTTTAGAAACCATGGCATTGATGACGGCCTCAATATTATAGCCATTTTGGATCGTAGCCATGCGAATCTGGCTCAGAAAGAGCGGAGCGATCGCCCCATCAAACGAAGCTTGATTGGCGTTATTTTGGGTTTGTTTCGCAGACCACGCAATGCCCAGCTGTTGAGCCGCCGTTTGATTGATCTCGACAATACGTCCTTCAATATTGACCTGGGTGGGTCTCACATCGATGCGATCGAGCAATTTTTGAACTTTGTTGATGAAGCCCAACGAGGCGGTGACTACCAACGTCCGTGACTGCTGATGAATCAGAACGCGAGGCTCATCTTCTGCAAGGGTGCCGGCCGGGATCATCTGATTGATAGAATCCTTAATTAAGGAATCGCTCGTCTTTGGATCCAAGTACTGCAAATTCCAGACCTTGGTCTTGATGCTTCCACCGCTAGTTTGCTCGGCAACGCCACTATCCCCTGCCGCTTGCTCTCCCGCGGCCGGCACATCAAATTTAAGCAACGATGAATAGATCTTGGCGACCTGATCCGCAGTCCCGACAATCATCAAGCGTTCTTTATTCGTAGGATCCAAGACAAGCTGGGTATCCTTGATCAAGTTGTCGCGCTTGAGAAAAAGCGCGGAGCTTTGAATGAGAGGCGTTTTAGCAACATAACGCGGCGTGTAGTATTTGACGATGGACGGTTGATTCTTGCGCCGTGCATCGATATCGCTTTGCCCACCAAAAAAGACGAGGTTGCCCTGCAGGTCATAGGTCGCATCATGCGCCGCGAGAACGCTTTGAAAAACCTCAGCCATCGGCCGATTGCTTATCTTGAGGGTGACAAGGCTGTCCGGCGGCGGTTTGGCGATAAGCTCTTTTGAAAACTGCGAGTCAAAACCAGCTTGCTGGCAAAGACCTCTTAGCAACCCCACCAGCTCGGCATTCTCAACATTAAGGCTCACCAATGCATTGATGTTGGCAGAACCGGCGTCCGCTTGATCTTTATCTGGTTCGGGGCGATCGACTCGCACCAGCAATTGGTTTTGGTCACGATTGATCGCGTAGGGCAATTTTTTATTTAAAACGATATCAATGCGTACTTGCGTCTCACCTTGGGTTTGGATCTGGCGAGCGCTTACGCTCTTGATGGACGGATCGGTGAGCGCCTTGCCCGCGGAAGCCCACGCCAAAGAACAATTGCGAAACGTGATCGACACGAGCCTGCCATCTTCTTTGACCTGCGTCTTGTAACTTGCCGGGCCGTCTGAGCTGATGACTAATTCGCCATGCTCTTCGTCGCCACCTAACGAAAGATCAACAACGCGATAAGTGTAAGAAGCCAAGGCGGGATCCAGCGATGCTGGCGCGGATTTTTCGGCCGCAACAACCGCATCTGCCTTCTTGCCAGTTGAATCTGCAGAAACTGCCTTTGGGGTGTTACCCATTTTTTTCGTATTCAACGCAAGCACAAATCCTTTTTCATCCGCACTGAGCAACTTTGCCTGGGTCGGACCGAGCAGATCAATAACCAATCGCAAATCTTTTTCATTTTGTCCAAATCGAATGCCCCGGATGCCGTGGGCACCAACTTCTAAATTTTTCATTGAAGCGCGCGTGGCGTCTGGGATGGTAACAACCAAACGGTCCGTCAAGCTCTCCAGTCGAGGTGCCACGTTCCCGCCCGTGCTCACCCGAACCTCGGCCCCTTGGGCGCTCTGACCAACGCGAATAGCGCCCACTTGGACGGCCGCTCGAGCGATCGAGGCGGAAAAGCCAAGAACCACGAGCGCCAAGATTATGTTTCGGTTTTTTCTGAACACGGCGTACTCCTTTGCTCCAGGGACAGGCCTAACGTTGGGCCGCGCTGTAGAGGCTGTAGATGATCTTCTTTTCGCCTTGTTGTAAGCGGACCGTTCCGTCAGAAAGTATCCTGCCTTGTACATCCTTGATCTGTTGGCCTTCAGAACTAAAAAGGCGACTTCCCTTGAGGGTCAGGGTCGAGTGCAACGCTCCATGACTGAATAGCGCAATGCGCCCCGCCGAACCATTGATCACCCCACTCAATCGAAGCTCAGTGATTGAGACCGCTGCCGAGCGAAGCGCGCCCTTGCCTCTTGATCCATCATCCCCGATTGAAAAATCTACCAAGAATGGATCGCAATTGCATTCACGCGTGGTATAGACATAAAGAGGAAGTTTACTGTATTCATTTAAAGTCGATATCTTTCGACCCTGAAGAACGCCAGGCCCAACTTTTTCTATGGCAATACTACGCGAGGAAATAAGCAAAAGCGTCACGAGCCAAAACGCGGGCCTCATTTGACACCTTCTTTCTTGGTCTCGAGATACAACTTGACCTCGATCTTCGCGTCGACCGTCTCTTTGCCCCGCGGATCCGCCCAGACAGTAAGAATCATTTTTTCGGCGACCAACAAGCGGTCCAACGAATGAGCGCTATTTATAAATTCGCCCACGTGGTTATACCGGCCCTTGAAAGTGAAGACAAAAAGTTGCTCGTCCATCCCCGACACGCCATTGAGCTTTGTCGGCACACGTTTTGAATCGTTAGATTCAAACCTAAAACTTGTCAATCCCAGCTGGGTGCCCAGCGAATTTAAGTGTTGATAAAGCTCATTCACACGCACCTGCGGCTCTAAGCGCCGAGTCAAGAACAGATGATTGCGCCTAAGATTTTCAGCCGATGCCTGAAATTTATCGTATTGATTTTTTTTGGCCTTCGCATCAGCTAAATCCGCTTCGACTTGGATCTTCTCATCGACAGCCAGCCTTATTTTTTTCTTTACGGGCGACAAAAGAAAGGACCAACTTAGCCACAGCAACGCGATAAGTCCGGCGATCAACGCACCCATGACAATCCACTGCTTTTGCCTCACAGCTGCTCCTCAAAAACGAAGCTCAGCCTATACTTAACTACATCACGAAAGAACTGAATGGCTTTGGTCGGCGAATCATCCATGCGCAACTTAGTGACCAGCCCGTTGCTCTCAAGGTTTGAAATAAATTCACCCAGTGACTCGGGTCCCGCCGCAAAGCCTTCAAGCAGAACACGGCGCCCACCCTTGCCATCATCCGATTGATCGATCCTAGTCAACCAGACTCTCGGGGGCAAAAGGTCTGGGATCACGTCCAAAAGTCGCGCCAAGTACACTTGTCGTTTGCGCAAGACATTGACCTGCTCGGACTTTATCTTAAGCTCTGTCTCTTGAGCTCTGAATTTCGCGACTTCTTTAACAGTTTCTTGCAGCGCAGGCGAACTAAGCTCGATACGCACGTCGGCAACTTGTTTGTTTACTTTGGTCAAGTTGCCCTGCAAAACCACAAAATACCATCCCGCAATCAGCGCGACCACGGCATACACAGCCACACCGAGCATCATCACGACAAAGAGCGCCGCGGCTGCCCTAACTTTTTCAGGGACCAAGTTTAGTCGGACCATGCGCTCAACCCCGCCGCATCGCTAAGCCCACGCCAACCATCAGCGAGGGGCCATCGGCCTGAATCGCCTCAGCATCAATATTTTTGGCAACATCAATGCGCTTGAAGGGGTTGCCCACTTCGACAGGCAAACCTAGCTTGTCGGCGAAAAATTTCTCAATATTTCGCAGGCGCGCCCCGCCGCCGCTTAAGACAACCTTGCTGACGGGTCGCCGTTTGATGCTGTTCTCGTAAAAATCAAACGAACGCCTAAACTCGGAAAGCATCTTGTTGAGCACCGGCGTGACGCTCTCGCTGACACGCATGCTACGGTCATCCTTGTCTGGCATACGGGTCAAAAGGATCTCGTCGCTCTCAACATTGACTTGGCCCTGCTGACGCTTGAGCTCTTCGGCCTGGGCAAATGTTAGATTAAATTCTTTTTGAATTTCTTTAGTAAATTGGTTGCCCGCCACCGCAAAATCACGGGTCAAGTGACTGATGCCATCTTCGACCACATTGACGGTGGTGGTTTTAGCGCCGATGTTGACAAGGGCGAT
>JANLXT010000131.1:0-48155 GCA_031365225.1 candidate division FCPU426 bacterium
CACCGACCAGCACTCAATCGGCGACGCCTAGCGCAACGACTACCCAGTCATTCACATTCACGAGAACGACTAGCAGTACGATCACACCTACAACAACACCCACCCAGACTCAAACGGTGACGTACACCTACACCCCCACAAGCACATACACCGCGACGCCCAGCGCGACCGCGACCGCGACGCCCAGCGCCACGCAGAGCATCACCTGGACCTTCTCGCCCACCAGAACAGCGACCCCGACGATTACCCCCAGCCCGACGCAATCCATCACTTGGACCGCTTCACCGACCGTGACTCCCACCGGTACGCCTAGCGCGACACCTACGGCCACGCCGACTGCCTCGCCCACACCCACGGCGACCCCCAGCGCGACGCAGTCGATCACCTGGACTTTCTCGCCGACCGTGTCCCCTTCGGGGACCGCTACTCCAACTCCGACGGCCACGCCGACGCAGACTCCCACTGGGACACCCACGGCAAGCCCCAGCGTGACGCCCACGGCGACCCCAACCGCGACCGAAACGCCCAATAGCACGGACACCAACACGCCCAGTGTCACGCCGACGGTCACCCCCTCAGCAACAGACAGCGCCACGCCCACGGGCACGCCCAGCTGGACAGCGACACCGACAGCCACGCCAAGCGCGACCGTGACGCGCAGCGCCACAAGCACATTCACGCCCCCGGCCACGCCGACCGACACGCCTCAGACCACACCCACAGACTCACCATCGATCACGCCGACCTTCACGCCACTACCCGCGCTGTCGGCGACGATCAAGATTTTTAATAGCGCCGGCGAGCTGGTCTATAGCATGCCCGGCTACGCGGCCTTGCGTGACCTGCCCACAGGACTGGACGCCAGCAGCAACGTGGCCTTGCCCGATGACGGCGGCCTGGCTGTGGTCAAGTTGCAGGGCACCAACTACATCTTCACCTGGGATGGCAGCTCTAACAGCGGAGCTAAAGTCTCTAGCGGCGCGTATCAGATGCAAGTGAGCGTAGGCGATAGCTTTGGCGGCCAAACAACATTGATGGCCAGCTTGGTGGTCATGCGCACGCCCAATGTCATCACGGTGTCTGTCTTTAATAGCGCGGGCGAATTGGTCAGGCGCTTTGATCGGCCCGCGGGCTCGGGGGGTGGCACGCTCAGCCTGGACCGGGCGGGATTTAGCCCTGACCCCGCCGACAGCAACAACAAGGTGACGCTGACCTATGGCCAAGGCGCGACGGACTTTGTGACTTGGGACGGCACCGACGCCCGCGGCAGGATCGTTGCCAGTGGCACCTATCAGATTGTGGTCGAGCGGCAGCTGGCTGGCGCCAAACCCAGCACTCAGACGACCTCGATCTCTATCATCAAAGCCTTCAGCTCGCCGCTTGCCGAGGCGATCGCCGCGCCCAATCCAGTTCTTAAGAGTGACTTTGTCGATCTACTGGCGCCTAATCTTGGGCTGGGTGGCTGGATGTGGGCCAAGGTCTACAACATGGCGGGCGAATTGGTGGTCCAGGCCCAAGGCACCAGCCCACGCTTGCGCGTCACTTGGGCTGGCAAAAAATTGGCGGGCGGAACCTATCTGATCCGTTTAGAGGCGCAGGATGCCGTCGGTGGTTTTGAGACGAAGCTATTGAAAGTGGCGTTGGTTCCGTAATTATCCGAATCATGAAACAAAACCCGTGTTTTTTGTATATTTTCAATTTTTATATGTCTAATAAATTACATCTTTGTCAAATTCAGCATCGGTGATAAGTGTTTATGCTAAAGCCTTTTTTCAGTATTTTTGGGAAAAGTAAGTCATAGCACGACTCTTAAAAATTCTGGGCGACAGCGCCATAAAAACCATTATACTTAGCCTCTATGCGACAACGTTTAATCACCATCCTTTTATCCATCTTCTTTGTCCACTTGGCGCAGCCCGCTCTCTTTGCGGGCCCCAGCGCTGCCGAGTTGATGAGGCTCGCTTATGAAGCCCAATCCAAAGGCCAGTATCGTTTGCAAAGTTGGTACCTTAAGCGCCTGGTCGAATTAGACCCCAGCAATAGCGCTTCGCAATCATCTTTTCAAGCGGCCCTCGATCGCGCCAAGGCAGAATCAACCGTCAAACCTTGGGACGAGAACGCTGTCGCAAAGAACGATCTGCCTTCGGACGCGCCCATGCCACCCGCACGTGAGCCGATTGTCATGGCGCCAGGCTTGGGCGCGTGGGTCTATGGCGATGGCAGGACACACGCCAAAGTAGTGAACGCCTTCAATTTGACCGCGCCTTTGCGCCAACGCGTGCGCTACTTGTTTCCTTATTCAGGCAGCGTTAGCTTTCGGGCCGGCAAGATCACACTGACTTGGGATACCGACCGCGCCAAGCTGATGGCCGACACGCTGTCTGGCGACGCGCAAGTGCACCTGATGCTCGATGGCGCCAGCATTGGCGCGTCGTCAGTCAAAGACGCCGAGTGGGACCGCGCCGCGCGTGAGATAGCCAAAGTTATCGGGGACGAGATCAAGTTCGCGGGCGTTCAATTTGATATCGAGCCGCATCTGCCGATCATGGACGCCTTTTTCGCGCGCGTGCAGGGTTATCTGAACAAGCCCGTGGGCGCGGCCGTGGGAGTCTGGTCGCCAAACACTTTTAAAAGCGTCGATTATTTAGCGCTGATGGCCTATGACTTGGCCGAGACTCCTGGCGCTTATCGCAACGCGGCTCGTGACATGGTCAAATCCTTCATGCGCGACGCGCATCGGACCAACCGTGGCGCCTTGGTCGGCGCGCCAGCCATCGCCACGCACCACGAATACGAATCAAAATCAGACACATCCCAGGGCCCGGGCATCTCGACAAAATTAAAGATGGAAACTTTTGTCTCTGGCCTGCGCTCGGCACTCACCGAAGCTTTAGAACAAAACGATCCCAATTTTATGGGCCTAAGCATCTGGGCCCTGCATCCCGAAGGTGGCCTGCATGGTCCCGGGGACAAAGAGTGGTACTTTCCCTCAACGATCTCGCCCGCTATCTGGGACCTTTTGCGCTTGCCCGTAGAAAAGAAGCTGTGACCCGACGCTCTTTACTCTTAAATCGCTGGCTACTTCTAGTTTGCCTGGCCCTTGGGTCAAGCATGGCGCGCGCGTCCACGTGGGACACGGTGCGGCTGTTTGATTGGGTCTATCCTACTGAAGCGTCTTATCAACTGTTGGCCGACAGCGCCCGTAGCGCGGGTAAGACTGGCTGGCTGGTCGATCGTATGGCGCGCCAAGAAAAGCTGCCTCAGGCTGCTGCCAAGGATCTAGCCTACGAGCTGGTGGCGAGCCCCAACTTAGATGAAGCGGCCAAGGAACGTTTAAAAGAAGCTTTTCAGGACGAATCCAAGGACTTAAAAGCCAGCAACACCAAGTCGGATGACTTGGCCGAACGCTTGGCGGCGGTGTCACGCAAGATGGATGACCTAGAGGCAGCGGTGGCGCTTAATAATTATGCCAAAACTTCAAATCCAAGCCTAGTCACTACTATCTATTCCGGCAACCGTCTTGAAAATACCGGGGGAGTGACAGTGCCCGCTGCGCATCGCAACTACCTATTTGCAGGGGCCAGCTTTGGATTCACGGGTCAAGTGGGTGGCGGAACTTTTGGCACCTCTTTCGGCTATGATTATTTCGACAATGACAACGGCACTTATATTTCGACCAAGGGCGCGGGACTGACTATCGGTGGAGTAACGGTCTTGTTGCCCTTTGGGGACGGTGTCCTCTCAACGCGCTTGGGGGGAGGCTATTCTGCCAAGATGTCCGAACTTCTGTTCTCGGACCTGGGCACGGCCCCCAAAGATAGTTTTTTTACCAATCCGGCAGATAATTATAAGCCAAAGGTTCAGGTCAAAGTATTGGACATCGATTACCCGTCTCAAAATAAATACACCCAAAACATCATTTATATCGAACGTCAAGGCACCGGAGAATGGTGGCCTTTTTCACATGCTCAATTTTTTTATGGTCCCAACAATACCCAGTGGTTTTACACCTACAACCCCGATACCACCAACGAAACCGCGGGGCGCTTAGATTTGGCCTTGGGTAGCGTCGGATTCTTTGATGATCTGCGCATGTACAGCGTCATGACTCATGCCGAGAATGATCGTGATCAATTAACCGCTTCGCCGCCTGGTGCCATCGTCTTTCAGACCAGCAATGGCACTGAATTGGGGACCGAGATGACTTTTCAAGGTGGCGGTACCGCGCGCTTTTCTTACGCGCTCAGCCATTTTGAGGCGCATCCTACGATCAAAGAAAACTATCCCTACGATGACTCGGCCTACTTGGGCGCGCTTGCTTACCCGATTATGGGCCTCAATACCGCGTTAGAGTTTGGCATGGCAGGGCCCTATTTTTTTACGATCTCAAGAAAAGGACAGTTTGATGCTCACGCCCAATTAGGCGCCACCATGGATTCGTCTTATGACATCAATGCGGCGCTTCCACCCGCGGCATCTAACATCGCGTTTCAGACTTTGGTCATCGAGCCTGCGGGTCTCGCCAACAACTCGCAAAGATTGGCGGTAAAAACAGAATGGCAAGGCAGCTTTTTGTCGTGGGGGCTTATGGTGGGTTCTAATACTAATATTCTGCCCACCACAGCCATCGTAGAATTTGCACCGGTTCTCGAAAATCGTAGTGACAACGGCTATGCTTGGATGCGAACCCTGGGCGGAACTTATTCTGGTCCGGCGGCAAATAACTATAACAATGCGTCTGCGAAATCAGCCATACGTCCCAACGGGACCACCGACGCGGCAGCCAAATGGAGCCAGTACTATCAAAAAGCGTATCGCAGGATCTACTTCACTACCTTGATCAGCGATGGACCGTATAGCAACCGCCTTTTAGCAGATAGCATCAAGAGCGTCAATCAAGCTGAATTGACCACCCGGCTGGATTTTAGATCATTGATCGATAGAAGCCTGCCCTTTGATCTGATCTTTACCGGGCAACTGCGCGATGTCGCTCCTCAAATGGGCTTTCCTGCGACGGACGACAGCTCGTTCTTACAACAAAGTGTGGGCTCTGCATTCTTGACCTTTGGTCTCACTGAGACCCTCAATTTCTTGGCCATGGCTGGTTACGAAGATTGGTCCAGCAATAAAACACCCAAGCCATTTCACGGCATCGCCAAGCAAGCTGGCGTTGGTTTTGATCTGAGCTTGGATTCTTTGATCAACGGGTTGTTAATGCAATTGCGCGTTGATTCGTACGAGCACGTCGATTTGATCTACCCTGACAAGCGTGCCTGGTCCATGTGGGGCGGTACGCTCAGCACAATCTACTCGTATTGATGCCTATGCGACGCACAACTCTGTTAATCCTGTTGGCTTTCTTGGTGTTGCCCCTTTTGGGGCAAGCCGAAGACATGCCCTTGCCACCGCCTTTGCCTGACGCGGACTATCGAGCGGTGCGCGAACTGCAAGCCAAGGATCAGGGAGTGCCCATGCTACCCGCGGCGGGCGCGCCTAGACAAGAAGCGCTACTTGGCATCGCCGAGCTGGGTGCTAACGCCAGCAGCGGACAAAGCTCTCGTTTTGAGGCGCGCGACTACGACGCGCTGTTCTCACTCTTGCAACGCTATCGGGATGACCTGCTAAAGCTGGGCATGGATCGTGACGCGCTCGAGGCACAATTGATCACGCTTCGTCAAAAAACCAAAGACTTAGAAGAGCGGCTCTCGCTTTTACAGCCCAAAGATGGGCTTAAGGTTCATGGTAGCGTCTCGGCAGCGTTTGATGACATGCATCTCATTGGCGACTTAGCTTTGCCGGCCTCGGTCATGCCCGGATCCACCATTGCGGGTTTAACGGTGGCGCCCAAGCCTGCGGGCGTAGGTGTGCGTTGGCAAGAAATGGCTCAGCGGGCCAATTTAGATTTTACTTTTAATCGCGGCCCCGCAACGGCCTTGGTGCGCTTTGATATCGTCGCCATTGCTGGAGCCAATGGCAAATTTGACGGCCGGCGTATTTATATGGAAATGCGCCTGCCCGTCGCGATTCAGATTGGCGACATCGACACTGCTTTGACACCCTTAACGCTGTGGCGCAACGATGACCTGGCTCCTTTTGAACCAGAGTTATTTGTCCAAAGGCGCAACCGTTTGGTCAAGGACATGATGTTGGTCCCCAATCGTTGGCCAGTGTCGGGCGCGCGCCTTAGCACTCAACTTGAGCTCTTTGACGCCCTGACGCTGGAATTGGTGTCGCTCAGCAGTGTGATCAACGGCGCCGGCTCGACTCAATACATTACCTTCGATAAAAAGAATTTTATCACCCGTTACAACACTTACATGCAAGGTTGGTCCGTGACCTTGCCCCTGGCGGACGACAAAGTGCGATTCTCCACCAATGGCCTACTTTTTTGGGATGTGAACTCAACCGCTCCTGCCGCAACCGTCAATGGATTTAGCAGCATGGTTCAAAGCGGTCGTGTCGATGTCAAATGGGGTATCGTTCGTGCCGAAGCCGAGATGGCGATGTCTTCGTATGCCTATCCGGTCGCGACATCATGGACCGCGTCGGTCGCTCCATTAACTGGTACGGCCATGACGGGTTCATTGGGCGTTCAAGGCAAGTACGGCCATATCAAAGGGTTTGGCCGCGCCGTTGCCAATAGCTTTCATTCGGCTGGCGCTCAAGGCCGTACACAAGATATGAACTACGCTCCCTTGGGACCGTTTTTGACAGACAACTCTTTTGTCAACGCGGATGGCACGCAGGGCTGGCCAAACGCGGGGGCTGTGGTTGTACCCAACGCTCCCGAGACACGCTTGAACGCGGTCTTGTTGCCCCCGGGAATGATGGTTGGTACGGCAGCGGGATCGCTCTTTCAACACCTCTTGCCTTATAGCTTTACCGAGATGCTATCTCCCTATGGCCAAGCGACCCCCAACCGGGTCGGTGGCGGCTTGGACGGCGAAGGCAATTTCTTGAATGGCGCGGTCAAGCCCGCCGGCACTTACGAGACTTATAGCCAGATCGACAGCCCGGGTGGCACCCTTAGCCCTTTCGCTTTACAGCGCATGCGGGGTGGCGTGACCTTTGATCTAGAACCAGCGTTTGGCTGGCCTCTCTCGTTTGGAGGCGGCATGACCATGGATCAGAGCTCCAACGGACAAAAGACTCCAACGGGTAGGGACTACACCTTAACGGTCAATACCACCGATGTCGGTGGTCGGTGGAAGATCCTTAAAGATCTGGCTTTTCTTAGTGGCTGGCGGCACACCGAGGCCAAAGGCCTCAGTGACGCCTTCGCGTTTCCCGTGGACGGCCGGGTTTGGGACATGATCGGCAATGGCATCTCGTGGGATCTGCAACAAGGCGTTATGTTTGAAGCGCTCTTCAGCCAGATATTGCGTATCGATACCAATGTGCCGCGTACAGGTCTTGAAGTGGATCAGATTTACATGCGCGCGAGTTTCGAATTTTAGTTTAAATACGCAAAGGACAAGTCATGCTTAGCAAATCAAAAAGAATTAGGACCCTGGCGTTAGCTCTTGCCTTGAGCCTTAGCGCAACCCGAGGCCACACCTTTGTGACCTCGGCCATCCTTGAGTTCAGCTCGGATGACCAGCTTGGTTTTTATTTGAATGGCAACACCTTGCTGCAAGTGAGTGTTTTTGAGCCCTTTAGCTTTCAAGCCCTATCTACCGCCGATGGCACCTTGCCTTTAGAGATGTTCGACACCGACGGCGACAATCTTTTGGCTTGCCGTAACACCAACGGGGGTGGCGAGAGCATGGGCGCCGCCTATCGCCTGACCGTGCACCATAGCGATGGTGATCCCGTGGTGATCTGGTCCGTGCCCGAACAAGCCAAGATGCTGCATGTCATCCGCCCAGCCCGAGAGCCTGAGGGCTGGAACCAGATCAATTTTAATGACAGCGCTTGGCGCCCGGCGACCCTTGGCTTTTCGGCTGGCATCTGGGCCATCTGGCCCCAATTATCCGACGCGTCCTTTGGTAATTTTTTAGGCTTGAATGGTTACGTGCCTTTTATGTCCCACAACAAAGACGGCATGGCCAATTCAAGCGACGTGAATATCTTCCGCAGTCATTTTCGTTTTCCGGTCAAACCCGCCAAAGTCGTCGCGATTGTTCAGCCTAGCAGTGGCCGCGTGGGACAAAACATCGCTATCCGCTTAGTACCCGGCCCTGATTCTGCCAACTTTAGCCAGTTTAATCTTTTGGCGTGGCTACCTAAAGGTTTGGACTTTGTCTCGGCATCCCCCGGTGGCACCTACGACCCTGCCACGCGCCGTGTTTCGTGGTCCAGCGGTGCGAAGGCTTTGGGTGTGCATTACCTTAAACTGCCTGCCGTACGCGTTGATTCGGCTAGCGGCTGGACCGCGCCACAGCTTGCGCTGGGTCCGCTCAAGCCAGAGCTTGGTAATCGGATCCAGATCAATGTCACCGACGCTGTATTTAACAGGGGAACCAGTTTTGGCGCCAAACGCCCAGGTTGGTTCAGTCTTCAGACTCCCGCTCCGGAGCCTGGGACCCCAAAAATTTTAGGGGTGATTTTTCGAACCCAATTACGCTCGTCCGCCAGCAAGGTCAATGTGACTGATAGCGACAGCCGCAAAGAGATTGATCCCGTCTTTTTTAACTATTCAGTCGATGGCAGACTAAAGGGCGCGCTTAAAAAAGATGTCGAGGTCTCGCGCAACACCAACAGCGGTGAATGGTATGACGGATATTACGACGCCAGCGAAGATCGCGCCTGGACCTGGGCTGACGTGCAAAATGTGAAAGTAAAGATCGAATCAAGCGTGCGTGGCAACCAAGAGCGCATTTTGATGGCTGGGACCCAGATGATCGTGCGGGTGTACCAACCCGCGGCGGTCAGCAACTATTGCTACGTGAAGGTGACCGAGCCCCGTTGCGCCACGCTTGAGATCAAGGCGGGCTTGTTCCGCGCTGGCGCCAAGCTGGTCACGTCCGACGCGGTCGAGTTCCCTATCAATCAGCAGGCCTGCGCACCCACACCGGTGCCCACACCAACCATGGCGCCCCCTCCACCGCGCTTGCCCACGCCCGAGCCGACGTTGGCGCCGCAGGTCACGCCCAAGCCTAAGATCGATCCTGGCACGGGTCGCCCAGGCGAGATACAGCTGGGCCTTGGCTGTCTGTCGGCCAACCCAGAGCCGTTCAACTTTGCCGGCACCTTCATCAACTTCTGCTTGAAGCAGGATGCCGACGTCACCATCAACATCTACAACGCCAAAACCGGCGCCTTGGTACGTGGTTTCAAGGCGGGTAATTTCCGTGGTGGCGACAGTCAGGTCTTCTACAACGCCATGGACGACAAACAACGTCCCTTGCTGCCGGGCGAATATGTTTACGAACTAGTGGCCGAGAAGAAGGGCGTGCGCGAGTCACGCAACTCCCTGTTCCACTTTAAAAAAGACCGGCGCTAACCAGCGCTCACGCTAGAGGCAATGAATGCGAATGCTTAAAGTAACCCTGATTTTTGTCGCGCTCGCGCTTGGTCTAAACGCCTGCGCGGGTATTATGGAGTTTCGCTTGCCAAAAGAATTTGACGGCAAAAAGACGGTTCAAGACCCACCCGTTGTTCAAGCTTTCTCTGACCGCAAGACCGTCTGATGCGGCTCTGGACTTGGATCCTACTGCTCTCACTCTTGCCGGCTTTGGCGCCAGCCAAGGTGCATTTTATCAACAAGGGCGTACGCTATCACATCGGCGACAACCGCTTTGGCTTGTCTGAGGATAGCAATTTTATGGACGCTTACCCCGTGGTGGGTGAGCAGTGGGTGCAAGCTTTCACCGTCAGTGAAGCCGACACGGTCAAGATCCGCATCGCCAATATCTGGGGCGTGGATGATTGCCCGTATTGCAAAGTTTTGGTGCAGATCGACGAATACTTGATGGGTCGCTTGTCCGAAGAGAATAACCACAAGGCTTTTGACACGCCCACCCCGCTGGCCTATCGCGTTGAACCCGGCCGCACGTATTATCTAAAGGTCACCAGCATCGGCAAAGACGGGTCGGTGGATGACTTTGCCCTTGAAGGTGTCAGCGTCGAGACGGTCTTGGCCGATGTGACCTTTGTTGGTCCGGTCACTATCCATGAGCCCGATCGCCCCATTCCGACACCCATGCCCACGCCTATGTACGGTCCTTGTCCCGGAGCCGAACCCCGGGGGGCGTGGCTGCCTGTTGAATCAAAGACCAAGGGGTATGCGGTCTTGAATGGCGCGGGTCAGGGTTCTTTGATCACAGGATCGACACCTTTGGATGTGGGTGGCTATGTCGATATTCATGTCAAAGTTCAAAACGTGGCTCAAGGCGATCTGGTCGGGCAGGCGCTCGAAATTGGTTTGGGGACTGGCCGAGCGGGTTGGGTCTTTAGTTTTGGTAGCGAATCCAAGCTACCCTATCACGGCAATCTACGTGGGCCCGGAAGATATCAAGCTTCTGTTTTTGATGCCAAGGGTTGGCGCGACGGCTGGAATCTTTTGCGCTTGGCGCGCTGCCCCAGCGGACGGACGATGTTGCTTTTAAATAATCAAAGCCTTCTCGACTTGCCCAACACACCTAACGGTCCGGCGGATATCAGTGTCCGAACTTTAGGCGTGGCAGCTTGGATCGCGGACAGTCCCCAACAAAAATAGCGCCCGTTTCTTAAAAAAGCCCAGGCCTTAAGGCCTGGGCTTTTTTAATTGGAGGATTCCGTAGCTTACTTGCGCGTTCGAGCCTCTATTTTTTCAAGAAGCCTTCCGCCCTGCCCCGAGCTGAGTGCCAGCCCCACAAGTACTCCGGCTCCATTGGCGACCGCGTCCATCAGCTCCATCTGTCGAACGCCACCCATTCCTTGCAAAACTTCAAGTGCCGCACCCATCGCGATAAATCCCAACGCTCGCACTAGGCGCCCGCGTTCGTCGCTCAAGACCTGACCAAACCACGCCATCAACAGAAAGTAAGCGCCCACATGTTCTAGTTTGTCGATATGCGCGATGGCGGGGGCCTCTGGCAAACGAGCGGTCAGGCTCACCCAAATGATCAAGCCCACGTAGGTCCAGCCCGCGAGCAAGTACCAGCTCAAATAGCGCAACGGCCTCATAACGCCATTCCCACCGCGTGCCCGCTAGCCCAGGCCCACTGAAAGTTATAGCCACCCAACTCACCCGTCACATCCACGACTTCGCCACAAAAATAGAGCCCAGGCACATCGCGCGCGCCCAACGTCTTGCTGTCTAGATCACGTGTATCGACGCCCCCGCGCGTCACCTCGGCTTTATGATAGCCGGCGGTGCCGTGCGGTTTAAGGCTCCACGACTGGACAGCTGCCCCAAAGGCGCGCAGATCCTTGTCCGACAATCTCGAGAAGGGCTCATCCCCCGGCAAAAATAAGGCCTGCCAACGCTGAGACAAACGCTGGGGCCAACGTTTTTGTAGCCAGTCACCAACATGGTGCAATGGTTTTTCGCGCTTGGTCTGTAGCAGGGACTCGGTCGCATCTTGGCCAGGCCATAAATTTATAAGCAATGGCTCCCCAGGTCGCCAGTAGAGTGAGGCTTGCAACGCGACGGGGCCGCTGAGCCCCGTGTGGGTGAACAGCAAAGCTTCTTGAAAGCGTTTCTTGCCTACATGCAAGATCGCGTCCACCGCCAAGCCCTGCAGGCCTTCAAAGCGTTTTTGATCCTGTGTATCAAAAACAAAGCCATCCAGGGCGGGCGCTGTCTCGACCAAGCGCAAACCAAACTGTTGAGCTATCTGTAGACCCAGATCAGTCGCGCCTAAACTTGGGTACGAAAGGCCACCCAACGCCACGACCAAGGCGGGCGCTCGATAACGTTCTTTTCCCGCCACGACTTCAAAAATTGCTCCCAGGCGCTCCACTTGTTCAACGGCAACGCTCAACTTGATGTTGACGGCGCTGACGTCCAGTTCTCGCTCGAGCAGCTCGACCACCTGCATGGCGCTGCCATCACAAAAGAGCTGGCCCAGCGTTTTTTCGTGATAGGCGATGCCGGCGTCCCGGATCCAGGCTTCGGTGTCTTTGGCGTTGAAGCGCGCCAGGGCCGAACGACAAAATCGGGGATTGGCGGATAAGTAGTGCCCATCCGCCGCCCCCCGATTAGTAAAATTACAGCGCCCACCACCACTGATGGGGATCTTGCCCCCCACCCGTTTGCCGCTATCCAACAACAAGACTCGCTTGCCCCGTTTGGCCGCCTGAAAAGCGGCCATGCAACCCGCAGCACCAGCGCCTAGTACGATCGCGTCAAACTCTTCCATGCTGCCTTCCAAAACCCAAGGCGCCTTTATGGCGCTTTAGGCGCTTCTTTGGGGAAAAATTTTGCGTTCACTTTGGCCACGGCCGCAGGCATGACATCTTTAGCTTGGGCGGTGCCACGGTAGACCTCGTTCATGGCCTGCGCTGGACCCGAGGCTAAAACTTCGCGCCATTTTACCATGTGCGTGCGCGTGTAAATATCAGCGACAGCTCCCAAGAGGATCTTTTTATTGAGGGGTTTTTGCCCGTCTAAGAACGCGGGCCCTTCCGCCACCTTTTTATTGGCCGGTTGGATCAGACCCGTCGCTGCCAGCTTGGCCTGCGCTTGAGGGGATGTCATAAATTCAACCAAGGCCCAGGCGTTGTCGGCTTTCACGCCTGTCAAACGTCCTGACATGGCATAACCAGTGCCACCACCCTGGACGCGCCGCAAGCCTGTCCCTTGGTGCTTGGGAGGCAACGCAATGTCCCAATCAAAGTTCTTGATCTGACGGAAACTAGGCGATTGCCAGACGCCTGAATAAAACATGGCCAAGCGCCCTGTTTTAAATAGCTCGGAGCCTGTTTGCACCGTTCCCGCCTGCGATCCAGCGGCAGGATCCTGCATGACTTTGTAGCGATGGATCAGATCTGCTCTAAACTGTAAACCTTCCATCGATGCGGGGCTATCCAAGGCTACCCGGGTTGGGTTCAGTGGATTGTCTACCTCACCGCCGCCCGCTGAGTAAATAAAGACATCGGGCATTTCCCAGTCATCTGAATAGCCATAAACCTCGACATTGCCTTTGGCGTCACGCTTAGTAAGTTTTTTGGCCAAGCTGACAAAGTCATCTGGCCAGGACAGATTTGCGGTTGGAAATGGAACACCCATTTTCTTAAAATAGTCTTTGTTGTAGTAGAGGCACGCCACTGGCGCCACATCGCGCGGGACTGCCACCAATTTTTTGTCATAGGTGAATTCTTCGATCATCTCGGGATAAAAGTCTTTTAATCCAAGTTGGGGGCTGGCGGCCGCACGTTGACTTAAGTCCGCCAAGGCGCCAAAAGCCAGGTACTTGTCGGCGTAGTAACTCGACACCATAAAGACATCGGGTGAGGCTTGCGCCGCCATCATGATAGTTAGCTTGTCATCGTAAGGTGTGCCCCCTGCCGAGGCGCGTTGATTTTCGATCGTGATCTCGGGATGCAAAGCCTGAAATTCTTTAGCCACCTGCTCGAGGATCTTTACTTCTTCGACGTCGCCCCAATACATAAAGGTGAGTTTGTTGGGGTTTTCTTTACGTTGGCATGCGTTCATGCCAAACATGCACAGCACCAGACCGATCATGATCCAGGCGCTTTTTTTACTTTGGTTCTGTTTCACTCGGGACTCCTTGGCTTGGGTTAAAAATGCTGTTGAACTAGACCTAAAGTTTGGACCAACCGACCCCACGGTGCCAGGGCGTCCCAAAACGATCAGGACATTTAAGGTCCCATTCATCGATGCCCTCTCGGACGCTACCAGGTATTTGCCCAAGGCTCGCCAAGGCTTCTTCGCGCTTGATCGATCCGCGCTCCATGCCTTGTTCAAGCTTTAGGAATTGAGCAAAAGCCTCAAGGCGAGGTGGCAACCCTTTCATTGGAGGCACGTCGGGCGCTACCGCGCTCGTCTCAACGCTCAACGAGCGCGCGACCTGAGCGCGTTGCTCAAGTGCTTCGTAAAATCGTAACGCGGCATTGGCCTCAGATCCGTATTCCACCAATAGATGCGCTTGAGCGAGCTGCCAAGGGTCCTGCGATGGATCCCACAAAAGTGCCGCTTGCACCGCGGGATGCGCGCCGTCTGGCCAGGCTTGAACAGGCGCCTGACAAAAAACAGCTCCCTCGGCTCCTGTGGCTAGTAGATAGAGCAGATCCAGGCCCAGAGTACGTAAGATTGAGTGGGGCGCGTATTGCCGATAGTGCGCGGGCCAAAGGTGATAATCAAACATCAACCCCGGGATCGTAGGCAGGCTCTTGCGCCAATTTTCCCATAGCCAGCGATACTCGGCTAGGTCTGGCCAGCGTTTAAGCTCGTTGTCGGCGTTCCAAAGATCCGGACGTTTTGCGCCAACCTCGGTCCAACTTTGTCCATAGGTCCGGCCCCAAGGGGCAAATTGAAACCCAAGGTTTCCTTTGAGTGTCGGAGGGGCCTTGGGAGCCTGCAAGAGATTGGTGTATGCGATAAAATCAAGCCGAGTCGTCAAACCTGCTTGTTTTAACAGATCAACCGTCTCTTGAATTGTTTTGTGATACCAGTGATTGGCCCCGCGTTGACGACAATCAGCGCATTGACAGGTGTTGTTGACGCCATCGCCTAGCCACAAGGCCAATCGTTCGGCCTCGGTATGCTTGGCGGCATACTTTGCCACCGTTTGGGCGACTGCTTCACGGCAGGCAGCCTGCGATAGACAGAGTTGGGTGTTAGCGGGTTGATCTTTAAAAAGGCTTCTTGCTCCGTCCCGAAGAGCCGCAAAACGAGTGGTCGCGGCTGGCACGGGCCCTTCGTGTTTTTCCCAACCCTGGGCTTGGGGTAGGTCAAGCACCACAGGCAAAAATCCGTGGCCGCCGCGTTGTAAAATCATGCCGCGCTTGCAAACCTCGATAGCGGCTAAGCGATCCCACTCTAACGATTTTTCAAGGCTCAGTTCTGGCTCGGCTCGTCTAAAAAATGTCCGCATATCCATAAACTGAAAATGGATCACATTGATGCGCAACTTGGCCGCCCAATCCAATGCTTCGACCAATTGTTCAAGTGTGTAACCGCCTTCGACCGACCACCCTCTGGTTTTAAACACCGCTTTTTGACGATCCGCGCGCAGTTCTTGCCAGCGTGGCTCCCCCGAGGGTAGCACCATCGCCTTGTCGCCTGGTCGTGGCCACGCAAATCCAAGTTGCTTTAGCGCGTGATAGACACCGTAGAGACCCGAGCGAGGATTGGAGGCACGCACGATAACTTTGCGCCGATCAGGTTCTAGCTCAAACTCATCGCGTTCAAGCTCAGCGCATTCCAATGCCAGTTCAGGTTGTTGTGCGGACCGGATGCCAGCCAACGAAAGGTGCCGGCGCCATTCTTGTTGGCAAAATTCAAGCACGTGCTCTTTTTGGGTGCTAGCGTCTGATGTAGATTTAAGAGATGGCATGTCTATATCTTATCGATGCTAAGACAGGTCAAAAAAAATTAAATACTTAAAAAAGTGATATTGGTCCTTAAATAAGTGACTAAATAATTCTAAAAATCAACCCCTCACAATAAAGTGCCACCCTAACGCAAGATAACAAGCCTTCCGACCTGGCCTGTGACCTGCTTATCGTGCCGACGAACGCTCAAGCGATAAAGATAAACCCCGTTGGCAGCTGTCTGTGCCCAGCCCAAGGGCAGCTCTAGGCTGTTCCAGCCAGCCAACAGGTTCCGCACTTGGGCTGTGGCCACGCAAGCCATGGCGCTGTCATAAACTCGCAGTTCTACGTCATCCGCTTGGCCTTGCAGCTCAAAGCGGATGCTATGGGGGTTGGGATTGGGCAGGGGCGCCTGCCCCAGCAGGGCCAGCTCGGGCTCGGCGCTGCGGGCTGGGCCCTCGCCCGGCTGTCCCATCGCTTGCATCGAGCCGCCCTGGGCCTGGACAACCAGCCTCAGGTCGTCCAGCTCCAGTCCCGTGCCCACGATGCCCGAGACCAGCACCGAGCCCAACTTGCTCAGGTCAGCCCCAAAGGCGCTCAATGGGATGCTGACGGTCTGTAGGGTCCCGGTCACCGTGAAGTACGCCGTGCTGAGCACGTAGTACTCGGTCGCCGTGGCCGAGCAGGCGGCGTTGCGGGTCTTAACGCTGACCGCAAAGGTCTCGTTGCCCGCCAACCCCCGCACCCTGAACTGCAGGTGTGTGAAGGCTGTGGCATTGAAACAAGCCACCGCGAGGTTTGTATACCAATAACCACCTGCCTTATTTGTCAGAGTCAAGGTGCCGCCTGCGCTCACCGTGTCGCTGGCATACGAGGCATCGTCATCCGTGTAAAGGCCCAGGTCATTGTTGTGATTGGTGTTGTACTGGGCCTGGCTGCTGAAGTCATCGATCAAGAGCCCAGTCACTGGTGTCTGCGCAGGACTGGGGGTCACCGTGCGTGTCATGCTTCGCGTCGGGGTCGGGGTCGCCGTGCGCGTCACGGTTCCACTTGCAGGGCTCGTCATGCTGCGTGTCGGGGTCGGAGTCACCGTGCGCGTCACAGTCCGAGTGGATGTCACGGTAGCCCCTGGTGTAGCACCACAAGCCAAACCTGTCAGCATGGCGTCAAGCAAGGGTTGGGTGCCATTGCTCAACTTGTCCCCGTCCAGGCTCCACATAAAGGCGCCGCCCAGGCCGCGCACGTTCACGCCATGGTTCACCTTGGCCTGGATGGATTGAGGGTCATCGTAGCTGATAAAACCAGTCGTGGAATCTCTCCGCAAATACGGCGAACTTGCGGAATTGTCCCAGCTGCGGGTCCAACCAATGCCGACCAGCGGGGCGATGCTCCTATAGTCATCCCCCGCGTTGGTCTCGGGCTTGCAATCCGCTCCAGGGCAAGTGGCGTGAAGGCTCTCGATGCTGTCACTGCGATAGCCATAAAAGGGCACGCCTAGGTTCAACTGCGAAGCTGGCACGCCACGAGTGCTGATGTAGTAGGTCACCACATAGTTCATGTTCAGCGTCGCCCCGTCCGGATCGCCCGCAGGCGCGTCCAAGGCCGCGTTATGCCCGGTGTGAGTGCTCCAAGCACCATGAAAGTCATAGGTCATGATATTGAAAAAATCCATCTTAGCCTTGACCGTGGCAAAGTCGATGTACTGAGCAGCCCAGTTACCGTTGGGAACGGCGGCCGTGATCAACCAGCTAGGAGCAGGGGCAGGCGAACCGACGAATTTGGCGCGCAAGTCCGAGATCATCAGGCTGTAGTTGGCCTTGTCCGTGGCAGTGGCCGGGTACTCCCAGTCCACATCCACTCCGTCATAGCCGTTGGTCTTAAGAAAGCTATAGACCGCGTTGACAAAGGTGCTTCGCCGCGTGCTGTTAGCCATCACCGCCGAAAAATTAGCACTGCCGCCCCCGCCACCTACGCTCAAGAGCACTTTGACCCCAGCGGCATGGGCGGCGCTGACCATGCCTGCCTCAACAAAGCCGCTGGGGATGACAAGGCTGCCTGTGCTAGCGGGGGTCACAAAAGCGTGGCAGAGGTGGGTGAGCTTAGCCCAGGGGATGCTGCTAGAGGGATACACAGCTTTATGATCGGTGGTGTAATACGCCAGCACACGCTTACAGGGCAAGGCCATCGCTTGGCTAACGCCCATAAGGCCCAGGATCGTCAAGGCTATCTGAAGGCGCTTGATTTTTTTGACGTGAGGATCAGATCGCAGGTGAGCATGGGGCTATTGTATCTGGCGTCCTGATCGGCCACACACGAAAGATTAGGACAAAAATGATATCTTGCCTGTCTGAGTTGACCTAACGTAGCACAAATAATTTATTGATCGAACCCGACGCGGATTCTAGGTCCCGCTTTAAGCGCAGGCGGTAGTAATAGATGCCATTCGCAGCCTGATTCAACCATTCACTGGGAAGGCTCAGGCTGACCCAGCCCATTGGCAAGGGTCCTTGGCGCAGTTCGGCCACGCAGCGCATGCCCACGTCATAGATCCGTAGCTCAACTTCATCCACGTCACCATCCAAGGCGACGCTCAACGTCCGAGGATTAGGGTTTGGCACAGGTGCTTGCGCCAGTATCTGCAGGCGTCCACGGCCACGGCCAGGGGCGCTGGGTATAACTGTAAGCGTGGCGCTTGCCGCAGGGGTCTCGGTGCAAGAAGGCGAGGCAAAAATGGTCCCCGTCTCGGTGGGGGTGGTACTGCTTGTCGAGCTCAGCAACGCCGTTGGCGTAGCGCTAAACGTTATGGTCGTGGTCGCCGTTGAGGTTCGCGTAGGTGTCGCCGTCCTTGTCGGCGAGTGCGAGGGAGTCACCGTGCGCGTGATCGAAGAAGAATCACTGGGGCTGCCTGTCGGGGACGCGGTCAGCGATGGGCTCGATGTTCGAGTAGCGCTAAGACTGGGTGTTTCAGTGACAGAATAGAATGGGCTGGGTGATTGAGTGCCTGACACCGTGGGGCTAACCGTGACACTGAACACCGGTGTCGGCGAAAAACTGGCGGTGATCGAGGGTGTGCCCGTGCGTGTGGGTGACGGAGACACGCTGGGGCTACCTGATGGGGACGCGCTGGGCGACGGGCTAGCGGTCTTGGTGGCGCTTGGCGTCGGCGTTTCGCTTAGGGTAAAAAAAGGGGTCACACTCGGAGAGCGCGTGACACTGGGCGACTGTGTTCTGGTAGAGGTCTTTGTGAGCGTGGGGGTCCACGTGGGCGTCGCCGATGGCGCGGCGCAGGGGTCTGGCATCTGCTCAGGCGCCCACCAATTGCCCGAGGCCACCACCATGCAAATGAGCTTGATACTATCGTCAAAGTATTGGCCGCCTGTCGAAGCGGCCACTCGGGTCCAAAGGCTGTTTAACCACGCCTGATTGGTCGAATCAGACATGGCGGCGATCATGTAGGGGGCGGTGAAAGCCATGTCTTCGTAATTGCCTTGCACGACCCCTGCCAGCGTACGGCCTGACTTTACATTGGCCGCGTTGCCAGCGGCGGCCCCACGGATGAATGTGTTGATCTTGAGCAAGGCCGCAAAGGCGCGCGGATCGCCCGAGATCACCATGTCGCTACCGATGCGCCATGGGTCACGACAACCATTGTAGCCGTGGTCATCGTCTGTGGGGTTCTCTAAGAAACAAGGGTTAGTCTGGCACCACGCGTGGTTCGCCAGCACCGGGACAATTGGCGCAGTCGCTGGATTAGAGATAAAGTCAGGCATCAACCCTGTGGTCGCATGCGCCACCGATGTGACAATAAAATAGGTGTGATTGCGCACACCGTCCCAAGCGCTGTCGCCTGAGGCCCACTGAAAGGATTTATAATGCCCGACCATGAAATCCGAGGACCGGGTCGCGGGATAATAGGTTGTATCGCCAGAGTTGACCCAATTACCAAGTAAAACATATTTTTTTGTCAGATCCAGCTCTTGGGCCTTGATCGCAGTGACAACTTTAAGCCCTTCAACTTTATAATTGATCGCGCCGCAGCTGCCCCATTGGCGGTCGGCCATCAAGAGCGCCAGCGCGATATCAAGGTCACCGTCCGACGCGCTATCGGCGCCATTGATATTCGCGCAAGCAGCGTTCTGCTGCCAGGCCATCAGGTCAGCGTGGGTAAGGGTGGGATGAGCCCTAAAATATCGATACTGATCATCAAAAAAATTCTGGGCATCAGCGTCATAACCGGCCATCAAGACCGCGGCCAGCATGCCATAACCATGCGCTTCGCTGACAGTCTGGTTGGCACCGTCATAATTGATGCGTCGTCGCCCCGCCACGCAACCACCAATGGCGTAATTCGCCTTCCACGTGGTATAGAAATTTTGAACCGCGAGATCCATTTGGGCGCGGGTCTGGTTGGTGGGCGTGATGACATTGGCCGCGTAAGCATACGTATGCGACCCAAAAGGGATCGCAGGCGTCACGGCAAACGCAGGGATAGGGACCAAAAAGAAGAGTAAAAGGGACAGACGCATTGATAAAAGCATACCCAGAATGGGCTCTTAAGTATGCTTTGTTTTGATTGAAACCATGTCGTTTTTAGATAGAACTATGCTGAATAAAGCTGAAAAAGTGCGCCACGCATGTTGGTTTTATACTCTCGAGCAAATTCACGCCCATGGGCTTTTAGGAGCTGGGCGGCATGTTTTATAGACCAAGCTTGGCTCCGGTTGGGGGCCTGCAGCACCGAAACACGCGTAGCGCCCACCCGTTGCCAGCGGCCCTGTGACCCTTGCACGCTACCAGCGACCAACCAACAGGGCTTGCGCGCACGCTGGGCGTAAAGACTGATCGCAATAGGTAGCTTGCCTGCCAAAGACTGAGCGTCCAAGCGACCTTCTCCACTGATGACCCAGTCGCAGGTTTGTAGGCGTTCTTTAAAACCAGTCAAACGCAACAGCGTTGCTGCACCCGCCACCAGGCGCGCGCCCGCAAAAGCTTGCAACCCTGCGCCCAGACCACCCGCCGCACCTGAACCAGCGCGCTTAGACAAGGACTTGGGCAGATGACGAGCTAGGACGCGTAAGCCTTTATCCAAACGCAGGACCTGCGCGCGACTAGCGCCTTTTTGTGGGCTATAGACAAAAGCTGCGCCGTGCCGACCAAAGAGGGGGCTGTCCACATCACACAGGACTTGCAACCGCATGCCTTGTAATGCTGGCTTGACTGGCCGCTTTAACTGCACAAGCTCGACAAGCGAAGCTCCTCCGGCGGCTAGCGCCCGGCCATGCCGATCTAAAAATTCCCATCCGAGGGCTCGGGCCATGCCCATGCCACCGTCCGTCGTCGCGCTACCACCCAAACCTAGCCAGACCTCACGGATACCTTTGCGCCGTAGCGCTAAGAGCAGCTGACCTAGGCCCTGACTATCGCTACGCAATGCGTCGCGGCGTTTGGCTGGCACGAGCATCAGACCGATCGCTTGGGCCGATTCCACCACCGCGCGCTTGCCAGGCAGCTCTAACCATCGGGCCAAAACTGGCTGACCCAAAGGACCCGCGACCCGCGATCGGCGTAGCCTGCCTCCCAAAGACGCGCGTACGGCCAGCAACAGGCCAGGCCCACCATCTGAAAGCGGCAAGCACTCACAACGGGCTTTGGGAAGCACCTTTTGAATGCCCTTTGCCAGAGCGCGCCCCGCCGCAACAGCGTCCAGGCTGCCTTTAAAATCATTAGGCGCGATCAAAAAACGGGGTGTCATGCTCTCGCCGTCTGGCTGTTTATCCAGTCCCGCGCGACACGCAGGCTGCCCAATAGCTCGGCCACAGGATCCCCATCAAAATGACTTTGCTCGGCGATCCACCACTGACAACCCACCTGAGCCGATGCCTCAAAAATACCTGGCCAAGCCAACAAGCCTTGACCAAGCGCCGCGCTACGCGCTGCCCCAGCCTCTGAAAGCTGGATGTCTTTCAGGTGCAGCAAGGGTGCTTGGCCAGCTAGGCGGGCGTACTCTTGGGCCGGATCAAGGCCTCCCTGCTGAGTCCAAAAAGTATCGAGCTCTAGCTTGAGCGCTGGTCCGGCGGCGGCACAGAGCCTGTCCAACACCATGCTTCCATCCACGCGCCGGTGCTCAGTTAGATGTGGATGATAAGCTAAGGTGAGGCCTTGCCCAGCCAAGAGCTCCGCGGCCCGTCCCAGCGCCTTTCCGGTGGCGCGTATCTCTACGGCATTGGCAAGGCCTGCCCCTGAAGGCAACGAACAAACACAATAATCACAGGCGAAGCGTTTAACGGTGTCGATGCAAGCTTGCGGACGAGATAAAAGATCCTCTGTGCGCTGATGAAAAGCGCAGCAAGCCAAGCCAGCTCGGGTGATGGCGGCAGCCAAATCGATGGCGCTCATAAAGTCCAAGGGCACGGCTTCGATGTTAGCGCAAGCACCCGCCTTTAAAGCGTCAAGGGCCCCTTCAAGCCCCGCACGGTCGCTCAAGAGCGGACGCAAGCTAAAGAGCTGTATCGCCAAGCTTGGAAAGCCAGCGGGGCTCACAGCATGCCCAGTTTTTTTAGCGCCGCTTCCATGCTCTGGCAATTGGCCAGCGCTTTGGCGGGATCCTGGGGATCTTGCCAGAGCGCGCCCAGACGCTGACGGGTCTCAGGGCCAAGCCGCGCCAGCGGATCCAAGCTGCGCGCGGCTCTAAAATCTAAAAGGCTGCGCGCCGCTGCGCGCGTGAGGTAGGCGCTAGAGCAGGCATGCGCCTTAAGCGCGGATGAGGGCAGCTCATTCAATATCTCTTCGGTGCCATAGGTGGCCAAAGCCGCGTACTCTTTGCTGGCTTGGGGCACATTATCGATGATCTCATCAGCTTTTAGGAACATCGGCACATTGAAGGTGTAGGCCAATTCAGGGACGTCTGCGGGGTTTTTGAACAACAACGGCCAATCCAACATCTGTTGATGCCGATTGGCCTGGTTCATGGGCACCGTGATCATGCCCGCTTCGCCTTGCAAGGGCGTCTCCGCCCCGTGAAAGCCCCAGTGACCGTCCATGCCATTGCCTTTGATCTGCAAGATGAACGCGCCCTTGGTTTTAAGGTCCAGGAGCGATCGAGCATAACTTAGGGCGACGCTCTCATCGGCCGGGTCGCCACAAAGCTCTAAAGCATGCACGGGACCAAGCGCACGACAAGCATCTTTGAGCAAGCTATAAAAACGCGCCTCTAAAAGGTGGCGAAAGCTTGCTTTAAAGCGAGGGCTGCTGCGCGCGAGGGGATAGTCATCAAATTGAAAAAAATGGGTGCGGGCAAGGATCTTGGCGAGGTTAGCGTCACGCTGCGCCAGGCTGATAAATGCGCTATAAAAAGAGAACGCGCTAGGCGCGGCCATGGTCCACAGCACGCAATCCCGCCCTGCCGAAGTGGCGTTTTGCAAAGCGGCAGCGGCTTGCTCGGCAGTACGCAAGCCCAGCTCAGCTTCTGTGTCCACGATCCGGACACAGGTCTTGCCCGCTTGAAACTCGACCTCAGGCGCCGACACGGCAGGTTTTTTCGGCGCCTTCAAAGCAGAGCCATCGCAGGCCGCTCAAACCCGTCCCTTGCGCACATCGGGATTGATCAGGTTAGGTGGCAGCTCGCCCTTCAAGCAAGCGATCACATTCAGCGCCGCCATGCGCGCCATTTTGATGCGCGTCTCGATCGTCGCGCTACCAAGATGCGGCGGTAGCACGGCGTTCTCTTGGTGCGCTAAGCCTGCTGCTAATAAGGGTTCTTCCTCATAAACATCCAGTCCCGCGCCAGCGATACGCCCTTCAGCCAAAGCTCGCACAAGCGCCTTCTCGTCCACCACGGGCCCACGCGCCGTATTGATAAGATAAGCGGACGGTTTCATCGCGGTCAGCTCTTTAAGCCCTATCAGATGCGTGGTCTCAGGCGTCAGGGGGCAATGCAAGGACACAAAATCAGACTCGGCCAACAGGGTGACCATGTCCACATGCCGCGCGTTCAGCTCGCGCTCGCGCTGCGGGTCCAAGCGCTGGCGCTTGGTGTAGAGCACGGGCATGCGAAAGCCCTTGGCGCGCTCAGCAACCGCTTCGCCGATGCGGCCCATGCCCACGATCCCTAAGGTCTTACCACTGACATCCCGACCCAACATGTAAAGCGGTCCCCAGCCTTTGAAAGCGCCGGCGCGCGTGACCCGGTCGCCCTCACTGACGCGTCGGGCCGTGTCCAAGATCAGCGCCCAGGTCAGGTCCGCTGTGCAGTCGGTCAGCACACCAGGCGTGTTGGTCACGGCGATACCCCGGGCTGTAGCGGCGGCCACATCGATGTTGTTGATGCCCACTGCGTAATTGGCCACCACCTTTAGCTGCGGGTTCATGTCCAACAGGTCCGCATCGATGCGATCGGTTAAGATGCACAACAGCGCATCGTGCTCGCGGACCCCGCGCTCTAGGTCAGCGCGCGAGATGATCGCGTCCTGAACAGCCACGGTGACCTGGGCATGCTCGCGCAACAAAGCGATGCCCTCGGACGGTATGGCGCGGCTTACAAAAACTTTAGGAAGGCTCACCCAAGGCTCCTCAGTGTGGCTTAGACTAACGCCCAAGCTTGTTTAAACGTGCGCTTACAATTGGCGATGACCATCTCAGAGCTGACGCCCGCCGAGGGTTTCATCTCAAAGCCTACAAAGGGCCTTTTGCCTTCGCCCAGATAACCGATGTCAAAGAGCGCTCTCAGGTACGCGGCCAATTCTTTGGCGCCACTTTCGCCGCCTTCTACGCCAAAAAGCGGGTGCTGATCGCCATAGAGAGGGTGCCCTAGTTGTTTGACGCAGTTGCCCATATGAGCCTGCACTAAAAAATCTCGCAGGTCGCCCAAACTCTGGGCGGGAGTCTCATCCAACAACGGGATATGGGACAGGTCGTGCCCCAGGCCAAAATCTGCTAGCTCGTGCCGCATGGCTTGGGCTAAGCGCTTAGCGATCTGGCGTGGCCCGATCAAGCATTTTTTCTCTACCGTTTGATCAAAGACCTTAACCGCGATGGGCAGGCCTTTGGTCTTGGCGTAGGCACCGACTTCTTTCAGGCTCTCGATCAGCCAGCCCAACGCCGCCTCGCGTTGCGCGTCCCCGGGATCTGGGCCAGAGAGCATCGAAAAGCTTTGCGCGCCCATCTCTTCAGCCATGTCCACGCACTCTTTCATGAGCTTCACGCCAACCGCACGTTTGGCTCCATCTGCGTCGTTTAAATTAACGCCAGCCTTCAATTGGGCGCATTGCCCTGCAAAATTAACGCGCAAACCGCTCTGCCGCAATGTAGCCGCGGCTGCCTTGCGGTCCTGCGCGTCTTTGATCCACGTCACATCAATGGCCGTAAAAAAGCCGTCCTCGGCCACCCGCCGTATGCTGTCGGGGATGGATCGATCCACCCCCTCTAACGCCACAGGAAAAGCCATAGGATGTACCAAGCCGAGCGTCATATAACTATCCCAGATCGTGTTCATCGCTCTCTCCGTGTGATCTAGCGGACCAAGGCTTCCATGTCCAAGGCCGCTTGATTAAATACCAGCGTTGTCTCAACGACTGGCCCAAAATCGGGCCAAGCTTCTGGTGCCAAACCGTCCTCATCATAGATCTTGTGAAAAAAATCATAGCGCAATAATTTCTCTAAGATTAACGCGGGAGGCTCTTGGTCGATGCCTCGAAGCAGCGTCTCACCATCATAAGCCCGTAAAAACGCCTCTAAAATATCTGGAAAGATGGTCAGCACGATGTCCGCTCCCAGCAATTTTTCGATGTGCCAGACGTGAGCCTTGCCCCTTTGATCAGGGCCTTTGCGCATCGAAGCGGCAAGCAGCTTGCTCTCGTAGCCCCGCTCTTTGAAAAGGCGGTAAGCTTTTTTGAAAACAGCCAACCCAGCCCAGCGGCGCTCTTCTTCGCCCAAGGTCTCACCCCGCTGCTCCGCTTCGGCCTTAAGATCTTGACAATCTTCGGTGCGACCCAGCATAAAGGTGACGACCGAGCGAAAACGGCTCAAGTCCACCCCGTTGCGCCGGGCGCTCTCCAAGCCGCGTTTGACGGCCTCGGCCACGGCTAGCAACTGGCTCAGGCTAAAGGTCAACGTCGCGTTGGTGGGGATGCCCATGGCGCTCAAGATCTCGATGCCATGGATCCCCTCGCGGGTGGCTGGCATCTTGACCATCACGTTAGGCGCCAGACGGCGCAAGCGCAACGCCATCGCCAGCATCTTTTCTAGATCGTGGTAATCGCGATTATCCACTTGGCCAGACAGATAACCCCGCTGGCCAGCGCTGGCGTCATAGACGGGCCGGAACATAGCAGCGCCCTCTTGGATGATGCCGCTATAAAGGCTGTAAAAGCCCTCGGCCTGCCCTAAGCCTTGCGCCTTGATCGCGGTCAGGGCCACCTGATAACGTGACGCCTGTTCTTTAATCACCTGCATGGACAAAGGGGGGTTGGTGGTCACCCCGCTCAAGAGGCTCTTGGCTACCTGGCTAGGGTCGTAGAGCTTAGTCAACTGCTCAGCCCAATACTCGCGCTTGGCTCCGTCCTGTTCCCTCGCCAAAAAATCCAGCTTCCAAGCCTCTAAAACCATGGGCGAAGAATCTAGCCAGACCTCTGTATCTGGATTTAGCTCTATCAGTCGGCTCACTGCATTCACGCACGCACCCCTTGGGTTCAGCAACAGAAACGCCTGCGCTGCCTACGCTCTCTGATGTCCTTTATTGTATCAAACATAGCCGTGTTGCTACGATCCCTAACGCAAGACCACGAGCTTGCCCACGGGCCCGCTGACTTGCTCACCGTCACCGCGCACGCGCACGCGGTAGTAATAGAGCCCGTTGGGCGCTTGCTCCAACCAGTCTGTGGGCAGGCCCAGCCTGGTCCAGCCTGCGCTGAGCGGTCCCTGCCTGATGCTGCTCACCAAGCGCATGCCCACGTCATAGATCCGCAGCTCAGACTCGTCCACATCATTCTCTAACGAGACCGCGAGCGCCTGTGGGTTGGGATTGGGCACCGCGGCTTGGGCCAACAAGTTTGGTTTGCCTTTTTTCTTGGACGGGATCGGCGTCAGGCTATACGTCGCGCTTAGCGTTGGCGTGCGCGTCAAGCTCCCCGTTGGCGATGCGCTCGGGGTCACCGATAGGCTCGGCGTCGGGCTAGGGCTGAAACTGGATGTGCTTGTACGGGTCGTGGAGAATGTTGGCGAAGGGCTGAAAGTGACTGTCACGCTCAGGCTCACAGACATGCTTGGAGAGACGCTCGGGGTCACCGATCGGCTCGGCGTCGGGCTAGGGCTAAAGCTGGGTGTGCTTGTACGGGTCGTGGAAAATGTTGGCGAAAGGCTGAAAGTGACTGTCACGCTCGGGCTCACGGACATGCTTGGAGCGACGCTCGGCGTTGGGCTGCCTGTTGGCGTCGGACTATACGTCGCGCTTGGCGTTGGCGTGCGCGTCAAGCTCACCGTGGGCGACGCGCTCAGGGTCACCGATAGGCTCAGCGTCGGGCTAGGGCTGAAGCTGGGTGTGCTTGTACGGGTCGTGGAGAATGTTGGCGAAGGGCTGAAAGTCGCCACCGTCGTAACGCTGAGCGTCGTCGAAGGGCTACGCGTGGGGCTGGGGCTCGCCGAAGCTAGCGTGAGGGTACGGGTGGGTGTCGGCGTGGGGATGACTGCCGGGATAAAGCGGATGTCATCGAATTGCAGGCTGCTACCCGTGAAGTTGGCAAAGACAAGGTTGCCGACACGGGCCAAGTCCGCACCAAAAGCCGAGAGCGGGATGCTCACGTCCTGCCAGGTGGTCGTGACGGTAAAATAGCTGGCCGAGTTCAGATAATGGTCCTGGGGCGTGGCGCAACCCACACCCATGTCTTGCAGGCTGATGTCAAACTTCTCGCTGCCCACCCCGCCCCTGACCTTGAGAGCCAGGGTGCCGTAACCAGCTGCGTTTAGGCAAGCACCCGAGAGCACCGTGTACCAATAGCCGCTGGCATTGAGGGTCAGAGCCAACTGGCCTCCGGCATTGGCCGTGTCCCCACCCAAACTGGCGTCATCATCGGTATAAAGACCCAGGTCATTGGCGTGGCTGCTGTTGTACTGGGTCTGATTGCTAAAGTCATCGATGATGAGGGCGGCTGAAGCCGTGGGCGCCGGGGTAGGGCTGGGACAATAGGCGGTGGGCGTGGGCGCTGGGGTGGGGATGCTACCAGGATAGCCAGCCCAGGGGGCCTGGGTCACGCTCAGCACCAGCTGTCCGCCCACCACATTGACATTGTTGGCGCTAAAATCCCCAGCATTGCCGCCGAACGTCGTGTTGTTTGATACGTTCCAACGCGCGGTGTCGAGCGTGTTAAAGTCGTCCCTCCATTGCAGGGTAAAGTCGTTGTTGCTGCCACTGTTGCCAGTGCCTGGTGTATAGGACGAATATGCCATCCAATCATAGAAGGCCATGGCCGGTAAACGACTGTTGTCGATGGCCCCAGCCCAACCAACAGAGTTTGAGGGCCAAAAATTGAGCATGAAGCGCTGGGGCTGGATCATCTCGACAGCGACATAGGAGCCCGTATCCTGATAGACCAGGGCCCCATCGACATACCAGCGTATGGCCCCTGGCACCCACTCAATGGCGTAATGCTGATATCCAGCGTGTGGATCAAAACAAAACGACACATCATGCTGATGGGCAACATTGTTATAGCTGAAGACGTTCAGGCTGGTCCGATCGCCATAGAGCCCCAGGTTCTCGATGTCGATCTCGTTAGCCTGAGTCACTGGACCACTGTGAAAGGTGAAGAGGGCCGTCACCAGGCCTGAGCCCGAGGCGCTCTTGAACACACCCTCGTAGCGGCCATACGTGGTCGCGGCAGCCGTGGCGACCTCGCCAGCATAGTATGCCTTGCCACTGCCTGTGGGACCAATATTGGTCAAGGCAGCCTGACCGCGGCTCGCTGCCAGAATGGCGATGACGACCCATGCCCAAGTGCGCATCCTAGGCACCTAACGCAAGACCACGAGCTTGCCCACGGGCCCGCTGACTTGCTCACCGTCACTGCGTTCGCGCACGCGGTAGTAATAGAGCCCATTAGGCGCTTGGTTCAACCAGTCTGTGGGCAGGCCCAGCCTGGTCCAGCCTGCGCTGAGCGGTCCCTGCCTGGCGCTGCTCACCAAGCGCATGCCCACGTCATAGATCCGCAGCTCAGCCTCGTCCACATCGCTCTCTAACGAGACCGCGAGCGCCTGGGGGTTGGGATTGGGCACCGCGGCTTGAGCCAGCAAATTTGGTTTACCTTTTTTCTTTATGGATGTGGGAGAGACCGAGCTGGTAGGGCTGGCAGTCAGTGTGCCGCTGGGGACCAGGCTAGCGGTGAGGGTTGCTACGGGGGTACAGGTTAAGGTCGCGCTCAAGGTCTGGGTGAACGTAGCCGTCCCTGTCGCCACGGGGGTCAGGCTGGGGGTCGCTGTGCGTGTCTGTGTCACCGTCGGGGATGCGCTGCGCGTGGACGAGGGTGAAGTCGAAACGCTCACTGTTGGGCTAGGGCTCATGCTCGGCGAGGGTGTACGGGTTGGGCTCAATGTCACCGAGACAGTGCCGGTGGTCGACAGCGAAGGCGACGGGCTAGAGCTAAAGCTGACGGTCGGTGTGCGGCTCGGTGTGGCCGACGGGCTCACTGTCCGCGTGCCACTTAACGTAGGTGACACAGTGGCGCTCGGTGACGCGCTCACTGTTGGGCTAGGGCTCCTGCTCGGCGAGGGTGTACGGGTTGGTGTAACGCTTTGCGTTGGGCTACGGGTAAAGCTGTAGGTCACCGTCACGCTGCGTGTGGGGCTGTTTGTGAAGGTAGTACTTACGCTGCGCGTAGCCGAAATGGTCGGGCTGGCCGTGGGCGTGGTGGCACATCCCGTACCAGCCAGCATCGCATCCAACAAGGGCTGATTGCCTGGACCCATGTAATCGTTGTCTAGCGCCCACATGAACGAGCCGCCCAGACCACGCACATTGACGCCATGGTTCACCTTGATCTGAATGGACTGTGGGTCATCGTAGCTGATGAACCCAGCGCTTGCGTCGTTGCGTAAAAAAGGCGAGCTTGCGGACGCATCCCAGGTACGGGTCCAGCCCGCGCCGACCAATGGCGCGATGCTGTTATAAGCGTCACCCCCATTGGTCTCTGGCAGACAATCCGCTCCTGGACAAGTCACGTGGATGTTCTCGATGCTGTTCGTGCGATAGCCGTAAAAGGCGACGCCAATATTCAATTGCGATGCTGGCACCCCGCGCGTCGTGATGTAATAGCTCAGCACATAGTTGGCGTTGGCCGTCGCTCCATCCGGATCGCCCGCAGGAGCATCGAGTGGTGCGTTGTGCCCTGTGTGCGTGGTCCAGGACCCATGAAAGTCATAGGTCATGACATTAAAATAGTCCATCATGGTCTTGACGGTGGCAAAATCAATGTACTGCGCCGCCCAATTGCCATTGGGCACCGCCGCGGTGATCAGCCAGCTTGGCGCGGGCGCAGGAGAGCCATTAAACTTGGTGCGCAGGTCCGAGACCAGCGTGGTGTAGTTGGTCCGATCGGTAGCGCTGGTCGGAAACTCCCAATCAATATCCACGCCATCGTAACCATTGGTATTAAGAAAATTATAGACCGCGTTGACAAATGTCGTGCGCCGGGTGAGGTTGCCGGCAAGGGTCGAAAAATTGGCGCTAGAAGTGCCACCGCCACCGCCCACGCTCAAGAGCACCTTGACCCCTGCAGCATGCGCCGCCGTGACCATGCCCGCCTCGACAAAACCGCCTGGGATGTTAAGCGTACCGTCGCTGTTGGGTGTCACAAAGGCATGATTAAGGTGTGTGAGCTTAGTCCAAGGGATGGAACTCGATGGATACGCCCCCTTGCTCCATTCTGTGTAGTAAGCGCCCACGCGCTTGCACAGCGCCGCATGACCCTGCCATGGACGGGTCAGCGCCCAGATCAGCATCAGTCGCTGGCCTATGAAGATTAAGGGGAGGTCTTTGTCAATGCGGAGCATGCCAATAGTCTATCGACCTGCTCTGCCCCGAAAAACGTTTTGATGGTGAAAAAAGTGATAATAAGACTTACGAATTTGACTTTGAAACCGCATCTTGGACTGCTGGCCCAAAATACGAAATAGTTATCATTTAAGTGCGTTTTGCTGTTTTCGTCAGCTTGGGTTTTTTGACTTTGGCCTCGCTTCGATCGGCTTGCTCAGTTTGGCGAAAAGACGCCGGCGTCATGCCTACCGTTTTTTTAAAGACTCTTATCAAATGATGGGGTGACGAGAAACCACAGCGGCTGCCAACGTGCTCTAAGCCCAGCGTCGTGCTGCCCAGCAGGCGCCGAGCCCGATCGACGCGAATGCGATTTAAAAAATCTAAAAAGCTGGTGCCTGTGCGGCGCCTAAAATGCCGCGTGAAGGCGGGTATGCTAAATCCAAAACGCCGTGCCACAGCTGCCAGGCGCAAGGGCGCTTGAAAGTTTTCTTGTAAATAGGCCAAGGCGTCTTCTAATCGTCGCACGGCCTGCACATCCGAAGGCCGGCTGGCAAAAAGCGCCAGTCCCCGTAGCGCCTCGTTGAAGGCGTCCAGCATGACGGGCAAGCTGGGTGCGTGTTCCAGCTGATGCTCGGCACCAGCTTCAAGGCGCTCAAGCTCTGGCGCGGCCAGGGGCACGACTCTACGTAAAAGACGACCCAGATCGGCCAAGCCAGACAGCAGCTGGGCGCGCACGACTTCGATGCGCTCGCCCGCGTATTCTAAAAGCTGGCGCACATAGAGATCCGCTGCCAAACGCAAATGCTCTCCCTCACCTTCTTCGAGGGCTCGGCTTAGGTTCTCAAGAGCTTTTCTGGCGGGATGGATGCCGTGCCGATCCGCAGCGGGCTGATCCTCATAAAAGAGCAGATCTCGGTCAGCCTGCAACGCGGTGTGTAGGGTTAAGAGCGCCTGCCGATGGCTCTCTAAAAGCCTCTCGCCCAAGGCCACGGGCGCGCCAACACCCGCCACCGCACGCAAACCAAAGCGCTGACGAATCCACTTGCGCACGGCTTCGGCGCACTCGCGAAGCTCGTCCCGTTGAAGCGACTTATCTTTGCCGGGTGTGGGCGAGCATAAAAGTAAAAGGCCATAGTCTTGCAGAGCGCCACCCACGGCCTCGGGCAAACTGCGCGCAAAAACACCAAACTCGTGCTGAATGGCCCGGACCGCAAGCAACGAACGCACCGGGTCCGCCGCTTGTTCGCGCGCCAACACGGGAATAAATCCCATCACACAATTTGGCACACGCGTGATCCCCAGCTCTTGACTCGACTCCGTTGATATTGCTTTATCCCAATACCACGGGGGTGGCCTAAAGCCATCATGCCCAATGGCCCGTTCGACCCAGCGTCGCTCGAGCAACGCTGGCAAGAGTGCCTGTTGGCGCAGACGAACAAGTTTTTCACGCAACGCCGGGGGAACTTCCCCTTCTAAGTACGCCGCAAAATGATCCATCCAGGCTTCCATCGCTTGGCAGGGACCCTTGTCAAGGACAGGCATGTTCAAGGCAGATCGCGCAAAGCGTACATAATCCGCGTCCACACTCGAAGGTCGTCGACCGCTCAATTGGCGCCAGAGTGCGGCAAGCTCATTCTCGTCCAGTGAGCTTTCTCTAAATTGCCCCGCATAGAGACAGGTCTTTTGTCCTGTTTTCGATCGAACTGGCCAAAACCAATCATGAAAGCCATGCAATTCCGCCTTCACTGGTTTGCCAGTTTTTTCGACCCGCTCAAAAGCGCGCTCTAGGTGCTCATCCCTGGCGGGTTCTTTGCCCATCGGTATCTCAAGATGGTATGGACGAACCAGTTCGCCTTCTTCAAGCAGTTCGCGCCAGGTGACTTTGCCTTGCGCATCCCATCGAACAATCCATAGTGCCATCGGACGTAAGCGACGCCCTGTGTCCAAAGCTAAAAAAAGATCTTCGCCCAGGTTGTCGTCATTGAGCTTGCTCATGGTCGCTCCCTTAAGGCTGCAACGGCCTCTAGCACTTGATCTGGTTTAGCGCAAAGACGCGCCGCGCCCTTCCATTCATTGGCTTGTCCAAAACCCCACACCGCCGCGATAAATCCGATTTGTTGTGAAAGGGCAGCGTCCCGATCTTGAGCCCGATCGCCTAATAAAAAAGTTTGTGGTGCGGGCCAGCCCAGCTCTCGCAGAGCCCTTTCAACGATGGGCGCTTTGTTTGGGTTTAGATCCTTGGGATCGCAACCAAAAATACCTTGAAAGTATTCTGCGATGCCAAGACCACGCGCGACCATCGCGCCCGCATCGCTCGGTTTGGCGGTGGCAATCGCTAACGGGATGCCCGCTTGCCGAAGCCCAGCAAGCATGCCGAGCACTCCCTCAAAAAGCTCGCCTTCGGCGTGGCCACGCTTCCAAAAAAAATCTTGAAAGGCTTCAGCCCCGGCAGTGGATTGGTCGCCACAACCCAATCGCTCAAAGCATTCACGCAAAGGCAGACCGATCAAGGGGTCGATTCGCTCGGGCGCTGGCGGGGGCATCCCTAAAACTTTGAATGCCTCCTCAAAGCCCCGCCGTATCCCTGGCCGGCTATCGACCAAGGTTCCATCTAGGTCTATAAGCAGTCTCACTCGATTTTTATATCTTTCAATCCTGGCGCTGGCTTAGGCCACTGCATCTCAAGGGCTTCCATCGCGTCCACGATCGCGCCGCTCACCACCCAGTCGCGATACCATTTTTTGTCCGCAGGCACCACATACCAAGGCGCGTGCTCGGTGCTGGATTTTTCAAAAACTTCTTCGTAGGCTTCGGCGTACTGGTCCCACGAGCCACGACTTTGCAGATCGCTGGGATCAAATTTCCAATTCTTATGGGCCTGATCCAAACGTTCTTGCAAACGCTTTTTTTGCTCATCTTTGCTGATATGCAAAAAGAATTTAAGGATCAGCGTGCCTTCGTCGGCCAACATACGCTCCCACTCGACGATGTGTCGATAGCGCCGACGCCAGACTTTCTCGGGTGCCAAATTTTGCACCCGCACCACCAAGACTTCTTCGTAATGACTGCGGTTAAAAATGGCCATCTCGCCACGACTAGGCACTTTTTCGTGCACGCGCCACAGATAGTCGTGTTCCTGTTCGGTCGAGCTTGGGGCCTTGAACGGGATCACATGCACGCCTTGAGGGCTGGTGGCATTAAAGACATTGCGCACGGTGCTATCCTTGCCACTGGTGTCTAGACCTTGAAAGATCACCAAGACTTTGCGCTTGTGCTCAGCCCATAACAGCTCTTGCAGTTCGGCCAGACGCTCGGTGCGCTTCTTGGTCTCGGCTTTTATCTGAGCTTTAAAGTCATCGTCATTTTTAGGTGGCTTGGTGTCGAATTCAGACAGCTTTATTTTGCTTTCCGTTTTAACAAGGTAGATCTTCAAGTTTCGCTCCCGATCATTAGAATGTTCATTTATTATCGTTCTTTTAGGCCTGCTGGCAAGAAATGTCTATTTTCAGAGCTCTACTATACAAAAAAACCCCTCTCAATCACTGAGAAGGGCTGATTTTTAATAAAAAGAGCTAAATTGCTTCCCCTACGTGCGCAAGGCGCCTGCCACCCGAACTAACTCGGCGCTTAGTGCTTTGATCCTTGTTCTGACCCCTTCGTCGACCAGCTTGCCTTCCTTGAATTGCTCCCGTACCGCGTACACAAAGCGCGGCAGAATCAAGCATCTAAAATCAAGCATCAGGCTGTTGGCATAGCCCATCACGCTCATGTAGCTACCAAACCCACCCGCTGCCAAAAGAAAACCAACGACCTTGCCTTCCCAGCCTTCGCCTGTCAGCTCAAGCAGGTTCTTGGCAGCGGCGTTCACATCATAGGTGTAAACCGCGCTGGCCACCAAAATGCCGTCGGCTGCCTTGATCTTTTCAGTCAAAGGTTTGACGTTGGGGTGTTCGTAAGCCTTGCTGCCATCGCAAAGGGGCAGCTCGACCTGGCGCAGATCGATCAGCTCTACGTCGTGGCCTAACGCCTGCAGGTCTTGTTGCGCTGACTGGGCTAGGCCAAAACTTTTACTGCGCGGATTTAGACTTGTTGAGATCACTAAAAGTCGCATGGCTTAATCCACAAAGGGGCCATTCCACTGAACTGGCTGACGGTGAGGCTTTCCGTGAGCAAAGACAAAACGTAATTCTTTGTCCGCATTATTCTTAACTTTAAATGCTCCGGGCCCTTCGAGCACGATCACTTGAGATTCGGCCACCGCTCCACCTTCCGTGCTCACACTCGCTGTACCTCGGAGCACATACGCGAAACCCTGGTGTCCCGCGGGGATATCCCATTCAAAACTACTTGCTGTTGGCGCACTCACGTCTAGGTATTCGATTGGGGTGACGATCTTGACCGGCGAACCTTGGCCCACCAACACTTTGACGGTGGCACCGCCCGCTTGCGTGATGCGAGAGAAATCAGCGTCCGCGGCTTGTTGAAAGCTTGGTTCGCAGCCCTTGTCCGCCTTGTCTAGATTGACCCAAAACTGCAGACCCTCAATCACGCCTTCGCGCTCGGCGGATCCACCTTCCTCGCCATGGCGCATGCCCTTGCCTGCTGTCAGACGCATCATCCCGCCCGCTTCGACCTTGCCTTCGTTGCCAAAGTTGTCCTTGTGCTGGGCCCAACCCCGCATGATATAAGTCAATATCTCGAAGCCCCGATGGGGGTGCTCTGGAAACCCAGGCCCGCCAGCTTTCATGTTGAAATGATCCAACATCAAGAAAGGATCCAAGGGCTCTAGGCCCAAACGACCCACCGGCAAGACGCGTCCCACAAGCACACCCGCGCCCTCCATCACATCTTTTTTGTTGGCGATCCCGATGATCTTCGCTTCTTGTCCCATGTCAGTCTCCTAGTGCAGTGTCGCCGCCTTGGCCGACAGCTCTTGTAAGTGTTTAAGAAATGCCGCGCGATCTTTGGGTCCCAAACCCTTTACTAGGTCCACATCGACACTTTGAGCCAACGGCACCAAAGTTGGAAAAAGCGCCACACCCTTATCTGTCATCTTGATCTCGACGCAACGTCGATCGGTCTCTTTGGTGCTACGCTCGATCAAACCAGCGTCGGCCAATCGATCCAAGAGCCGGGTCGCGGCGGCGGCATCCACACCCAATTGCTGGGCTAGCTCTCCGGGACTTTTTGCGCCCGCCTCAATTGCCACCAGTGCCGCAAACTGCCGAGCCGTAATACCACTGGTTTGCAAACGACGTTCAAGCGCTAGATTCATGGCACCAAAAAGACGGGCAGCCCAATAGCCGATACTGCCATTTTGACAGTAGAGGGAATCGTCTTTTTTTAAAGCTGCTTTTTGCGGCATGGTCTGTCCAAGCGAAGTTAAATAGTGGGCTGGCGTGGGTCTCTTGATGATTTTACGCAGGCCACGGGCTTAGAGTTTGCTGGGTCAAATAATTAAAAGGCTTTTAGGTCAAAGCTAATAGTATTTCCCAAGGGCTCTCACCTTGTTCAGCGGCAGACCGAGATAGATACTTAAAAGTACTGCGCTCGTGGCCGACAAAGACACTGCTCACGCTGACGGTGCGCGCGTCGTCCCGAGTCATCCACACAGCATAAGGGCCTGGGACGGGGTCCTGGGATCGGTGGAAGGCGTCTTGCACAGCAACCAAAGTTTCGGTGCTCAACTGGGCGCTATTAGCGCCAGCGGCGTGCAACATCAAGTCAAAGAGGGCTTCACGCTTAGACTGGACTTGGCTGGATTCAAAGGAGGATGAACTAAGACAAAGAACTTGGTCGTTGTAGATGCTGCGGCGCAGGCGCTGGCCATCCCAACGCAGGCTATGAGGGGCCTGACCCGGGGCCACGACGACCAACATGTAAGGCGCACGTGAAGCTTGGTCCATGGCGGCCACGCGGTCTAAAGCTTCGGCGACCGACCCAGCGCGCAGGGCTTCGGGCACCAACAGGCCACGGCTCTGCAACTTTTCTGGCCTCTGCCAGCCTTGGGGATGCTGATTCATCAAGCAGGCGACCAAGCCCTGGTCATTCACGCCGATCCAGGTCCCGTCGCTGGGCGGGTCCAGCGGATACAAAACGCGTCGTCTTTTGCCTTCGCTCGCGTCCACCGCCGTCTGCCGCAACGACTCAACCGGCTCTCGCTTAGGCGATTCGTCTCGATTCATAAAAACCGAGAGGCCACCGGGAACTCTTAAGATGCTGAGCGTGCACACGCCCTAAGCCCGTAGCCCCAGTTTCTTGCGTAATTTTTCTATGCGCGCTGAACCCAGTGCGCGCGCCTTCTCAGCGCCTTCGGTCAATATCCTGTCTAAGCTCTCTGGGTCTTTGAGTAATTCGTCATACGTAGCCCGCGCCACCCCAAACTTGGTCTCTAACGCCGCTGCCATCTCTTCTTTCATCTCGCCATAGCCCACGCCACCGGCGACATACTGCTTGCGCCTAAACTCCACCCGTTCAGCCTCGGCAAAATGTTTAAAGATATTAAAGACGTTGCAAGTCTCGGGGTCCTTAGGATCCGCCGGCAACTTGCTATCTGTGACGATACGCATCACCGTTTTTTTAACTTCGTTGGCAGGCGCCAAAAATGGGATCACGTTGTCATAGCTCTTGCTCATCTTGCGCCCGTCCAACCCGGGGATGGTCTTCACATGTTCTTGTATCATCGGCTCGGGCACATTGAACACGTTGCCCACTTGCCGATTCACCACCTCGGCGATATCGCGCGCGATCTCGACATGCTGACGCTGATCTTGACCGACCGGAACCACGTCCGAACCAAAGAGCAAGATATCCGCGGCCATCAGCACGGGGTAGGTGTAGAGCGCAGCGTTGACACCCGCGTCCACGTCTTCACCTGCCTCTTTATTGGTATCGACAATAGTTTTGTAGGCATGCGCGCGGTTCAAAAGGCCTTTAGGCGTGAAGCAGGCCAAATACCAATTGAGCTCGGCCAATTCCGGCACGCGGCTCTGTTGAAAGAAGATGGTCTTGGCTGGGTCCAGGCCGCAGGCCAGCCAGGTGGCGGCCAACTTATGACTCAAGCCACGCAGCTCTTTGCCGTCTTTAAGCGTCGTCAGCGCGTGCCAATCCGCGATGAAATAGATCGACAGATAATCTTTGGCCAGCTCCAGCGCGGGCTGAATGCTGCCCAGGTAATTGCCCAGATGCGGTGTGCCCGTGGGCTTGATGCCTGTGAGTGAGATCTTTGCCAAAGCTTGCCTCTAGTTATTAAGAAAAATCGCCGCGCCTAGTTTAATGCCCCAAGGCTCTATCTGGAAAGCGTCCAATTCTAGCGCGTCCAGGACGCCTAGCCAGCTGGCAAAGCCGTAGCAGGTGCGGTCGACTTTGCCCACGGGTTCGCCTGCTAGCAGGCTCGCGCGGCCAGCATGGTCTAAGCTGGCTAGGTGGCGGCAGAGAGCCTCGAGCTCCCTGCGGGTGTAGCTGCCACCCTGCCCGTGCGCGGTCAGGGGGCGTTGATTCACTTGTTCTATGGCGTGTTGAATGGGGTGGTTCATGCGGATGGCCAAGGCGGGTGGGCTGTTTAGGGCGCGCAAGACCAACTGGGTCTTGGCGAAAGCGGTCGTCAGCTCGGCAACGTCGACCGACACCGCCTGTAGGCGGGACCAGTCTATCGGGGCGTTATCGTCAGGCGAGCCGTATTTTTCCTGAAGGCTGACAGAACCAAAGGGCAGAGACGCTACTGGAGCGCTGACCCAATCCGCTCCGCCGCAGAGCTCGGACGAATCGCCGCCAGGATCGAGGATTAGATTGGAGGTCTGCAAGGGTTCTTTGGCGCGGGATTTCATCCCCAACAAATTTAGACGTCCCTCGTCTTCTTCACTCAAGATCTTCACTTCGATCCCAAATTTTTCTTTTAGCAGGTTCAACAACGCTTCAGGATTCTTTGCCTTGCGTACGGCGCTAGTCGCATAGGCTGGGACCTGGGTCACGCCGAAGGCCTTGGCTTCGACGAGCAAGTCGGCGATCGCATCAAGGGTGTCGGCAATCGGTCCGGGCTGCAAGAGCAACGCAAGACTCATGCCCCGCCGTAGCTCGGTGTTGCGCTCGATCAGCGCCAGCGCACGCGTGGTCGCGGCATCTTTTTCGAACACGCTCAATTTAACGGTGCCCGATCCAAGATCAAGCGCGGCAAAGCGCGTCACTTGGCCTGAGCTTGCTCGGACTTTAGATAATCCTCAACCTTCTTTAGATCGCCCTGACTGATGGCCTCAAACTTTAGACCGCTACTACAAAGCGAACCCGCGCGGCGCGTCCACATGACCTTGGCGATGGCGTTGATCGACATCGGGATCTTAGGCAGGCTTATCTGCACCCATAGGTCACTGGCCTGTGGCAAGGGCGTTGACGTGTTGACGCGCAAGCCACCCAGCGACACATCTTCGGTCATGACCTTTTGAAAATCGTGCAGCTCGGGCAGGGTGGCTTGAAACGCGTCAGGCGTGCCATAGCCTCCTTGCTTGATCAGGGTCAACTTTTCGGTCTGGCCAATACCGCGAAACTTGACCTGCAGACCAGATCGAAAACGCTCATACTGTCGCTTCTCTTCTTCGTTTTGACTCATCGTGCCTCCCTCACCATTCCCAGCTTGAGCCAAAGGGCAAGCTGAGAGCCCCTTCAATCATTTTGAACGCTTTATCGCCACCATTGGCGTTATCGATAGCGCGCTGACCTTGCGCCACCCGTAGATCTAAGCCAAAACGGAAAGATCGCTTATCTTTGCCCAAGCGCAAGATCCAATCGAGACCGGCGCTGGCGGACCAACCCCAATCATCAGGTGGCGAATCGCGCCACGCGAACTCGTTGGCCCCCAGACCCTCGGCCCCGATAAATCTTTGCGCCGAGGTGATACGTGTGTACCAAAGCCCGCCGCCCACGCGAGGCACCCAGGTGATCCCACGCGCTTGAAAGGGATAACCCAACCAAACTTGAACTGGTAGCTCGAGTGCGCTTACCCGCCACTCGGTGCCCCGCTTGATATTAAGCCCCGTCGGAAAAGTGATATCCTCGCGCAACAGAACCGACCGCTGAGCGCCAATCAATCCAAGCTCTAGCCCTAAGCGTCGCTTCCACGCCAAACTGGCCTGCAATCCACCACCACCGCTCAATTGAGCCTGCTGACTGGCTACATTGGTCGGCGGAAAAATAGCAAAAAGGTTGGTGGGATCTGTCGGGGGTGGCGCGGGGCTTGCGGCGCCCGCAAAGTCGCTAACACCCATGCGCGCGGAAAGTCCTAGGTCCAAAGACCAACCCTTAGCCAGCGTTAGCGTTGGGACGAAAAGCAAGATTCCTAAATAAAGACGTCGCACCGTGCCTCCGTAAGCATTCTAGCCTTGGAGGGCCATTGTAAGAATGTGATTTTGGTTAGGGGGTGGGGAAACAATTAAAAAGAGGGCCCCTGACGGGGCCCTCTTTTACGTGCTTTTTGGTCTTTGGTTTAGTACTGAAAGAGCATTTCGCGGTACTTAGGCAATGGCCAGAGCTCGTCGCTGACGACGTTTTCGAGCGCATCGGCTACTTTACGCACACCCAACATGGCCGGGATCACCTGGTCTTTGTAGGCTTCGGCTTTTTTGGGCAGGCTCCCTAGATTTTCGGCAGCCTCGTGCACGCGGTTAAGCACCGCCAAAGCGTCGACCAGATTATCGATGTTCGCAACCACGTCTTCGAGAATTGCTTTGGACCCGCGCTGCGCGGCGCTGATCACATCTTCGGTCACTTTGATGGTTGAGGCCAATTGCGATTGGTATTTGACCGCCGCCGGCACGATCATGTTGCGAGCGATATCCGCCGTGGCCAAGGCTTCGATGTTGATGGTCTTCACATAACGTTCCCACATGATCTCTTCGCGCGCAGTGTATTCGCGATTGCTGAGAACCTTGTATTTTTTAAATAGGTTCTTGTATTCCGCCTTGTCCATGGCGTGCAGAGATTCGATCGTGGTGCGGTGGTTGGGCAAGCCACGTTTGGCCGCTTCTTTGTGCCAGGCTTCGCTGTATCCATTGCCATTGAAGACCACTCGCTTATGCGCCTTGATGCGTTTTTGCAGAGCGCTCGCTAAGACCTTGTTCAGGTTTCCAGCTTTGACGCCTTTTTCTAATTCGGTGGCCAGCTCATCCAATTCGGCCGCGACGATGGTGTTAAGCACCGTGTTGGGGAAATAGATGGGTGTGGTCGATCCCACCGCGCGGAACTCGAACTTGTTGCCCGTGAAGGCAAAAGGCGAAGTACGGTTGCGATCGGTCGCGTCCTTGGGCAGCGGCGGCAGCACCGACACACCCAACTCGATCACGCCACCTTTTTTAGAGCGATTGGCCGATCCTTTTTCTAGCTGATTGATGATGTCCTCAAGCTGCTCGCCCAAAAAGATGCTGATGATGGCCGGAGGAGCTTCGTTGGCGCCCAAGCGATGGTCATTGCCCGCGCTGGCGATGGCGATACGCAAGAGCTCGGCGTTTTTATCAACGGCGGCGATGGTCGCCACCAAAAAGGCCAAGAACTGAGCGTTGTCGTGTGGGGTATGGCCGGGCTCGAGCAGATTCTCGTTCTCGTCCGTAGCCATGGACCAATTGTTGTGTTTGCCACTGCCATTGATGCCCGCAAAGGGCTTCTCGTGCAACAAACAGACCAGGTCATGCCGCAACGCGACGCGACGCAAAAGCTCCATCACCACCATGTTATGATCTGCGGCGACCGAGCTTTTTTCAAAGATGGGCGCCATTTCAAATTGGGCAGGAGCCACTTCGTTATGCCGGGTCTTGCAAGGGATACCCAAACGCCACAGCTCGCGATCAAAGTCCATCATAAAAGCGAGAATGCGCTCACGGATGCTGCCAAAGTAATGGTCTTCTAATTCTTGACCACGGTAAGGCGCGGCGCCAAAGAGCGTGCGGTTGGCGGCGATCAAGTCGGGACGCTGCTCATAAAAGCGGCGATCGATTAAAAAGTACTCTTGCTCAGGACCCATGGTGGTGAAAACGCGCTTCGAGGACTTGTTGCCAAAGACGCGCAAGAGGCGCACGGCGTGCGTGGACAGCGCTTCGACGCTACGCAACAACGGCGTCTTGTGGTCAAGCGCCTCTTCGGTGTAGCTGACAAACGCGGTAGGAATGTAGAGTGTGGCGCCGTTGGCTTCTTTCATGATGAAGGCGGGGCTGGTAGGATCCCAGGCTGTGTAACCGCGCGCTTCGAAGGTCGCGCGCGTGCCACCACTAGGAAAACTGCTGGCGTCGGGCTCGCCCTTGATGAGCGTCTTGCCATCAAACTCGGCCAGTGCGCCACCGGTGCCTGTCGGCTCTAAAAAAGCGTCATGCTTTTCTGCCGCGCCACCCGTCATAGGAATAAACCAATGCGTGTAGTGACTGGCGTTGTGCGAGATGGCCCACTCTTTCATGCCCTGCGCGACCTGATTGGCGATGCTCGCGTCCAAAGGCTCACCACGCTGAATGGTGGAGCGCAATGTCTTATAAACGTCCTTGGATAAAAACTTCTGTTGCGCCTCATCATGAAAAACATACTGGCCATAGATCTCGGTGCCAGAGCTCGTCGCGTAATCCTCGATCGAGGCGTCGTGATCGTGCAGGTTTAGAACCACCGACTTACGGGCGTTAATCATGGAATCCTCGTTGTCAGAGCTTGGTCGTCATTGACCAAAACAGGGTCTTACGGATTGTGGGCTTTTAGAACAGGTCGTCCTTGACCCAGGCCCACCAAAAGTGGGTTTGAATGTATCGCAAAGAAAATGCTGGCGCAAGATGGACTTTGTGAAAAAAAGCACAAACTAAGCCTCGCATTGACTTAAAGGGCCCTGCGGGGTAAAAATGGTCTATGAAAATATCCAATCCTATCAATCTGCGCACGTCACTTGGTAAGGGCTGGCTAGCCAGCATCCTTGCTTTTGTTATTATTTATGGGGCTTATCAGTTAGGCGCCTTAGACCGAGCAGAAAAAGGGCTACAAGATACCTATCGGCGCGAAAGTGCGACCGAAATGGTTTCACCCATCGAAATTGTGTATTTAGATCAAGTCAGCCTTCAAGACGCTGAACGTAACGAGTCGATGGTTTTTCCTTGGCCCCGCGAGACCTACGGTCTGGCAATTGACTATCTAAAATCCGCCAAGGCCAAGGCCATTGTTTTTGATTTTTTATTCACCTCGGTCTCTTCCAGTGGTCTAGAAGATGATCAGGTGTTTGCGGCGGCCTCTCGTCGGCACGGCATGGTTATCAGTGGCATGCAATTCACGGGAGCGGACCAACCCAACGCACGCGCCGCGTTTAAAGCTCTAGCTCCGCTGTACACACTACCCATCCATGTCAAAGATCTTGCATCCAGCAAAAGTTTAGGCGTGGACGCACCCAAACATCCCTTGTGGGGAGCTTTTGCGGGCGTTGGCGATACTTATTTTGAGCAAGACAGTGACGGTCAGGGACGGCGCGTTCGCCTCTTTACAAGTTTCGAAGGAAAAATCTATCCGACCCTTGCGTTGTCCGCGGCGTGGACTATTTTAGGAAAACCCGCTCTACAGATCTTGGACGGCAAGCTCTGGTTGGGTGAGCGTAGTGTCCCTATCGACGATCAAGGGCGCATGGCGATCGCTTTCAGCCAAGTGCCTCCTATCGAAAAAACCACGCGCCTTTATGATGTGGTTAAAAGTGGCGCCAAAATAAAAGAAGGGGAAAGACCAACGATCGACGGCGCGCGTTTCAAAGACAAGATCGTGTTGATCGGTTCTACCACGGCGGGTTTGCACGACTTGCGTAGTTCGCCGATGAGCAAGTCAATGCCAGGGGTGCTACTACAAGCCATGGCCTTGGACAACCTTCTTCAAGGCCGCGCCTGGCGCGAGATAGTCATGACGCCCTGGATGTGGCTCTTGGTCTTGTTCTTGGCGGGTTTCGCGGCGCGCGGTAGTTTTTTGTTGCGCGGACCCGCGGTGCTTTTTCCACCCGTCATCCTTCTCTTTGCCACGGTGGCGCTGACTTTGTGGTTAGCGCAAGCCAAGGACCTGTTAGTGCCCGTCACTCCTTTTTTGATGGCGATCGCGCTGGGTTTCGCCCTTAGCGCCGCCGAGCACTACGCCGCCGAAAATCGCCAGCGTCGTCGCACCCAAGCTATCTTTGGTCAATTTTTATCACCCGCGGTCTTGTTGGGTCTGCGCATGAAAGGCAATGAGCTAGCCACCGGTGGCGAAACGCGCGATGTCAGCGTCTTCTTTAGTGACTTGCAAGGCTTTACTAGCTTTAGTGAGAAGCTAACACCCCAGGCTCTGGTTGAGATCTTAAATCTGTACCTCTCCGAGATGGCGGACGAAGTCGTGGGTCGCTACGATGGCTACGTGGACAAATACATTGGCGACGCCATCATGGCGTTTTGGAACGCGCCCGTGGAACAAGACGACCACGCTCTGCGCGCCTGTCGCAGCGCTTGGTCTTGCCAGCGGCGCCTGGATCAGATCCAAGAAAGATTGACCGCCATGGGCTTGGACGCCGGCGACGAAGGCTTGGTGATGCGGGTGGGCATTCATACGGGTCCCGCGGTGGTGGGCCTGATGGGCAGCCCCCGCAAGCTTAATTACACCGCCATGGGCGACACTGTCAACACCGCCTCGCGCCTTGAAGGGGCAAACAAACCCTATGGCTCGCGCGTCATGATCAGCGAGGCCACCCGCGCGGCGGCAGGTAGCAGCGTCCTCTCAAGACGCTTGGATCTTTTGCAAGTCAAAGGCAAAGCTGAGCCGACCGCCGTGCACGAGCTGATCGGCATTGTTAACGAAGGGGAGGCGCTTTACGACGCTCCCTACTTAGAGGCCTGGAGTGTGGGCTTTGACCTCTATCTAGCAAAAGACTTTAGCGGCGCCAAGCGGGTCTTTGCCGAGTGCCTTAAAAAGTGTCCGCATGACAGTGTGGCTAAGCTCTATATCAAGCGTTGCGACGAATACATCGCCAACCCACCCGTCAACGACTGGGATGGGGTCTATGTTATGAAAACCAAATAGGAGGAAGCATGCGTACCAGAATATCTTTGTTGGGGCTGCTCTTGGCTGTCGCTACAGCGGTTTCGGCCGAAGCGATCAAGCAATACATCACCCTGGATGGGACGCGCCTGCTAGCCAAACCCACAGCGTTTGGCAAAACCTACGGCAAGCTAAAGAAGGGCACCAGCGTTTGGACCGAACTTGGCTCGGGTGGCTATCTCAAGGTTCGGGTGGAGCCCGGCAGTGGCAACGCGCTGGCTCAAGTCACTGGCTACATCCACAAGAACGCGGTCCAAAAAAACCGTCCTCGTATCCTTGCCAAAGGTGAATCAAGCAAGGACGCCAGCGCCGAAGAAGTGGCCGCCGCGACCAAGGGTTTTAACAAACAAGTTGAGGCCGAATACGCCAAAGGCAACGCAACACTCGACTATCCAAAATTAGACACCTTGATCGAGCGCAGTCGGGTCGCGGACCCCGCGTCGAGCAACGAGTCTTTTCGCCAGAGCGGCAAGCTTGGCGAGTTCTCAGAGGCAGCCCAATGAGACAGTCTTTGATGAACAAACTGATCCGAAACATTCGCTTGAGCCTCGGTCTCGCCAGTTTGACTTTGGTAGGTTGCGCGTCGGTGGGTGACCTGATGGTGGTGGGCGCCAATCTCAGTGGTCAAAAACAATTGCAAGGCGCGGCCAAGAGCTACAAGCGCGGCCAAGAGGTCAATGAATTCACTCCCGAGCAAAAATATTACACGGGCCGGACCGTGGCCGCGACCTTGTTGACGAGCGCCAAAGCCAGCGATGACAGCGCGCTCGAAGCCTATGTTGGCCAAGTGGGACAAACCCTTGCGGGAGCGTCAGGTCTGGGTGAACTGCCCGAAGGCTGGCATTTTATGCTACTCGATGGCGTGGATCCAGACGCCTTTGCCTGCCCGGGTGGCCTGATCTTTGTCAGCAAAGGCTTGATCAAGCTTTGCCAGAACGAAGATGATCTGGCGGGCGTCTTAGCGCACGAAATCGCTCACGTCGCTTTGGATCACCCTATCAAGTCCATCAGCTCGGCCAACACCATGGCGGCATTAAGCCAATTGGCGGCATTTGGCCTTGAAAAAGCGGTGGCAGGCAAGCAATTGGGTGACACCACCAAGGCTTTTGACGGGGTAGTCAAAAGCGTGGCCAAGGGCGTCAGTCACGGCTATGACCGTGATAAAGAATCTGAAGCCGATCTCGCCGCGGTGCATATGTTGATCGAGACGGGCTACGACCCCCGTGGTTTAAAGCGCGTGCTGGAACGCCTGACCAAGGGAGACCACAGCCACGGCGATCCAAGCAACCGCGCCAAAGCGGTTGAGGCTGAAGCCTTCAAGTCAGAGCCAGTGCCAAAATCCTTGGCTGCGCGTAGCAGTCGGTTTAATAAAAATCTGGGTCTCTAACAAAATTTTTAGATCTACACTTTATGAGGACAAATATGCGCGCATGGATCTTGTCACTGGGCTTGGTGGCGTTACTCTCGGGTTGCTCCAAACCCATCGATGACAGCGTCATCCGTGTGGGTGAATACGGCGCCCTCACCGGCGATATCGCCACCTTTGGTCAAAGCACCCACGAAGGCTTGGTGCTAGCGATCGAAGAGATCAATCTTGCGGGCGGCATCGCTGGCAAGCAGCTTAAACTGATCACCGAAGACGATCGCGGCAAGCCCGAAGAAGCCGCCACCGTGGTTCAAAAATTGATCAGCCACGACAAAGTGCACGCTTTGATCGGTGAAGTGGCCAGCTCTAACTCGTTGGCGGCGGCCCCCAACGCCCAACGTGCCAAGATTCCCATGATCAGTCCCAGTAGCACCAATCCAAAAGTAACCCAGCAGGGCGACTATATCTTTAGAGTTTGTTTCATCGATCCATTTCAAGGCAAGGTGATGGCCAAGTTTGCGACCGAGACGCTTAAGGCCAAAACTGCCGCGGTCCTCCGTGACCAAAAGAGCGATTACAGCATGGGCTTGGCCGATGTATTTAAAGCCGAGTTTAGCGCCATGGGTGGCACCGTGGTCGAAGACAAAAGTTATGTGGCCGGTGATGTGGACTTTAAGGCTCAGCTGACCGCCATCCGTGATAAAAAACCCGATGTGCTCTTTGTCCCTGGTTACTACAACGAAGTGGGTTTGATCGCCAAACAAGCTCGGCAGGCAGGTCTTAAGCAGCCCTTGCTGGGTGGCGATGGCTGGGAATCACACGAACTGCTCAAGATCGGTGGCGCCGCTTTAGAGGGCTGTTACTTTAGCAACCACAGCGCGCCCGACAGCGTTGAGCCGGCGGTACGCAATTTTGTAAAAAAATATGAGGACCGTTATAAAAAAGAGCCTGGGGCTTTGGCCATGCTGGGTTATGACGCGGGAATGGTTTTGGCCGACGCGCTTAAACGAGCTAAGAGCTTGCGCGGGCCCGATCTGCGTGATGCCATCGCCGCCACCAAAGATTTTGTGGGTGTCACTGGCAAACTGACGATCGACGCTGATCGCAATGCGGTCAAGTCTGCGGTCGTGCTTAAGATCAGCAAAGGCCAGATTCACTACCTTGCGACGGTGAACCCTTAGTTTTTATGTCCACCCTGCTTCAACACCTGATCAACGGCCTGTCCCTAGGCGCGATTTACGCTCTGATTGCCCTAGGGTACACACTGGTCTTTGGTATCCTTCGGCTCTTTAATTTTGCGCACGGTGACATCTTTATGGCCGCGGCCTTCGCGGCCATGTTTGTTGGTGGCGCACTGACCACCACGCAGGCCCCCGGTTTGATCCCCTTGTTGTTAACGCTGGTCTTTGCGATGAGCGTCGCCGCGGTCCTGGGCTTGGCGGTCGAGCGTTTTGCTTATCGCCCTTTGCGCGGCCAACCGCGCATCAACTTGTTGATCATCTCGGTAGGCGTGAGTTTACTGCTTGAAAATCTTGGTCAGGCTATTTTTGGTCCCACGCCACGCCTTTTTCCAGAATTATTGACCGAAACCACCTTCAGCGCTTTGGCGGACAGCGGTCTGCTGGTCAGCAACTTGGATCTGACCGTGCTGGGTTGCAGTCTTGGTCTTATGCTAGCGCTTGAGTGGCTGGTGCACCGCTCGCGCTGGGGACGCGCCATGCGCGCCACCGCGCACAGTCACGACGGCGCGCGTTTGCTAGGGATTCCCGTCGACACAGTGATCGCGTTGACGTTCGCGGTGGGCAGCGCCTTGGCGGCGGCGGCGGCCGTGCTCTATGGTATGAAGTATCCGCGTGTGGATCCGTTGATGGGCGTGATCCCTGGTCTCAAGGCTTTTATCGCGGCGGTGCTGGGGGGGATCGGCAACTTGCGCGGCGCGGTGGTCGGCGGCTTGCTCTTAGGTCTAGCCGAGACGCTGGTCTCGGCCTATGGCGCGAGTACCTGGCGCGATGCGTTAGCGTTTGGGCTCTTGATCGGGGTTCTTTTGATCAAGCCTCAAGGGCTCTTGGGTAACAATCGTGTGGAGAAGGTTTAGATGGATCGCAATCTAAAAGCGAGCCTATGGATCATCGCTAGCGCCGGCGCGGGTCAGTTGCTGGCGGTATTCTTGCCACCCTACTTTTCAACTTTGTTCGTGCAGGTAGGTATCAGCGCGCTCTTGGCGCTTAGTCTTAATCTAATCACCGGTATCGCGGGTCAGTTCAGCCTAGGCCACGCGGGGTTCATGGCGGTGGG
>JANLXT010000150.1:0-2131 GCA_031365225.1 candidate division FCPU426 bacterium
GTGACTGCCACCGCGACACCGACGGCGACGCCAACTGTGACCCAGACGGCCACGCCGACCATGTCCCCTACGGGGACCGCAACTATAACTGAGACTTCAACTGGTACGCAGACCGAGACGGCGACGCCCACGGTCACCGAGACGGCTACACCGACGGTGACCGCTACCGCCACGCCCACGGCCACACCGACAGCGACTCAAACGCAAACCGAGACTTACACACCCACGGTGACCGAGACGGCCACACCGACAGTCACGCCAACCGTGACCGAGACGGCTACACCGACAGTAACCGAGACAGATACGCCGACTGCAACGCCGACGGCGACTCAAACGCAAACCGAGACGGCCACCCCTACGGTCACCGAGACGGCCACACCGACGGCCACGCCAACCGTGACCGAGACGGCCACGCCGACCATGTCCCCTACGGGGACCGCTACTATAACTGAGACTTCAACTGGTACGCAGACCGAGACGGCGACACCGACCGTGACCGAGACGGCTAATCCCACGATGACTGATAAAGAAACACCAAAACCGACACCCACTGCGACTGAGACCCAAACTGAGACTTAAACCCCAACGGTGACTGAGACTGCGACGCCAACCGCGACGCCTACAGTCACTGGAACCGTGACGCCGACGGCCACCGAGACGGATACGCCTACCGTCACCGAGACAGCCACGCCGACGGCCACCGAGACAGATACGCCGACGGTCACCGAGACAGCCACACCGACGGCGACCGAGACGGATACGCCTACCGTCACCGAGACGGCCACGCCAACGGCGACCGAGACGGATACGCCGACAGCGACACCTACAGCGACTGAGTCGGCGACTTCAACTGCGACGCCTACAGCAACGCCTACAGCCACCGAGACAGCGACAGAAACCGACACACCTACAGAGACTCTCACCGCTACTGAGACAGCTACGCCCACAGTCACCGAGACGGCTACACCGACGGCTACCGATACGCCCAATAGCACGGATACGAACACACCAAGCGTCACGCCCACAGTGACCCAAACGGCGACGGAGACAGCGACCCCGAGCGTCACACCTACAGCCACCCCCAGCGCTACCGAGTCCGTCACACCTAGCGTCACGGCGACGGTGACACTCACGGCGACGGTCACCGCATCCCCTACGGGAACGCCTAGCTTTACCTTTACACGTACCGCCACGTTGACCGTGACAACGACCATGTCGCCTACGGCGACACCAAGCTTCACCGTGACACCCACGGCGACCGCCACCGCGACTGCCACCGTGACCCCGTCAAATTCGCCAGTCAACACTGCCACGGGCTCGCCGACGCATACCCAGACACTGACGCCTGTGCCCCCGCTGGCTGCCACCATCAAGATCTTTAGTAGTGCCGGCGAGTTGGTGTACAGCCAGCCCAGCTACGTGCACCTGTATCAGCTACCCACGGGGCTCGAGACCAGCAGCAATATTGCTCTGCCAGACGATGGTGGCTTGGCCGTGGTCACGTTGCAGGGAACAGCGTACACATTCACGTGGGACGGCAGCTCGGACAGTGGCAGTAAAGTCGCCAGTGGCAGCTATGTGATGCAAGTGACCGTGGATGATGGCTTTGGTAGCCAGACCACCTTTAATGTTGGTTTGATGGTCATGCGCACGCCTAACACGGTCACAGTCTCGGTGTACAATAGCGCGGGAGAATTGGTACGACGCTTTGAGCAGGCCGCAGGCACAGGGGGTGGCACCTTGCGCATTGATCGCGCCAACTTCAGCCCCAATCCCGCTGACAGCACGAACAAAGTGACCCTGACCTATGGCGAAGGCCCGACCGATTTTGTGACATGGGACGGCACCGATACGCGCGGACGCATCGTCGCCAGCGGTACGTATCAGATCGTGATGGAACGCCAAGTCGCCGGCGCCAAGCCCACGACCTTGTCGACCGCGATCACCATCATCAAAGCCTTCAGCTCGCCCTTGGCCGAGGCCATCGCCGCGCCGAACCCGGTGCTGAAGGCAAACTTTGTGGATCTGATCGCGCCGAATCTTGGATCAGGTGGTTGGATGTGGGCCAAGATTTACAACGTGGCGGGTGAATTGGTGGTGCAGGCCCAAGGCGCTAGCCCGCGCTTGCGCG
>JANLXT010000214.1:0-9857 GCA_031365225.1 candidate division FCPU426 bacterium
CCAAACATGCGCGCCGCCGTTTCTGTATGAATGTCCCGTCCCGTTTGAAATGCTTTCTTCAACACGGGATCGCCGCAATAGTGGGCCAAGACTCTTAGCTCTATTTGAGAATAATCCGCCGCCAAAATTAAGTCTCCGCGTTTTTCTGCCACAAAGGCTTTGCGAATACGTCGTCCCCATTCTGTGCGTGCAGGGATATTTTGAAGGTTGGGGTCCTGGCTGCTAAGCCGACCCGTCGCGGCAACGGTTTGATTCCAAGTGCTATGCACTCTTTTGTCAGGACCGATCAAGCGCGGCAGCGCTTGCAGATAGGTACCGCTCAATTTTGCCAATTGGCGGTATTCTAAGATCAAATCAGGCAACGGATGCCGATCCGCCAAAGCTTCGAGCACATCGGTGTCTGTAGAGAAGCCGGTCTTGATCTTGCGTTGCACTGGAAGTCCCAGTTCCTTGAAAAGAATGTCCGCCAACTGACTTGGAGAATTAAGATTAAACTCTCTACCGGCAGCCTTGATCGCCTTGGCATGCAAGATCTTCATCTCTTTCTGCGCTTCCGCTTCTAAGCTATCAAGGACCTTTACATCCACCGCGATACCATCGTGTTCCATCTGGGCCAGCAACGGAACAAGCGGCCCCTCGAGGTCGTCGTAAAGCTCGACCATATCATCCGTCTTGAGGCGAGTGCGCAAAGCTTGCCCCAACTGGACCGAGGCCATCGCGACGCGACCTAGATCTTCGTCGGGAGCGCCAAAGAGATCTTCTTGGGGGGCGGGCAGGTCCAACTCTAGGTCAAAAAGAACGCCCGCCTCGGCCAGATCTCGCGCCACCCGCGCACTATTGACGAGATAGGCGCCCACACCCAAGTCGAGGACGTTGGACAGCATCGGCAGGCGCGCCGCCAAAAACCCACGTTGCATGCCCTTGCTGTCAAATAAAGCGATCTGGTCAAAGTATCCAAGGCTACTCGCCACCATCGCCCATCCATCCACATTTAAAATGGCCTGCGCACCTTCTTGTCCGAGCGCCATCTTGGTGGGGACAGCGCCCCCCGAGGCATTCAATAGGAAAGCGACACCACATAATTTGTCTTTTTTGAACCCTGCCGACTTAAGGATTTCCGCTTGGCCACTCGCTAAGCGCTGCATGGCTGGAATCGGCTTCTTCTTAGCTGCTTTCGCTTTGGTCTTTGTCTTGTCCGTGATGGGCTCGACCACGGCCGCCAAACGAGCCACGTCGTGTCCAGCGCTCGTCGCCTTTTGCCCATAGTCCGCTAGCATGGCGCGCAACTCATAACGCTTAAGCCAAGGCAGCAGGGCCACGTAGTCAGGCGATCCCAAAACCATGTCTTTGATGCCAAGGCCCAAGTCCACATCATCTTTCAAGTACGCCAATCGCAGGCTCAAGCGCGCCTGTTCGGCAAATTCTTTAAGATTGTCCGCAAGCTTGCCCACTTTCATCTTAGGCGCCGCTTTCAAAACTTTTTCTAAGCTGCCATATTCAACCAACAATTTCGCGGCGGTCTTCTCGCCCACCCCCGGCACGCCTGGGATGTTATCGGCGTTATCCCCCATCAAGCCCAAAAGATCGGCGATCTGCTCGGGCGTCACGCCGTAGCGTTCCTTGACCTCGGCTGGACCGTATAAACTGGCCCCTTTAGGATTCTCGCGGTAGACGCGCACCCCCGGCCCAACCAACTGCAACATGTCTTTGTCGGATGTCATTAAGATGACTTCTAAGCCCGCCTTACGCGCTAAGCGCGTAAGCGTCGCCATGATATCGTCGGCTTCCATGCGGGTTTGTTTTAGCAGATGCCAACCCAACATGGGCGCGACTTGCTCGATCAATGGGAACTGGCTAATCAAGCTTTCGGGAGGGGGGTCGCGATGCGCCTTGTATTCGGCCAACATCTCATCACGAAAACTACCGCCAGGGCTGTCAAAGGCCACCACCGCATAATCTGGCTTAAAGATCTTTTCGGCGCGTCGCATCGCGCCCAAAAAACCATAAACGGCGTTCGTCGCCTGTCCTTTGGCGTCGGTCATCTCAGGGATGGCATAAAACGAGCGAAAGGCATACGCCATCCCATCGATGACAACTAACTTCTTGAGACCCGCCATCAGTGCCTCGCCTTGCGCTGGCCCGGCATCAAGAGTGACGCCAAAAGCTCTTGCGTGAATGGATGCTGGGGATCTTTCCAGACTTGCTCAAGCGTGCCCTCTTCGACAATACGACCCGCCTGCATCACCGCGACACGGTCCGCCAATCCACGGAGCAGCTTTAGGTCATGCGTGATAAATAGCAGGCTTAGGCCCATGTCCGCTTTCAATTTTTTAAGCAGATCTAAGATCTGCACTTGCAATTCCAGATCCAACGCGCTGACGGGCTCATCGGCGATCAACACTTTGGGCGACGTGGCCACCGCGCGCGCAATGGCCAGACGCTGGCGCTGCCCGCCTGAAAATTGATGCGGATAGCGATCCAGCATATCTGCCGACAACCCTACCATTTCTAACAAACGCACCGCCTCGGCCGCCAAGGGGGCGCCCTGCAGACCCTCGGCAGCCACTAAGTTCTCGGTCACGATGCGCTCGGCTTTCCAACGCGGATCCAACGAAGCGTAGGGATCTTGAAATATCATTTGCAAGTCCCGCCGCTTTCGACGCAGCTCAGATCCTCCCAGGGTGCTTAAGTCCTGGCCCCCCATGCTCACGCTGCCCGCGTCTGGCGTCTCGAGCGCCACTAAAAGCCGACCGAGCGTGCTCTTGCCTGACCCGGATTCACCGACCACAGCCAAAGTTTCTCCCTCGCCCAAGGTCAGGCTCACGCCATCCAGCGCGCGCAAACTATCGCTGCCAAACCACGCTTCTTTTTTGGGTACGGCATAATTTTTTATAAGGCCCTGGGCCTCAAGGATATTTTTCATGATTCTTTCCTATGCTTGCATGAAAGACGCGTGCGCTCGCATCAGCCGACGTGCGGCGTCACTTTGTGGTGCGTGTATCAAATCGGTCACTTTGGCGCGCTCAACGACACGACCCGCTTGCATCACCAGGGCGTCTTGAGTCAGGGCTTCGATCACACCAAGATCGTGACTGATGATCAAGAGCGCAAAACCAAGTTCTTGCCTCAAGCGATTTATTAAATCAATGATCTGAGTCTGCACTGTCGCGTCCAAAGCGGTGGTCGGCTCGTCCGCGATCAAGATCTTTGGTCCAGCGGCCAATGCCAACGCAATCAAGGCCCGCTGACGCATCCCCCCCGAGTATTGATGCGGATACTGGCGAGCTCGGCTAGCCCCTGGCGTCAGCCCAACCCGTTCGAGCCAGATCGCCGCCTCGCGCTGAGCGGCTTGATCGTGCATGCCTTGGTGCAAGCGCAGCGATTCGGCGATCTGCTCGCCCACCCGCATCAACGGGTTGAGGGCGGTAAACGGCTCTTGAAACACTAGTCCGATCATCGCGCCTCGGATTTTTTGCCATACGCGCTCGTCCGCCCCAAAAAGTTCTTGGCCAGCGATGCGCAAACTGCCACCCACCCAACGCGCACCCGTGGGCAACAACCCTAAACAGGCCAACGCGGTCAGGCTCTTGCCAGAGCCCGAAGGCCCCAAAAGCCCCAACGCCTGTCCGGGCTCAACCCAAAGGCTCACGCCCTGCAAAACGACATGCTCGGGGCCGAAATCCACCCGCAGGTCCTCTAGCGCCAGCGCGCTCAAAGGCTGTCCTTGGGATCAAAATGCCGTCTGGCCTTTTCACCGAGATGATTGACCAAAAGCATCACCGCAAAGATGGTCGCCCCAGGAAAAACTGTTAACCACCATGCTTGCTCAATCGACTGCCGCCCACTGTTTAAGAGACTGCCCCACGAAGCTTGCGGCGCCTGAACACCAAGGCCTAGAAAGCTCAAACCAGATTCCATAAGAATGGCCCCCGCCACCCCAAACGTCAGCGCCACGTAAACAGGAGCCAAGGCATTGGGAAGCACGTGCTTAAAAAGAACATCCCATGCGTTGGCTCCTGACACACGGGCCGCCAGGACAAATTCGCGGTCTCGCAGAGCCAGCACTTCGGCTCGAACAAGGCGGGCCATGCTGGTCCAACCCGTCACAACAATCACCACCACCACATTGCTGATCCCTGGCCCCAACAACACGATCAACGTCAACACCAAGTACAAGGTTGGCATACACATCAAGACATCCGCCAAGCGCATCACCAGCGCATCTGTCCAGCCACCACGGTATCCCGCCACAGCACCAAGGCCAGCGCCCACCAAAGTTGTCAAAAGCGCCGACAAAATGCCAACACCCATCGACACGCTCGCGCCACTGATCATGCGGCTCAGCACGTCCCGTCCCAGTTCGTCACGCCCGAGCCAGGCGTCCCCACCAGGAGCCGCAAATCGTAATAGCACTTGTATACGATCGGGATCTTGTGGCGCGATCCAGCGTGCCAGCAACCCCATAAGACAAAGGGCGCCCAGGGCAAGACCCGCGGCGAGCGTGCTTCCCCGCCAATATCTATTTTGCGCGGTGCTCATTCGAACTTGATCCTAGGATCCAGGCTCGCCTGTGTCAAATCCGCCACCAAACTACCGGCAATGGTCAGGACCGCGCCCATAAACGAGAGTCCCATCATGACAGGGTAGTCGTATCCCGTGGCAGCCTCCCACGCCAAGCGACCCAAACCAGGCCACGCAAAGATCGACTCAATGATAACACTGCCGCTTATGAGCCCAGGGATGCTCAGGCCCAAGATCGTGATCACGGGCAACAGGGCGTTGGGCAACGCGTGCGCCCAAAAAACACGGCGCGGGCTAAGGCCTTTGGCTCGCGCTGTTCGAATAAAGTCCTGATGCAGTGCTTCGAGCATGCTATTACGGACATAACGTGAAAGAACCGCCCACGCCCCAAAGGTAGAGACAAAAAGTGGCAAAGCAAGATGCGCCCCAAGGTCGACCGCCTGTGCCCACCATGTGGCCGAGGCCAAGTCAGGTGACCGATAGCCCGAAAGTGGAAGCCATCCTAATTTTACGCCCACGCCAATCTGCAGGAGCAAGGCCAACCAAAATTCAGGAAATGAATAAGCGACAAAGGTCAAAGCGGCGAACCAGCGTGTCAAACGCTCGGTTGGCCGTGTCGCGGCTCGCACACCCAAGGGAATACCAATCAGCAAGACCAAACTAAGCGACAAACTATTTAATAAAAGTGTGGCAGGCAACGCGGCAAGGATCTTATCTAACACAGGCTGTTGATCACGAAAACTAAGGCCAAAATCAAAGTGGACTAAACGGTTCAACCATTGAAAATACTGTGCCACCAAAGGCTCATCCATGCCATACAAGGCCCGCAAGGCTCGGATCGAATCAGGGCTGATCTTAGAGTTAAACGCTGTCTCAGACTGAACGGGATTGCCAGGCGCAAGATGAAGCAAGGCGAAGGTGAGCACCGAGATGCCCAACAAGAGCGGTAGCGTCAACAATAGCCTGCGAAGCGCATAGCGTAGGAGCATGGTTCTTTCGCCTAAAGAGCCTGTTGAGCGCTCTTGGGAATGTACCAACGGATGGGCGCGTACCAGGTATAGCCAGTGGGCGTTTCGAGCAAGCCTCTAAACTTTAGGCTGAGCGCGGTCAGCTCGTCGGGGGCATAAAGAAACGCCATGGGTTGATCTTCTGCCACCCGCTTATGAAACTCACGATAGATAGCGATCTGCTTCTTGCGGTCAAACTCCAGGCGGCCTTTTTCTAAGAGCGTGTCCACCTTGGGGTTGCCATAGCTGATAAAATTCATTTGTGGATTGTTCTTGATCTCGCTGCTATGCCATATCTCAAACTGATCCGGATCGGGGGTCAGGCGCCATTCCATGACCACGGCGTCAAAATTCCTTTTATTGACATAGTTCGACAAGAACGAGGACCACTCAATGGTCTGCGCCTCTGCCACCACCCCGATCTTCTTAAACTGCTGTTGTAGGATGAGGATGGTCTTTTCGCGCGCGGGATTACCTTGATTGGTGATCAAACTGAATTTGAGCTGTTTGCCATCCTTACTGCGAATGCCATCCTTACCTAAATGCCAGCCAGCTTCGTCGAGCAGCTTGGCCGACATCGTCAGATCCAGGGGCACGGCCTTGACGGCTGGATCGGCAAAAGGCGACAAGGGCGAATAGGGTCCTGTGCACGGGCGCGCGAGTCCTTCCCAAACGCCTTGAATGATCTCATCCCGATCAATCGCATACGACAGCGCCCAGCGCACACGTTTATCATCAAATGGCTTTCTGGCTAAATTGAAGGCCATGTAGCCATAGCGGAACATGCCTTGCAGGCGTATGCGTCGAGCAATCTTGTCAAAGGCGGGACCGGTCGCCTGATGCAGATATTGGTCAGGTTGAAGGCGGCTAAAATCGATCCCGCCCGTTTTCATCTCTAAAAACTGGGTTGCCGCCTCAGGGATAAATCGAATCCGAACTTTGGCGATATGAACCTTGCCCTCAAAATAATTGGAGTTGGCCTCGAGCTCAATGTATTGCTTGTCTTTCCATACCTTAAACACATAGGGGCCCGTGCCCACAGGAGCGCGATTAAAGGGGTCGGTGTTGACATCCTTACCCTCCAACAAATGCTTTGGGGCGATGCCAATGCCCCAGTATTGTAAAGCTGGCGCGAAGGCTTTTTTGTAGCGCGCGATCACTGTCAATGGATCGGGAGTCTCAAGGCTGCTTAAAAGGTCAAAATAGGATTTGCGCGGACTGGCGACTTTGGGGTCCATGATGCTTCGAACCGTAAAAGCTACGTCCGCACTCGTGAAAGGTTTGCCATCGTGCCATTTGACGTTAGGCTTCAATTTAAAAATAATAGTCTTGCCAGCGTCTTTGAACTGCCAGCTTTGGGCCAGGTCGCCCTCAAGCTGCAAATCGGGGCCAAATCGCACCAAGCCGTTAAAGACCAGGTCGGTGATATCTGAACTAGCGCTGTCACTGCCCAGATACGGAACCAACTTGCCCGCCTCGCCCCCCGAACCCTGCACCTGAATGCCGCCGTCCACGACCTGTTCGGCATCAGGCATCGCGCTGTAGTCAAGGGAACGGCGGCGACAGGCGCTCAGAACCAATGTGCAGATAAGGCTCGCTAGCAAGATTCGACTAAATAAGCTCATGGCTTTTCTCCGATAAAGAGCGTCGCGGCGCCCAACGTCAGCGGAATCGCGCGGACGTTTGCTAGCCCAGCGCCACGCATGAACCCCACTACCTTTTCTGGCTCATAAAAACTCTTGATGCTATCCCGCAAATACTTGTATCCGTCTTTATGCCCGCTGAGCAAAGTTCCAACAACGGGCACATAAAAGTTTAACACTGGCCAGTACAGGGCGCGTTGCCACAAACCCTGAGGCCGGGTCAGCTCAAGGCATAGAATACGCGCGCCTGGCTTAGCGACACGAGCCATTTCTGAAAAACAACACCCTGGATCCGTGATGCTACGCAGCACCCATGCCATGCATACCGCGTCACAGGTGTTATCGGCCAGAGGCAGGTCTAAGGCAGATCCTTGGGTCCAGACCAATCTGAAGTTATCCTTAAGACGCGCCTGATCCAGCATGCCAGCCGAAAAATCAAGGCCTTGCCCCCGCAGACCCGGGACGCGTTTTGCAAAATCAAGCAAGAGATCTCCGGTGCCACAGCCCACATCGAGCACCGCCGCGCCTGGAGCCACACTGGCCTCTTTGACCAAACGTCGTCGCCAGCCGTGGTCCAAGCCAAAGGACATCAAGCGATTGGCGCGATCATAGCTGGTGGACACTTGATCAAACATCTCCGCCACATAGGCTTCTTTGGCCTTGGCGTCGGGATGCGCGTCACTGTCGTAGCGAGTAAAATTTTGTTTTAATTCGCTCACAAAAAGAAACGGTCGGCCACGGAGTTCCGCGCCGACCGCCTTTACTTATTAGGGTTGCTTGAGCTTCACTTCCCCGCTGGCTTGGCGGGTTGAGCCATGGGTGCCGCACCCACCGGAGCGATCGGCGCTGCCGCAGGCGCAGGCGCACTGGCCCCCGCAAGCGCACCCTTGTATTCTTCCACAGGCCGGCTCGCCATTTTGGCCATCGTTAAGCAGCTAATAACAAAAGCGATCGCCAAACCAGCCGTTAACTTGATAAAAAAGTCACGACCGCCAGACCCACCAAACATCGCCTGGCCTGCGCCACCCATGCTAAACCCGACGCCAGCACCTTTGCCTTGTTGCAAAAGCACCAGCAAGATCAGCGCGACACACAAAGAACCGTGGATGATATAAAAAATATTCATAGCCATTCACACCAAGATCAAGAAAAAGTCAAACGCCGCGTCAAAACTTGAGCAGCGCTTCAAACGAGTCAGCCTTCAGGCTGGCCCCACCCACCAACGCGCCATCGATGTCAGGCTGCGCCATCAACTCTTTAACATTTTCTGGTTTGACTGAACCACCATATTGAATCGTCGTGGTTTGAGCCACCCCATCGCCAAACTGTTCTTTGATAACGCCGCGTAAAAATGCGTGCACTTCTTGCGCTTGAGCTGGCGACGCGGTCTTGCCTGTGCCAATCGCCCAAACAGGTTCGTAAGCGATCGCCACATGCTTCATTTGGTCAGCGCTGATGTCCTGCAAGCTACCTAGCAGATGTCCCTTCACCACATCAAAGGCTCGGCCCGACTCGCGCTCGTCCAGCTTTTCGCCAACGCACAGAATCACATCCAAGCCGACGGCCAAGGCCGCCTTGATCTTTTTGTTGGCGGTCTCGTTGGTCTCGCCAAAGAACTGGCGTCGCTCGCTGTGGGCAACAAGCACAAACGACGCGCCCGCTTCTTTGACCATCGCCGCGCTGATCTCGCCTGTGAACGCGCCTTCTTTTTCCCAATGGCAATTTTGCGCGCCCACGCCGATCTTGGTGCCTTTTAACTCTTGCGCCACGGCGTGCAACGCGGTGAAAGTGGGGCAGACGCCCAACCACAGCGTGTCCGTGCTATCCACGCGCGCCTTTAGCTCTTTGGCCATCGCCACGGCTTCAGCCACCGTCTTAAACATCTTCCAATTACCGACAATGAGTTTGGGGCGTGCCATTATTTATCCGTGAGAGCGAGGACTCCAGGCAACGGCTTTCCCTCGAGAAATTCGAGTGAGGCGCCACCGCCCGTAGAGACATGCGATACGTTCTTGCTAAGGCCCGCTTTTTTGATGGCGCTGGCACTATCACCACCACCCACCACGGTCGTCGCGCCCGCGGCCGTCGCATCCGCCAGCGCCTTGGCCACAGCAAAGGTCCCCTTGGCGGAAGCTTCCACCTCAAAAACGCCCATGGGTCCATTCCACAAAACTGTTTTGGCACCGCGGATCACAGCGGCATACGCTTCGGCAGTCTCGGGTCCGATATCAATCGCTTCCCAGTCACTGGGGATCTCTGTCATCTTGCAGTTTTTACCTTGCCCGATGGTACGGGCCTTAAAATCAAAACTGTCGGTGATAAAGCAGTCCGAAGGCAGCATGAGCTTGTCTGAATATTTTTCTATCAACTCTTTTGCCAAAGGAACCCGGTCCAGCTCTACCAAGCTCTTGCCGATCTCTAAGCCTTTGGCTTTGGCAAAGGTGTAGGCCATGCCACCACCAATAATCAGCTTATCGACTTTGGGCAGCATCTGTTGAATCACGTCAATTTTTCCACTCACTTTGGCGCCACCAATGATCGCCACAAAGGGACGCTTAGGATCTTGAATCGCATGCCCTAAAAAATCTAATTCTTTATTCATCAAATAGCCCGCGGCGCGTTGCGGTAATTGAATACCCGCAACCGAGCTGTGGTCCCGGTGGGCGGTGCCAAAGGCATCGTTGAC
>JANLXT010000263.1:0-19831 GCA_031365225.1 candidate division FCPU426 bacterium
CTTTTGAACAGCCAACGGCTCCCATGCCCGCTACTAAAAGCATGGGTATGCAACGCAGGACTTTAATCATAAGTATTCATCCAAACCTTAGTGCTCATCTCGCCTCCAGCAGAGGTTGGATAGTCGTTGTCGAAAGGCCCATCCTGCGACCTAATTAAATTTCCTTGGAACTTGCGCACCAAATTATTGTCGTTTCGGAAATTGTAATGGAACGGCCCCGAACAACTGTCCCCAAAACGATTGATCTTGGCGTTGGATGCCTGCCACCAAATTCTTCCCCAAATTCCAGTTTCCTCTTTTGGCGGACCGGCAGTTGACGAAGCCATCTGTGGCCGCTTGCTACCTCGCCCGCCTCTATCCTGCCTCTCGTCACCGTTCCAAACCACGCTGGCCATGTGCCAATATGCGGTATCTAGACCGTTACCAGAAAGCGACCTAAATTCATTAAACACAACATTGGTAACCTCATCAACGCTAAGTTTCAATCCTCTTGGGTCTGTAAAGTTAACTGGGTTGTTTTGGACATACCCGAACATATTGGCATTATCACTTTCCCACCTAATCGGGTCCTCACTAACAAAGCGTCCCGTATTTGGATCATACCACCGATTCCACATGTTGATTAGACCCGTGTCATCCTCGCTGTACACACCGAACTGCCCGACGTTGCGAAGACCATTGAACTTGTCAGCGCCGATGCGCAGGGCGCCGAATGCATCGTAAGAATATGATTGGACAATGTTTGCGTTGTTGTCAAGAAGCCCAGCGGTGTTTCCCCGACCATCACTAAGGAAGAAGAACTTATTGCCCTTATCGTCCGTAACCGAGATGCCAGGGTTATATGTTCGCTTGATCACGCCTGCGCCGTCGGTCTCTGCTAGCAGAGCCAAGCCATCGAAAAGATAATTTGTAGTCACTCCAGCGTCGGTGACCTTGCGGACACGGCGCCCCATGCCGTCGTAAGTATAATTTGCCAAGACGGTTGCAGGTCCACCGCCCACGCTGCTCACTTGAACTAACCTATTGAGGGCATCCTATTGATACGAAAATCCGCTCGCGGGATTTGACTTTGAGGCTAGATTGCCTGCCAAGTCATAGGTAAAGGTAAGTCCTGTGCTGGATACGAGCTCGTTGCTCGCATCGTAGTTCGAGACCTTTGTTGAAGACACGTCAATTTGCTTCGTGCGGTTACCTGCATCATCATACTCGTAGGCAACGGTTCCTTTCGGTCCCAGGTATTTTTCAGAGGTCAATTGATAGATAGGATCATACCCGTATTCAATCTTGCCTGCTACGCTGTTTGCCGAAACAATGTTTCCGGCGGAATCGTGAGTCGAACAAAAATTATTTTTTGTGACTCTCAAACAAACCCTTAGACCTCCGCCGCCCTCGTCCCCACGCCTTTAGGCACCATCACGCTGCTACGCTCAATCAGAGTGGGCTGCATCATCTCACCCCGGCTCTTGCTAGGCGCGTCATGCCCGGCGATGTCGATTAAGCGTTGCGCGGCCCAGGCGCCCATTTCTTCGAGGGGCTGACGGATGGTGGTGAGGGGCGGGTCCATGGCACCAGCAAATTCTAGGTCATCAAATCCCACCACGCTCATGTCCTGCGGCACACGCAGGCCGCGGGCTTTGAGGGCGTTGACCACCCCCAAGGCAGTGACGTCACCCGCGGCGACAAAGATGGCGGTGGGGGGCTGGGGCAAGTCCACGAGCATGTTCGCGGCTTGACGCCCCTCTTCTTCGGTAAAATTCAGCTGCCAGATCTTGACGTCCTTGCCTTGATGCAATTTGGCGACTTCTAGCGCGCGCATAAAACCCTCTTCGCGCAAGCGTGCCTGCAACGCGACAGGCGGCCCATTGATCAGCGCGATGCGGCGGTGCCCTTTTGCGAGCAAGTGCTCGGTCGCTAAGTAGGCCCCGTGCAGCTCGTCCACCGTCACCCAATCAATGCCTTCCATGCGCTCGGTGACGCCAATGACTGGCAAGTCACGCTGCTTGAAGCGAGCCACTTGATTGACGTTCAAGCGCAAGTGCCCGTAGATCAACCCCGTCAAATCGGGGTCGTCCGCCACGCTCTCAATAAAGCGGTGATACTCGAGCGCGGTCTTGCCTTCGAGCTCAAAGACTTTCAATCCCCATCCCGCATGACGCAGCACAGGTTCAATGCCTTGCATCAAGCGCCGTACAAAGTAGGCGTTGAGCGAGGACGAGAGTATTCCGGCGACTTTTTTTTGGGTTGGCTGCATGGCGTGCTCCTGCGACTGAAGTGGATGTCTTGATTTGATAGTACGCCCCAGCGAAAGAAGTTTTAGTAAGCCGAGTCACATCCGCGTGTCGATTTCAGGTCTAATAACAGCCCTTAAAATCCTTGTTAAACAAAGAAAAAGCCTGCTTCATCGCTGAAGCAGGCTTCTAAACTGTACATCAAAGCAGTGAGCTATTTTTTGGCTTTTGCTCTTTTAGGTTTTTTCGGCGCCTTCGAGCTGCCTTTGGCGCCTGCCCGGCGATCCTTCAACACGTGCAACACGATGGGTATCAACGAAAGCGCGATGATGACCAGCGCGACACGATCAATGTTCTTGGCCAGATCAAAACCCATGTTCCGCGCCAGCGTGCTCAAGAAGTAACCCGTCAACACCATGGACCAAACCCAGCTAATACCGCCGATGATGTTAAAGGTGACAAAACGACGGTAGTCCATGCGCCCCATGCCCGCCACAATTGGCGCAAACGTACGCACAATAGGGACCCAGCGTGCCATGACCACCGTCTTGACCCCGTGTTGGGTGTAATAGTCTTGTGTTTGTTTAAGCCACCGTTGCCGAAAGATCGGGATGCCCAACCAAACGACGTCGCGCTTGCGCAAAAGAGCGCCTCCCGCCTTGCGTCCCAAAAAATAACCTGTCTGGTCGCCTGCGATGGCGCAGAGCGTGGGCAAAGTCAGCAGCGCCCAGATATTAAGGATCGCGGGCTGCTCGGATGAACCAAGCGCCAACATCCCCGCCACGACCAACAAGCTGTCGCCTGGCAGCAGAGCAAAAAATCCTGTCTCGGCATAGATGATCAAGCAGATGACGCCCACGCCACCCCACTGGATAGCTTGGCGCATGCCCTCTTCGTGAAAAATCCCAAAAAATTGATGCAGAAGCTCCATGCCTTCTCCGTTTAAAAGAGGGTCAGATCTGGGACCTTATCCAAAAATCCTCGACTCACCGCCATGTCATACAAAAGTTTGAGCGCGGCCACACCCTCGCCATGCAGATCTTGCGTGTCCCGATTGACGTACATGCGCACGAATCGCGTGCCCGTGTCCAGATCAATGCCGCGGCCAAACTCGAGCGCGTAAGGCACCGCGTCGGCCTCGTGCGCGATGGCGTAATCAATGCTGTCGCGCATAGCCTTGGATAACTTTGGGATCAGATCACCCAGATCGCGGCGCACGACGTCTAGACCCAACGGCAACGGCAACGGCGTGATGGCCCGCCACCATTCGCCCAGATCAAGCGCTTTAAACATGCCGTGCTCGCGATACGTGATCTGGCCTTCGTGAATGATCAGTCCTGCGTCCACTTCGCCACGCTCAACCATGTCCATGATCTTGTCGAAGTCGGCCTGCACGGGTGTGTACTGGTCCAAGGCTAAATTAAGCAACAAAAAGGCAGTCGTCCAAGGTCCCGGCACCGCGATGCGCTTGCCGCGCAAAGCCCGCAGACCCTCGCTCGGATGGATAAAGTTCTTGGTCACGAGCACGGGGCCATAGTTACGCCCCATGCTCGCGCCACAATGCAAGATACCGTACTTATGCGCCACCTTTGGATAAGCGTGCGCGCTGATAGCCGTCATCTCGAGGTCGCCCTCAAAAGCCCTTAGATTGAGGCTTTGAATATCGGCCATCACGTGCTCAATCTTATAGCCCGGCAACGTCACCACACCCTTGGCCAAGGCGTAGAACATGAACGCGTCGTCAGGGTCGGGGCTATGCCCTACCCGTAGGATCTGATCGCTCATGCCAGCTTGGCGTCGCGTTTGAGCGCGGCAACCTTGTCGGTGCGTTCCCAAGTAAAGCCTGGACCCGTGCGACCAAAGTGGCCGTACGCGGCGGTCGCGCGATAGATCGGGCGGCGCAATTTAAGGTGCGTGATGATCTCGCGCGGGGTCAGAGGGAAATGTTTAAAGACCAAGCGCGCCAACTCTTCCTCATCCACGCGTCCGGTGCCAAAGGTGTCCACCAACACGCTGATGGGCTTGGCCACGCCGATAGCGTAGGAGAGCTGGACCTCGCAACGATCCGCGAGTCCCGCGGCCACGATGTTCTTGGCGATGTAGCGCGCGGCGTAGGCGGCCGAGCGATCTACCTTGGACGGGTCCTTGCCGCTGAAAGCGCCGCCACCGTGCCGGCCCATGCCACCGTAGGTGTCCACGATGATCTTGCGACCTGTCAGGCCCGCGTCACCATGCGGTCCACCGATGACAAAATTACCCGTGGGATTGACAAAGAACTTGGTCTTGGCGTCCAACATCCCTTTGGGCAGGACTTTGCGCGCCACATGCTTGATCAGGTCCGCGCGGATCTTTTTGTTGCTGACGCCGGGATCATGCTGGTTAGACATCACTACCGCGTCAATGCGCTTAGGCATGCCGTACTCGTACTCAACCGTCACCTGGCTCTTGCCATCGGGACGCAGATACTTAAGCAAGCCAGACTTGCGCACCTTGGCCATGCGGGCCGTCAAGGCGTGCGCTAGGCTGATGGGCATGGGCATCAATTCTTTGGTCTCGTTGGTCGCGTAGCCAAACATCATGCCCTGATCGCCCGCGCCGTCGCGATCGACGCCCATAGCGATGTCCGCGCTCTGTTGGCCCAAGGCCACCATCACCGCGCAGGTCTTGTAATCAAAGCCCATGGCGGCGTCGGTGTAGCCGATCTCTTTGACCGTCTGGCGGACGATGTCAGGCACATTGATCTTGACGTGCGAGGCATAGGTGATCTCGCCCGCCACCACGACCACACCCGTGGTGGTGGCTGTCTCGCACGCGACGCGCGCGCGCGGGTCCTGCGTTAAAATAGCGTCTAAAATGGCGTCCGAGATATTGTCACACATCTTGTCGGGGTGGCCTTCGGTCACGGATTCAGATGTAAAAAAGGCGCTGCGTTGTAGCGACATCAAGTTCCTCCATCGTGAGTCAAGCGCCCGCCCCGGGGGGGCAAGCAACTTGGACATTATATAAGAAGGCGCCTACTCACGCCCATGCTATTACGCTTGCCAGATCAGGTGACAAACACTCTCGACGTGCGCGGTCTGTGGAAAAAGGTCGATGGGCTGAACGCTTTCTAGCTTATAACCCGCGGCTAAAAGCGCCTTGCAGTCTCGGGCCAGGCTGGCTGGGTCGCAGCTGACATAAACGATCTCGCGCGGCTTCGCTTTGATGATCGCGGCGCGGGTCTCGTCCGAGAGGCCCTTGCGCGGGGGATCCAGGACAAGAACATCGGGCTGGGGGCGCTGTACAAAGCCAGCCTCGGCATTGGCCAATTGAAAGCTGACGTTGGTCGTGCCATTGAGCTTGGCGTTGGCGCGGGCGTCCTCGACCGCGGCCGATACGTTTTCGACACCCAAAAGATCGCCGCAAACCCGCGCCAGGGCCAGGCTAAGGGTGCCCACGCCACAATAAAGCTCGAGCACGCTTTCTTTACCAGACCACACACGGCTCTCGAGCAAAGCCCGCCACAGACTAAGCGTCTGCCCAGTGTTGACCTGAAAAAAACTTTGCGCCGAGAGCCTAAAACTCAAGCCATCCAAGGTCTCGGTCAGATTCTCATCGCCAGCGATCAAGCGCGTCTCATCGCCCAGCACCGCGTTGCCATCCTTGGGCTGAATATTATTGAGCAGCGACTTGAGGCCTGGCAGGCGTCCCATCCACGCCTTCGCGGCGCGCAAGGCTTCGCCAGCCAAAGGCTGGGTGGTGACCAGCACCAACATCAGATCACCCTTCGACGTGGAACGCGCCATCACGTGCCGCAGAGAGCCGAGCCTCAACTTTTCGTCCCAAGGCCTCAGATCCAGCTCGGCCAGATGCTCGCGCGCGAAGAGCAAGCCGCGATCCACGACGGGATCCACCAAGCGACAGCCCTCGGTCGGCAAGTCGACGATCTTGTGCGAATCGGCCCGGTAGTAACCAAAAGCCAAGGTGCCATCACCACGCGAGCCCACGGGCACTTGCGCCTTGTTGCGATAACCCAAACCTCGCTCCCCGCCCCGTATCGGTCGCACGGGCGGATCGGCGATACCACCGACCCGACGCAGGGTCTGCAAAACAAAATCTTGCTTGGCGGCCCGTTGGGTCTCTAACGAAAGATGCTGCCAGGCGCAGCCACCGCATTGTCCCGCCACGGGGCAGTCCGGAGTGACACGCCCAGGCCCGGGCTCTAAGATCTTGCCGATGATCGCGCGAGCAAACGTCGCGCGTAGCTCGCTAACCCGGGCTTGAACTTTATCGCCAGGCGCAGCCGCGGGCACAAAGACTCGAAACCCGTCCACGCTAGCGACCCCGTCCCCACCGGGGGCCAGGTTCTCGATACGCAAGTCAACCGATTGCGCGTTGTGTAGCGGGGGCTGGCAATTTGGCACGCGGGGCCCCTCAGCCCTTCAACATGCGAACGAGGACTTCGTTCACCAATGCGGGATTGGCTTTGCCTTTGCTAAACTTCATTACTTGGCCAACCATAAAACCCAGCACCGCTTCTTTGCCAGCGCGGTACTCAGCCACGACCGTAGGGTTCGCGTCCATCGCGGCTTTGACAAAGCCCTCGATCGCGCCACTATCGGTGACTTGCACCAAACCCTCTTTGGCCACCACCGACTTGGGATCGCCCCCGCCTTCGGCCATCTTCTCAAAGACCGTCTTGGCGATCTTGCCAGAGATGGTGGCGTCATCGATCATGCGCAGCATTTGACCCAAATGTGCCGCCGAGATCGGGCTGGCGGTGATCCCCAGCCCTTTTTTATTGAGCATGGCCAACAGCTCACCCATCACCCAGTTGCTCGCGGCTTTGGGATTGCCACTTTCTTTAGCCACCGCCTCAAAATAGGCGGCCAAGTCGGCGCTCTCGCAGAGCACTGCCGCGTCATAGTCAGGGATGCCGTAATCTTTGACCAAACGCGAACGCTTGGCTTCGGGCAGCTCGGGCAACTTTGATCGAATGCCGTCAATAAAGGCGGCGTCCAAGATCAAAGGCAAAAGGTCGGGCTCAGGAAAATACCGATAATCGTGCGCCTCTTCTTTGCTGCGCATGGGGCGGGTCTCGCCTTTTTCGGCGTCCCAACCACGCGTCGCCATCTTGACTTGGCCACCCGCCTCAATCAGCTCAACTTGCCGCGCCATCTCGGACTCGATCGCCTTGGCCACGTTCTTGAACGAGTTCATATTCTTGACCTCGATCCGCGTACCAAAGGTGGCCGAACCTTTGGGCATCACCGAGATGTTGGCATCACAACGCAGGCTGCCCTCTTCCATGTTGCAATCAGACACGCCCAAGTACCGCAAGATCTCTTTAAGCGAGTCTAAATAGGCCACGGCTTCTTCGGGCGTGCGCATGTCGGGCTCGGAGACGATCTCAATCAGAGGCACGCCCGCACGGTTGTAGTCTACCAACGAGCTCTCGGACCCAAGCACCCCCGCGGCGCCCGCGTGCAAGAGCTTGCCCGCGTCTTCTTCTAGATGAATGCGGGTGATACCAATACGCTTGAGCGGGGCGTTTTCAGGCACAACGTCCAAATAGCCCGGGCCACAGATCGGCAAGTCATACTGCGAGACCTGATAGGCCTTGTCTAAGTCAGGGTAGAAATACTGCTTACGATCAAATTTTGAAAAGTTCGCGATCTGGCAATGCAAAGCCAACCCCGCGCGCACCGCCAAGCGAACGACCTCTTGGTTGAGTGATGGCAGGGTGCCGGGCAAGCCAAGGCACACCGGACAAACATGGGTGTTGGGCTCGCCACCAAAGAGATTCTTGCAGCCGCAAAAGATCTTGGTCGCGGTCGCGAGCTCTACGTGGACTTCTAATCCAACCACCAGTTGATAGTCCTTCACCGGCATCTTAGCCCTTCAGCTTTTCGTCCCAGGCGTCTTCGCTAAGCATGGTCAGCTTCTTGGCGTGGAAGGCGTCCAAGGGGTAACCCTGCGTATCGATGTCCGCGCTGTTGCACTTGAGGCAATTGATCTTGATATCCACGTCGCCGCTATCAGGCTGGGCAAAGCGCGTCAATTCTTCTTCTTTCAGCTCCCAGATCTCCATGGGTTTAAAATCGGTGATAACCGCTTGAAACTTTTCGGTGTTGCCGCATGAACGACATTCCATCGCGTACTCCTGGTGTGAGGGGCTTTCTGGTTCTCTTAAGTCAAGGCGGGCCGCTTGGCGCTCCACGCGCACGCGGCCTCGTAGGCGGCGGCCGTGGCGTAAAGCTCTGGCTCACCAAAAGGCTTGGCCATCAGTTGCAAACCGATCGGCAGACCTGCGTTCGTAAAGCCGCAGGGCAGGCTGATGCCTGGCACGCCCGCGAGATTGGTCGAGATCGTAAAGATGTCACTCAGATACATGGTCATCGGATCCGCGGTCTTGGCGCCAGCGGCAAAGGCGGGGGTGGGGCTGGTGGGTGTCACGATCACATCCACCTCTTTCCACGCGCGGTCAAAATCTTCTTTGATCAGCGTGCGAACCTTTTGCGCCTTTAGGTAATAGGCGTCGTAATAGCCCGAAGACAACGCGTAGGTCCCTAGCATGATGCGGCGTTTGACCTCGGGACCAAAGCCTTGCGCGCGGGTCTGCATGTACATGGGCACCAAGCTCTCAGCCCCTGCGGCTCTAAAGCCGTAGCGCACGCCATCAAAGCGAGCCAAGTTGCTGCTGGCCTCGGCCGTGGCCAAGATATAGTACACGCTCAAACAATGCTCGGTGTTGGGCAGACTGATCTGCGTCACCGTGGCGCCCAGGCTCTCGAGCTTGGCGACGGCGACCTTGACCGCGGCGGCCACTTCGGGATCCATGCCATCCACAAAGTATTCTTTGGGCAAACCGATGCGCAGGCCTTTGACGCCCCGCGTGAGCGCCGCGCTGTAGTCCGCGACGGGCTCGCGCGCCGACGTGTTGTCCATGCTGTCGTGGCCATCGATCACCGAGCTCAACGCGGCGCAATCGGCGACACTGCGCGCCATGGGCCCTATTTGATCAAGGCTGCTGGCAAACGCGATCAAACCGTAACGGCTGGTGCGGCCATAGGTTGGTTTGAGCCCCACCACGCCACAGAGCGCCGCGGGTTGGCGTATCGAACCGCCCGTGTCTGAACCCAGCGCCCCCAAACATAAACCTGCGGCAGCGGCAGCGGCGGACCCACCACTGGACCCTCCCGGCACCGTGCTCAGATCCCACGGATTGCGGGTGGCACCAAAGGCCGAGTTCTCGGTCGAGGATCCCATGGCAAACTCATCGAGATTGGTCTTGCCCAACACCACCGCCCCCGCCTCACGCAAGCGTGTCACCACAAACGCGTCATAGGGCGGCACATAGTTCTCAAGCATCTTGCTACTGCAGGTGGTGCGCAGGCCTAGGGTCGATAAATTATCTTTGAGCGCGAGGGGGATACCTTCCAGCGCGCCGACTTTGCCCGCGGCGCGACGCGCGTCCGAAGCGGCGGCCTGCGCCAGCGCGCCTTCGCGATCCACGCTGACATAAGCGCGCACCTTGCCATCGAGGGCCGCGATACGGTCCAGGAAGGCCTGCGTCAGCTCTAGCGCGGACAGCTCTTTTGCCGCGAGTTTGGCGGAGGCGCTAGCGATATTTAGTTGGGTCAGGTCCACTTTTACGACTCGATGATCTGAGGTACACGAAAACAGCCTTTGATCTTATCGGGTGCGTTTGCCAGCACCGCTTCGCGCGGCAAGCTGGGGGTCACGGTATCCTCGCGCCAGACATTGCTTAGGTCCAACACGTGCGCGGTGGCCTTGACGTCTTTGGTATCCGCTTTATTCAAACCCGCGGCGTGATCCAAGATCACGCTCAATTGTTTTGCGTAAAGCGCGCGCTCGTCGGCGCTCACTTCTAAGCGCGCCAAGCGCGCCACGGACTCGACATCTTTTTCGGACAATGCCATCTTGACCTCTAAGGATCGGGCGACAACTTCTCTAGGCCCGCTTTGGACGCGACCAATTCTTTGCGCCCGTAGTTCAAAAAGCTGACAGTAAGGCGCTGGTCCCCGCTCTCACGCCGGGCTTTGATGACCAGCCCCGTGCCAAAAACCTGGTGCCGAACGCGGTCGCCTAGGCGAAAGTCTAAGGCCGCCTCGATCTCTTCGGGTGGCAGATCGTCTAAAAAGGGTGTGGTCGACCCCCCTTGGCGCAGGCTTCCCTGCTCGTCTTCTTCCCAGCCCCGCGTCGGCTTAAAGCCTTCCATCAGATCCGCCGGGATCTCTTCTAAAAAACGGCTATGCGGATTGTAACTACGATTGCCAAAGCTGCGCCGCGATACCGCGCAGGACACATGCAGCTTTTCTCGCGCGCGCGTGATGCCAACATAGCATAGACGCCGTTCCTCTTCCACGCCGCCTTCTTCTTCGACCCCACGGCTATGGGGAAAAAGGCCTTCTTCGAGCCCGGCGATAAAAACCACGGGATATTCAAGGCCTTTGGCGTTGTGCAAGGTCATCAGCGTGACCAGCTCGCCCGAACCATCGTCCTTATCCATGCTCGTGGCCAGTGCCACCATCTCGAGATAGGCCCGCAGACTCTTGTCCTGAGCGCGCTCCTCAAACTCAATCGCCGAAGCGACCAATTCTTTGATGTTTTCTACCCGCGACGCGCCCTCTTGGCTCAGTTCGCGTTCCCAATGTTCTAAGTAGCCTGTGCTGCGCACCGCCAGCGAGATCACTTCACTGACACCTGCGGTCACGGCTTTAGCACGCAAACCTTCGATCGCATCCACAAATTTTCGTATCTCACGCAAAGCCTTGGTCTGCAAGCCCTCGACCTGCTCTACTTGTTGCATGGCCTCGTACATGGTCAAGGCGCCCGCCCAGGCGTGCTGCTGCAACTTTTGTAAAGTCAGATCGCCCACGCCCCGGGGGGGCATGTTGATGACCCGCTTTAAACTGATCATGTCCGAAGGGTTCATGGCCAGCTTGAGATAAGCCAAGCAGTCCTTGACCTCCATGCGATCATAAAAACGCATGCCCCCAATGATGCGGTAGGGCAGGGCCTCGCGCCGCATGGCGTCCTCGATCACGCGGCTTTGAACATTGGTGCGATAAAGCACCACAAAATCATTGAGCGGACGGCGCTCTTTTCGGTTGAGTGCGACCACCTGTCCAGCGATCCAACGGCCTTCTTCGGCTTCGTCGGGCGCTTGAAAATAAGTGATCAGCTCACCCAAGGGATTCTGGGTCCACAACTTTTTATCTTTGCGGCCGCTGTTCTTGCTGACCACGGCCCAGGCCGCCTCTAAAATGCGCTGGGTCGATCGGTAATTTTGCTCTAACTTGACGACGGTCGCGTCAGCGTAATCTTTCTCAAAATTCAAGATATTGCGTATGTCCGCGCCACGAAATTTATAGATGCTCTGATCGTCGTCACCGACCACGCAAAGATTGCGGTGCTTGCTCGCCAACGCGCTGGTCAGATAGTACTGAGCCGGGTTGATGTCTTGGTACTCATCCACCATCACGTAGTCAAAGCTGTCTTGCCAGTGCGCCAGGGTCTGGGGGTCGCTCTTAAAAAGCTGCACCACCAAGCCGATCAAGTCATCAAAATCCATGGCCTGGTTGGCTTTCAGCTTCTGTTGATACAGCGCATAGGCCTTCGAGACAATGCTGCTGTTTTCGTCCGCCGCCAGCGTGTCAAATTCTTTGACGCTGACAAGCTGGTTTTTGGCGTCACTGATGCGCCAACGCACCTGCCGGGCTTTGATGATCTTTTCGTCCACCTGCAGCTCGTGCAGGCATTCTTTGACCAAGCGCTCTTGGTCGTCCTCGTCATAAATGCTAAAGTCGCGGCTGTAGCCCAGCTTGGGTGCCTCTTGTCGCAAAAGACGCACGCAGAAGCTGTGAAAGGTGCTGACCCACATCGGCTCGAGGCGTTTTTTACCCAAGACTTTCTCGAGCCGCTCGCGCATCTCGCGCGCGGCGCGGTTGGTAAACGTGACCGCCAAGATCCGCGCGGGATCTACTTTTTTTTCTTCGATCAACCAGGCGACCCGGGTGGTGATCACACGAGTCTTGCCCGAGCCCGCACCCGCCAATATCAAGAGCGGCCCGCTGCCATGGGTGGCGGCGTCCCGCTGGGGTGGGTTCAGGCTATTCAGGTCCAGCGGCTTTGACATACCCACAAAATGACGGAAGGCAGGAAAAGGGCCCCTTTCGGGCGCCTTTTGCCTGCCTTCGAGAAAAAATATTTTTTTATTTTTCTAAGCGCCGTTCATCACCCGGCTTAGTTTCGCTTCATCGCGATCAAGATAGTAGCCGCTGTCATCCTGCACTTGCAGATCGGGCATGTATTGCCATTTGAGACGATCAAGCAGGCGGATGACGGTCCGGTGCAGACGCGAGCCACCGATGCTGGTCTGAATGCTGGCTTGCGCCTGATGAAGAAATTCGTATCGCCGCGTCGCGCCTGGCGCGTCCACCGAGTAAAAGCTCATCCGTGTCAGTTCACCGTTTGGCGCAAAGCTCAACCAAAGTGGGTCGGTCTGCGGATGCACCACTAAACGCAGTCCCTTTAACATCAAGGGTGGCGCCAACAATCCAGTGCGTCCGCCGCGGTTGATGCTTTCCACACCCGCGAAAGCCCCTTCCACTTGCTCTTGGGGCCAAGCGTGGGTGCGCGCGATATCAGAGAACTCTTCTTGCAGGCTAGACAGACTTGCGATGTCTTGGAGACTACCAGAGTACCTGACCGTCACGCTCATGCCGGACCCCTCGCCGGATCCCTGCCCCTAAGGGCCTGGTCCGCGCTGAAACCCTTTGCCGCCTGACTTTAATTTGACAAAGAATACCACATGCGGCTGGGTGGGTCAAGAAAGGGCCCCTGTATCTTGTGCTAGGGTGGAAAGGTGTCTTTTAGGCCCCCATCCAAAGGAAAGAGCGTGCCTGCGTTCTGATGCCAAAAAGAGGTCGGCTTGGGCGACATCTTCGGGCCTCACTTCAGTACCTCAAAAAAACTAGCCTGCTTACGCCTACCCTTCGGGGCCCGGGCTCCCAGGGATCCCAACGCACCGGGCACCTCTGGGCAGGCTTTCCGCCAAAAGGGGATCTGAGGATTTATTAGTGCTTACCCGCTCTTCGAGCGGCTAGAGACTCAAGCTCCTTTATGTCTCCAGCGATCTTGGCTTCTTTCTTGGCGCGACTCCAACCCTTCCACTGCTTTTCACAGGCTAGAGCTTCTTCACGCGTCTTGAAAGCTAACTTGAAGGCCACTTTCGCATCTTCGCCTTTAAGGCGTTTGTGAGCTCTGGTACGCCGGTCCAATTTCCCCGTAGACCCTACATAAAGACGCCCGTCCGCGTATCTAAGGAAATAAGCGAAGAACTTCAAACAACCCCCACACTCACAAATCTCAAAATCCCCGGGCAGGCGGAAAGCCTGCCCAGAGGTGCCCGGCGCATAGCTAGCTTAGGTAGCCCGGGCCCCGAAGGGTCAGGCGCAACAGAGTAAGGCTACCTCGCGCAAAGGGTCAGGCTTGATAGAGGTCCAGGACCAAGTATGTACCTATACTAATAAAAAAGGCGACCCGCAGGCCGCCTTTTTTAACTTTGCTCGGGCCTTCTCACCCTAGCCCCAGCGTCAGCAAGACATCCTCGTTCGCCATGGTACGGGCATTCCACGGGGGATTGAAGACTAGATTCACGTAGACGTCTTCGATACCAGGGACCTTGGCGGCGGCGGCGTGAACGGCGGCGCGTAATTGAGGACCCACGGGGCAGGCGATTGAAGTGAGCGTCATATCGACCACTACTTTTTTTCCGTCGTCCTCAAATTTGACCCCGTAGATCAAACCTAAATCAACCACAGATAAGTGTAGCTCGGGGTCTTCGACGGGCTTGATGGCGTCATAGATCTCTTGTTCGGTGGCCATGGGATCTCCTATGTTTGAGCGATCCAACGCAACGCTTCTAGCTTCATGCGCTCGTGGATGTTGTAAAAGCCGTTCACCCGCGAAGGGGTAAGGGTCTTGATCACACCCGTGGTCTCGATAAACTTAGGGTCGATCGCCAAAAATTCTTGGGGCGTCAGGCCCGAGAGGCCCAAAACGAGCAAGGCCAGCAAGCCGTTGACGATCAAAGCGTCGGCGTGTCCATGAAAGATGACTTTGCCATCCTCAAAGGTCGAATAGATATGCACCAGTGACTGACAGCCCTGCACCACACATTCTGGCTTTTTATGCTCCGCGCTGATGTCGGGCACTTCTTTGCCCAACTCGATCAATATCTCATACTTGTCGGTGAGGTCATCGATCCCCGCCAGCTCATCGACCATGCTCTGTAAGCGGAGCGGCAACGGGAGGCTCATATCAGGCCTGAGCCTTGGCCGAGGATTTTCCAAGCATCTTTTGAACGCGAGCCAAACCCTCGATCAAGGCGTCAATCTCGCCTTGCGTGTTGTAGAGGTAGACGCTGGCGCGAACGGTGCCGGCGCACCCAAGTTGGCTCATCAAGGGCTGGGCGCAATGATTGCCCGCGCGCACCTCAATCCCCAAGCTATCAAGTATCTGCCCGCAATCGTTGGCGTCTATGCCGTCAAGGTTAAAGCTAAACACACCCACGCGATCCTTGGGGCCTTGGGGGCCGTGTAAACGCAGGCCGGGTACTTGGGCCAAGCGATTCAAGGCGTATTCGACTAAATTACTTTCGTGCGCGTGCAAGGCTTCCCAGCCCAGGTCCTTAAGATAGCGCACACTGCTAGCAAAAGCCGCCACGTCGGCAATGTTAGGCGTGCCTGCTTCAAATTTCCACGGCAGGCGATTCCAGGTGACATTTTCGGCGCTGACCGTCGAGATCATGCTACCCCCACCCTGCCAAGGATTCATGGCGGCAAGGGCGCGTTCTTCGCCCCACAGACAACCGACCCCGGTAGGCCCCAGCATCTTGTGCGCGCTGAAGGCAACAAAATCCGCGCCTAACTCTTTCACGTTAAGCGCAAAATGCGGGACCGCTTGGGCCGCGTCAATGAGGACCATCGCGCCATGCGCCTTGGCCAAGGCGACGAGTTCTTTGGCGGGATTGATCGCGCCCAATACATTGCTTACCCACCCAAACGCAAAAACTTTGGTCTTGGCGTTAAAAGTTTTTTTGGCGGCATCCAGATCAATGCGCCCCTCGCTGTCTAGGGGTAGGACAATTAGCTTGGCGCCTGTGGCCTGCGCCAGCATCCACCAAGGCACAAAATTGGCGTGATGCTCGGCCTGGGTCAGGACGATCTCGTCACCTGCTTTGACGTGCTGCCAGCCCCAGGCTTGCGCGACAAGATTGATGGACTCGGTGGTGTTGCGTGTAAAAATAAGCTCGTTGCCGCTATGGGCCCCAATAAAACGCTCAACCGCGCCCCGCGCTTGTTCATAGGCAGCGGTCGCCTCCCCACCCAATCCGTGCGCGCCCCGATGAATATTGGCGTTTTTTGTGGAATAGAAATCACTGATCGCGTCGATCAACACCCGTGGCTTTTGGGTCGTCGCGGCATTGTCCAAATAAATCAATGGCTTGCCATGGATCTGGCGAGCGAGTATCGGAAAATCAGCTCGGATCTTTTGAACGTCGTAGGGCATCTTAGGCTCGCATGGCCAATTGGTTAAGGATCGCGATAAAACGCTCTTGCAAGCCCTCGTTGGGCAGGCGTTGCGCCAGCTCGGCGGCAAAGCCCTCAACGATCATGCTCTCGGTGTCACGCGGACTGATACCGCGCGACAGCAGATAGAACTTCTCGTCTTCGTCAATGGACCCAATGCTCGCGGCGTGCTTGCACGCGACGTCATCGGCTTCGATCTCGAGCGTGGGCACCGACTCGGCCCGCGCATCGCTGCTGAGAAGCAGATTAGGATTGCTCTGAAACGCGTTGCTGTTTTGGCCGCTCTTAAAGATGCGCACGACGCCGTCAAAGTAAGCGCGGGCCTTGTCTCGCAATATCGTCTTTACCAACGCGTCAGAATTGCCTGCGCGCCCCACATGGTCTTGCAGGGTGCGTATCTCGGTCTTTTGCTCACCTTGTCCCAGTAGCAGGCCCAAGAGATCCACGTTGGCGCCCGCGCCCTCAAGGCGACTGGCGATGCTGCTGGTGGACCAAGCGCCGCCCACGATCACGCTCAGCGTGTAAAGCTTAGCGTCTTGACCCAGCACCGTGGTCTGGCGCGAGACAGAACCCGAAGCCGCGTTGAGCAGCTGGCTGTTGATGTAATTAAGGCGGGCGTTCTGGCCCAAGACCAATTCACTGACCATAGCGCAAAGCCCTGGCGCGGCGCCAGCCGAATGGATCTCGTCTATAAAAGTCACTTCGGCGTCATCTTCGACCACGATGAGCGTTCGCGGAAAGAATCCAGCCACGCCACCGACATGCACGCCACTGTTTCGCAAGGGTAGCGTTAAACGCGCACCTTTGGGCACGTAAAGAAAAGCGCCGTATTGAAAGAAAGCGGCATTGAGGCCAGCGTAACTGGTCTCGTCAACACTCGTGCGGCTGAACAGATGCGCCTTGACGATCGCTTCGTGCTCGCGGATCGCCTGTTTGAGCGAACAAAAGATGACACCCGCGGCCGCAGCTTCAGCACCCAGCGCGGACGCCTTCTCGCTGTCCTGGGTATAGACACGGCAAGCGTTCAACGTGCCCCAGGCGCTATCGGTGAGAGATGGCTCGAGGACTTGAGGGACCATCAGCTTGGCGCCCGGGTCCAGGTTCCAATTGGGAGCCACACGCGCTTCGGCCAACCACCGCCCACCCGAGCGGGTGCTGAGCGCCTCTTGGCTGGCAATGCCGTCCTGCCAGGCTTTCCAACCCGCCAAACGCGCCGTGCGCAACCACGCCGGCTCATCTGCTGCCAACGCCTCGACTTGGGAACTATCAAAATAGTCCCGCAGCGCTTTGACCGCGACCACACTCATCCGATGCCACCTTCCATCTCAAGCTGCATCAAACGATTCAATTCGACCGCGTATTCGAGGGGCAATTCTTTGGTGAAGGGCTCGATAAAACCATTCACGATCATCAAGCGCGCTTCGTCTTTGCTGATACCGCGCGAAGTCAGATAAAAGAGCTGCTCGTCGCCGATCTTAGAAACCGTGGCCTCGTGGCCCACGTTCACGTCTTTTTCATCCACACGCATGGTGGGATAGGTGTCACTACGGCTGTCCGGATCCATGAGCAAGGCATCACAGACTGTGTTCACCCGTACGTTCTTGCAACCTTGATCCACACTGACCAAACCACGGTAACTGGTCCGTCCACCGTTCTTGCTGATGCTCTTGCTGGTGACTGTGGCCGAGGTGTTGGAGGCTTTCGCCACGATGCGGGCGCCGGCGTCTTGATGCTGGCCTGATCCCGCCATGGCGATCGAGAGCACTTCACCGCTGGCCCGCTCGCCCATCAAATAGATCGCGGGATACTTGACCGTGAGCTTGGAACCTAGGTTTCCGTCAATCCATTCCACACGCGCGTCTTCGTAGGCATAGGCGCGCTTGGTGACCAGGTTGTAGACATTCTTGGACCAATTTTGAATGGTGGTGTATCGGATCTTAGAGCCTTTGAGGGCGATCAGCTCGACCACCGCGCTATGCAAGGCGTTGTTGCTGTAGGTCGGCGCGGTGCAGCCTTCGATGTAGTGCACCGAGCTGCCTTCATCCGCAATGATCAAGGTGCGCTCAAATTGGCCCATGTTATCGCTGTTGATGCGAAAGTAGGCTTGCAAGGGGATGGTGACCTGAACGCCCTTGGGCACATAGACAAAGCTGCCGCCCGACCAGACCGCACTGTTCAACGCCGCGTACTTGTTGTCGGTCATGGGGATGATGGTGGCGAAATATTTTTTTACGATCTCAGGGTACTCGCGCAAGGCGCTATCCATGTCGGTGAAGATCACACCTTGTTTGGTCAGCTCGTCACGCACACTGTGGTAAACCACCTCGCTGTCGTACTGCGCTGACACGCCCGACAAAAACTTTTGCTCGGCCTCGGGGATGCCCAGCCGATCAAAGGTGCGCTTGACGCCAGCGTCCACATCGTCCCAGCTGGTGCTCTGTTTGTCTTGGGCTCGCATAAAATAAAAAATATCATCAAAGTCGATCTTCTCTAGCGCGTCCGTCGACAAAAACGTGGGCTGAGGCTTTTTGACAAAGATGGCATAAGCCTTGAGGCGGAACTCAGTCATCCAGGCCGGCTCATTCTTCAGCTTAGAGATCTGCCGCACGATGTCCGCGTTAAGGCCCTTTTGGGCCTTGAACGTATATTTGACGTCGTCGTCATGAAACCCAAAGGCATAGTCGTCTTTGACGATGGTGTCGACCTTGCTCTTGAGCTCTGCGCGCAGAGCTGATTTATCTTCGGTCTGCATCTTAGACTCCTATTTTGATGAATTTGTCATAGCCTTCTTTTTCGAGCGCGTCCACGAGCTCGGATCCCCCGCTGGCCGCCACGCGTCCGGCGACAAAAATATGCACCTTGTGCGGTTTGACGTAGTTAAGCATGCGTTGATAGTGAGTGATGATCAATAGCCCCATGCTGGGGTTGAAGACTTTGTTGATGCCTTCGCAGACAACTTTTAACGCGTCGATATCCAGCCCCGAATCGGTTTCGTCCAAGATGCCAAGCTCTGGCTTGAGCATGGCCATCTGCAGCATCTCGCAACGCTTCTTTTCACCGCCCGAAAAACCATCGTTGACATAACGCTTGGCAAAGGCAGGATCAACGTTCAGCATCTTCATCGCGTCATTCATCTCTTGTCTAAACTCACGCGCAGGCTGTTCAACGCCACGCTTAGCTTTGGTGATGGCTCTCAAAAAGTTAGTCACGGTCACGCCCGGGATGGCCACAGGGTATTGAAAGGCCATAAAGATGCCCAGACGCGCCTTCTCGTCCGTGGGCATGCTGGTGATGTCTTGGCCCTTGTAAGAAACTTTACCGCTGGTGATGGTGTAGGCTGGGTGGCCCATCAAGGCATTCGACAACGTGGACTTGCCTGATCCATTGGGGCCCATCAGCGCGTGGATCTCACCAGCGCGTACTTCGAGGTCCACACCTTTGAGGATCTCTTTTTCACCCACGTTCACGTGCAGGCCCTCAATCTTTAACAAGATCTCACTCATAACGTTCCTCTCATCAGGTTGAACAAACTAGACCGCCACGGGGCGGGGGGGTGTTAGGGGCTGTCCTACTTGACCGCTTAGGTCGCGCAAGGTGATGCCCCGCAGATACGACTGCAAGTGGCCGCTCAGGCCATCCCACATGCGCTTCACTGAACAGTTGCCGTTATGCACACACTGCGCTTCTAAGCCGGTAAATTTTTCGCAGACATCCTCAAGCCCACCGGGATCCAAAGCCGCAAAGACCTGGTCTAAGGTCACTTCGTCCGGGCTCTTGACCAGCACATAGCCACCTTGCACACCGCGCGTGGCTTGCACCAAGCCGCCTTTTTGCATCAAGAACATCAGCTTGCCAACGTAGGCCGTCGACAAGCCCTCGCTCTCACTGATGCTTCGGATGGTGGTCGGCGTCGCGTTGGCGCGGCGCGCCCGCGGGGTCAAGCCACGCCGGCCATATTGTTGAAGTGGCGATAATCGCATCGTATCCTCGGAATGGTTTCGGAAA
>JANLXT010000277.1:0-4117 GCA_031365225.1 candidate division FCPU426 bacterium
CGTTTACCGGAACGGTGACTATTTATCAGGGCACCCTCAAGCACGGCGTGGCCGATGCGGTTGGCTCAGGCCCGCTCGGCAATACCGGTGCCATTACCGTCTACAGCGGGGGCGTGGTCGATCTGAATGGCTTTGCCCAGACGAATATCGTGAAAACCATTAACCTAAACGGTTTTGGGATTAGTAATGGCGGGGCGTTAGTCAATAATAGTGGAAGTGGCATTACCTATAATGGTACGCGTGTTTTACAGTCCGATTCACGGGTGACGAATTCCGGAGCAGGTGCATTGACGCTCAGTGGCGCCGATTCGGGAAACTTTGAACGACGATTTGGCGGGGCTGGTAACTTCACGCTCAGTACCGCGGCTATCTCCGGCTCAGGTACGTTCGTTAAGGATGGAGCCGGAACAGTCACCATCACGTTTGCCCAAACATTTACCGGTCAGGTCACGATCTACGCAGGGACGTTAGCAGAAGGTGTCGCCAGTTCACTCGCTGCGCCGAACGTGGTGATTAACGGCGGGACACTAGATATGGCTACGTTTGCCGACACAGTTGGAACGGTGACGCTGGTCGATGGAACGATTGGCGGATCATCTGGAGTTTTGACGGGAACTGCCTACACGCTTGAGAGCGGAACAATTAGCGGCATCATTACCGGTGCAGTTGCGGTCACAAAAAACACGGCCAGCAATGTAAACATCACCGGCGTGGAAACAATTTCTAGTACGTTGACCATCAACGCTGGTGAAGTGCAGATCAGCGGTTCGGGGAGTGCAGTCAGTGTGACAGCTATTACGGTCAACTTGGGTGGAACACTAACACTTGATAACTCGGCGACAGCTGTGGCTAGCCGTATCCTTGATACGCTGGTACTGACCATGAATGGCGGTAACTTTAATTTTAAGGGGAATGCCAGTGGGGCAACGACCGAAACAATTGGACAACTTGCGTTTGCGGCGGGACATAATATTGTGACGGTTACCCCTGGTGCGGGAGGGGGTACGACCCTGACGATGGGAACCAACCCAGGCTGGAGCCGTACGAATGGTGCCACAGTTCTTTTCCGAGGCACGAGCCTTGGTGCAACTGCAGCAGCGAACGTGTCGACGATTAAGTTTACGACTGCCCCGACGCTGAACGGCGGCGGCGGTAACTCTGGAACCACAACGGTGAGCATTATGAAGGGCGTGTATGGAGATAGCTCGCTGACCGGCACAGGTACAGACATGGTGACCTATACGCCGCCAACTGACTCATCAACAAGTTTGCGTTTATTAACTTCTGGTGAGTATGTATCCAACAGCTTTGCAACGGCTAACGCAAACGTAAAAATTACTACTGATACTGCGGCGGCCACTTCGACAATCAACTCAATTATTATCAACGGCGGAGGCATAACGAACCCTGGATCGGCGCAGACCATTACCACTTCCGCGACAGGCACCGGAGTATCCGGAAATGTTCTGGTGTTGTCGGCGAACAATATTGCCGGTGCAAATACAACTATCGCTACGACGAACGCTATTGATCTGACAGTATTAGCGAATGCCAACAGTACGATTTCAGCCAAAATCGGAAACTCTTCTTCTGGCAACCTCGTCGTCAGTGGATCTTCAACAATTACACTCAGTGGGACAAACACCTATACTGGTACGACGTTTGTTACTAACGGCAATGGTGTCACTACAAAAGCCACCCTGGCGGAAGGTGCGAATGATGTTATTAGCACTGGTCCAGTTACTGTCGTTGGTGGAACATTTGATTTAAACGGCAACTCTGACTCCGTTGGGGCGATTACGATGACCGCCGGTACGGCGAAATCTGGAGCGGGAACATTAACGACGACCGGTACGTTCACGACGGTGGCGAATGCAAACCTTAGTTCACTTGTAACAGGTACATTCGCGGTGCCAACGGCTGCAACCTTAAGTATCGCCGACAGCACGCTTCTCGAAGATGATGTCGTTATTTCTGCGGTCATCACGAGTGCCAGCACCTCACTGACGAAAAGCGGTACGGGTTTGCTCGTACTCTCTGGAAGTAGTACGTACACAGGATCAACCTTGGATACTGCCGGGACAATCAAGCTGGGTGCGGTTGGCGGCGCAACAAATACGCCACTTGGAACAAATGCCGGCACTACCACTGTGTCGAGCGGTGCGGCGCTTGATTTGAATGGATACACCCTGACTGCAACCACGGCGGACGCAGTCTCGATTAACGGAGCAGGACTTACGGCGAACGCTAGGGGCGCAATCTTAAATACCATGTCCGCGTCGGTTACCTATAACGGACTGGTCACACTCGCCGCGTCGGCGTCAATCTATTCCGACTACGGCAACATCTCGCTGACCAATTCCGGTAACATGACGGGTACTGGGTTTACCTTGACGTTACGTGGTGCGGGGGATGGATCATTGACGTCACCGATTAACCTTTCGACCGCCGGTATTCTCGTAAAAAATGATCTAGGCACCTGGACGGTTATTGGCGAAAGTAACTACACAGGCGTGACCACCATTACTAACGGTGTTCTGAAACTTGGCGGAGCGGGATCGACAAACTCTGCGCTTGGAACAACCGCCGCCGCAACGACGGTCGCTAGTGGCGCTGTGCTTGATCTGGGCGGGTATTCGTTAGCGCCGGCGGAACCGATCACAGTGAACGGGACAGGCATTGCCAACAGCGGCGCGATCTACAATAACTCCGGAAGTACGACGACCATTATTGCGGTGATCACTCAGGGCGCAACCGCCTCTCGTATTCTCAATGCCGGTAGTGGAACGCTCAATCTCAATGGAAGTATCGGGACTGGTGCGGCGGTCGCAATGACCCTAGCAACTATCGGCAATATCACACAAGGCTCTGGTAGCATCTGGTCGGGGACATTGCCGCTCACCAAGGAAGGCTCAGGTGTCCTGACTCTGACCGGTCAAAATACATCGGCTAGCGCAATTACAGTGAGCACCGGCACGTTGCAACTTGCAGCTTCTGGCGGCGGGACAAACTCTCCAGTTGGCACGAATGCTGGCGGTGTTACGGTATCAGCAGGGGCAGTATTCGATACCAGCACGTTTCAAATAAACAACGCCGGTGCTGGTTCGAATGAAGGTATCACGTTGAACGGTTCAGGTCTTAAGAACGGCGGGGCGCTCATTTCGAACTCAGCCTCAACCAATACGTTTAGCACGATCGCACTTGGCGCGGCGGCGCGGATCATCAACACCGGTGCGGGGACGCTCACATTCTCCGGTGCACCATCCGGCGCCTTTAACTTTGTGGTCGGCGGGAGCGGGAACACGACGTTCTCAACTGCTTTCCCAGCGAATGCCGCCACCATTACAAAATGGGATGCGGGGACGTTGACCGTAACCGGTACGAATCTCAATACCGGATTAATTCAAGTGAATGCTGGGACGTTCAAATATGCCGCCACCACGACCCTGGTAGCGCCGAACCTGATTGTGGCCGGGGGGACCTTTGATATCAATGGGAATTTGGACGTCATTGGGACGGTCCAACTGTGGAGCGGGACGATCACGGATTCTAATGGCACCCCACAATCCTTGCAGGGAACAAGCTACACGATTTATAGCGGCGCGATCAGCGCAATTCTCACCGGTGCAGTCGCCGTTAACAAAAGTACCGGCGGAACGGTTAGTATGACAAAAGTGAATACCTACTCGGCTTTGACAACCATTTCGGCCGGTACACTACAGTATGGCGCAAGTAACATCATTGCTGATGCGCAGTCGGTGACGGTCGCGGGCGGGACGCTCGATATTCAGTCGAATACCGATACGATCACGACACTCACGCTCACCAGCGGAAGTGTGATTGGCGCTGGGACGATTACCGCGGCTGGTGGCACATACGCTCTGGCCGCCGGAACAATCAGTGCAATCATGGCGGGGACTGTCGCCGTAAATAAAACCACATCGGGAACTGTAACGTTGTCTGGCGTAAACACCTTTACTGGAGTTACTACCATCAGCGGCGGCACGATCAGCGTCGCGACGATTGGTAACGGCGGTGTGGCCGGAAACTTAGGACAAGCAACGAATGCTTCGAGTAACCTGATCTTTAATACTGGCACGGGAATCTTGGCCTATAC